>JAYSSI010000059.1:0-16492 GCA_043720615.1 Pseudobdellovibrionaceae bacterium | reverse complement strand
CTTGAATTAAATAAAACGCTCAAGTAAACATCACGTCGCTACCGCTCCGGTGGTACACTTTGATGAAATCGGGTGGCGCTTTAAGATGAAATCGGACATATGTAACACTTGTGCAGTGTCTTTTAAAGATTCCGACATACGAACCTCCTCTAGTAAGAAAGAGGATGAGCTCGAAATAAAGCGAAAGGGGCAAAGCCACTTTCGCTTTATGCATTTTTAGACCCATATCTGCTTATAAAAAGGACTCGATTTTCAAAAATGGATAAACAAACTCCATATTTGATGCAAAAATGGAGTTATGTATTCCAGATCTGTAACATATCAAAATAACTCGTTTTTTCTTTTTGGTCCCCGGGGTGTAGGCAAGTCTTCTTGGATTCAAAAGGAGTTTAAAGACAGTCTGCAAATCGATTTACTGCATGCTCAGACATTTAATGAACTACTGGCAAATCCCTCACGTCTTGAAGAAAAAATCATCAATAAAAATCCAGAATGGATTGTTATTGATGAGATTCAAAAAATTCCGCAACTGCTTGATGAAGTGCATCGACTGATTGAAAAGAGAAAAATTAAATTTGTCCTTACGGGTTCAAACGCTAGAAAACTTCGAAACCAAGGCGTAAATTTGCTGGCCGGCAGGGCCTTTAACCAACAGATGTTTCCCTTAACAGTTCGAGAGCTTGGAGATGATTTTCAATTTGAAAAATCGATCAGGTTTGGCCATTTACCGATGGCGATTGGGAATAAAAACCCAGCAGATTACTTGAGTTCATATTTGCAGACATTTCTGAAAGAAGAACTTCAGCAGGAGGGATTAACTAGAAATATCGCTGCCTTCTCTCGCTTTCTTGAATCTGCCAGTTTTTCACAGGGTCAATATTTAAATATTTCGAAAGTGGCTCAAGATTGTTCCGTTGAAAGAAAAGTCGTCGAACAATACTTTATAATTCTTGAAGATCTTTTTATCGCGCAAAGGCTACCGGTTTTTACTAAAAAAGCAAAAAGACTGATGACTAAACATCCTAAGTTTTTCTTTTTCGACGCCGGAGTTTTTCAAACGATAAGACCCAAGGGTCCTCTTGATTCCATCGAGGAAGTTGATGGGGCTGCGTGGGAAACATTAGTCTATCAAGAAATTCGAGCAGAGAATCATTATCAAAAATGGGGCTTTGATCTATTTAGTTGGCAGGTGTCAAAAGGACCTGATGTGGATCTAGTTCTTTATGGGAATCAAGGAATTAAGGCACTTGAGATAAAGCGAACCGACCGAATGCGTGGCGGTGAGCTGGATGGCCTTCGCACCTTTAAAAAAGATTATCCGATGGCAGATTGTTTTTTTATTTACGGTGGTCATGAGAAAAGAATTATTGATAATATTCTGGTGATCCCGATTGTTGATTTTTTAAAAAATATGACGTCGTATTTAATGAAATCAAATTTTTGAGTACGACTAAGGTCGAGATTAAGGTGGCTTCGCACCCTCGCAATTCCTTAAGCTCAACTCTTCGGGTTAGAAAACCCATTCCTCGAGTTTGAACACGCTGAAGCGCCCTCAAGGATTCTTAAAATCTAACTAAACAGATCTCTTAATTTTTCTAGAGCTATTAAAAATAATAAAAATATTTTTAATAGCCGCTCAAAAAACTTCAGAAAACGCCGATACCTTCTATGTAACACTTGGTCAGTGTCTTTTAAAGATTCCGACATTCGAACCTCCTCTAGTAAGAAAGAGGATGAGCTCGAAATAAAGCGAAAGGGGCGAAGCCACTTTCGCTTTATGCATTTTTAGAGACAATGACTTAGAATCGCGCATAGAATTGTGACGGGAGTTACACTATGTGGATCTTACTTTTATTAAGCTTATTAAATCCTTGGGCTTTGGCCGCAAGTCCCCCAGCCCATTTTATTTCAAATCCCAATATTCAGCAGTGTACGGCGGCCCTTCCCACGGTGGGTTGGATGGGATTTGATCACACTTGGCTTGTCACTTTAGATAACAGTTTTGGTATGCCTTATTCCCTAACACGCGATGCAGTTCGCGGGGGATTTGCTTCAATTCGAAGTCCAGATCCTTCACTAGCTAACCTTACTTCAGCCCCCGTCTGTCAGCCGATTTATCAACCCGAAAATATTTCGACCACAGATTTTACTGAAAAATTTCTTTGTTTGATGTCCAAATTAAGTGATAGGGATGAAAATATTTTGCCTGAATGGCAGCCCATATTTGTTTACCAATGGGCTGTTACCAATTGCCACTCTTCGGTCCGTTTTATGCTAGATTGTGCCGGAGGAAAAATGCCTTTAAATCCTAATGGCGGGCTTGGCAGTCAATATTCAGCTGATCAAGTTTTAAATATTTTTAAAGTAAATTTAAATAATCAGCCTGATCCTGAAGCTATTTTAATAAAAGATAATTTTATAAATTTTGTTCAAAAGTTAAAACAACTTTTTCAAGAGCAAGGAAATATCGAAACTTTTTTAAAAGAAAATACTCCCCTTATTTTATCAGAGTCTCTCGCTTTAAAAAAATCTTTAAATACCTCCCAAGATCTTCGGCGAATGGGGCTTTATCGACGAGTGCAAAAATTTGATGCTAATTTTAAAAAACTGACTTCGCAATTACAAGTAGTACCAACCTTAGAAGACATTGAGACTTTGACTGAACTTTCGCAAATTTTCAACCAACCCGATATTCTACAAAAAACTTATCAGCAAATTTGCGAACAAGCGCAGAAAGAGTGCCCTTAATGAAAAATGCTTTAAAAAAGATCTCACTCACTCATTGGATTTTTATTTCTATGGGGATTGGTATTGCTTTAGGTTACTTTGTTCCTGGAGGTGCCCCTGTCTTTCAGGTGATCTCAAATCTTTTTTTAAGAATGATTAAATGTATTATCGTACCAATTATTTTTGGCACATTAGTTGTTGGTATTGCTGGCCATATGCAAGATATGAAGCAAATTGGTCGCTTGGCTTTTAAGTCCATTATTTATTTTGAAATTGTCACCACTTTTGCTCTCTTGTTTGGACTTGTGGCCGTGAATTGGGTCAAGCCTGGGGTTGGCGTTTCATTAAAAGATGTCGCCGCATCCGGTGCAGATATTCCAACTGCAAAACTTTCTACAGCTCAAGTGATTGAACATATTGTTCCAAAAAGTTTTTTTGAGGCCGCCGCCAAGAATGATGTTTTGCAAGTTGTTTTTTTCGCGGTGTTATTTGCGCTAGCTCTCATGCAACTTCATGGTAAGCATCGAAATACGATGGTGGATTTTTGCGAAAGCTTGTCTGAAGTCATGTTTAAGTTTACTGGTATCATTATGAAGTTTGCGCCTTTGGGAATTGGCGCCGCCATGGCCTACACTGTTAGCCACAGTGGTCTTGGTATTTTAATTAATTTAGGCAAGCTCGTGTTAACTCTGTATGGAGCTTTAGCTCTTTTTATTTTGTTAATTTTTATTCCGATCATTTGGGTGATGAAAATTCCATTGAAGGGTTTTTGGAAAGCCGTGCGCGAACCCTCCGCCATTGCATTTGCAACGACATCTTCCGATGCGGCTTTACCTGATGCCATTAAATGTATGATTCAATTTGGTGTCCCTAAAAGAATTGTGTCTTTTGTGATGCCACTTGGATATTCATTCAACCTTGACGGAACCACTTTGTACTTGGCCCTAGCTTCTGTTTTCTGTGCTCAGGCCGCAGGGATTGACCTCAGTCTTCAGCAACAGTTGATGATGATGTTTTCTCTTATGTTAACCAGTAAAGGTGTTGCCGCCATTCCAAGAGCTTCCTTTGTCATTCTCACAGGAACACTTGTTACTTTTGGAATACCAATTGAAGCTGCCGTCCTTATTTTAGGTGTGGACGAACTTTTAGATGCCGCCAGAACGACAGTGAATTTAGTTGGAAATTGTTTGGCTTCTGTTGTGATGGCGAAACTTGAAAACGATTTTCACCCAGAAGCCCCTGAGAGACTTTTTGAAAGTTAAAGGCTGAGTTACCAGCCTAGTAAATATCCAAAAATTAACGGTGCAACGATAGTTGCATCTGATTCGATAACAAATTTTGGTGTATCGATACCAAGCTTGGCCCAAGTGATTTTTTCGTTAGGAACAGCTCCTGAATAAGAACCATAACTGGTTGTGGAATCAGAAATTTGACAGAAATACGCCCATAAAGGAGTTTCCGGTTGATTCAAATCTTGAATCAAAGTCGGCACAACACAAATTGGGAAATCACCAGCAATACCGCCAGCAATTTGAAAAAATCCGATCGGACCTTTTTTAACAGTGCTTGGATACCAAGAAAACATTTCGTTAAAATATTCTAAACCTGTGCGAACTGTGTGAATATTTTTAATTGTTTTATCGTGAACACGAGCTACAAAAATATTTCCAATAGAAGAATCTTCCCAGCCAGGAACAAAAATCGGAAGATTTTTTTCTGCGGCGGCTAGCATCCAACTGTCTTTAGGATCGATTTCATAATATTTTTTAAGTTCACCAGAAAGTAGAATTTTATAAAAATATTGATGAGGAAAATAACTTTCGCCAGCCTTATCAGCCGCCAACCAAAGATCCATCACAGATCCTTCGATACGACGAACAGCTTCGCCTTCTGGAATGCAAGTATCTGTCACACGCTTAAGACCGCTATCAAGCAAATCTTTTTCATCTTGAGCAGATAAAGTTCGGTAATCAGGAAGTCGCTTGTAATGTTTGTGGGCTACGAGGTTGAAAATATCTTCCTCAAGATTCGCGCCTGTGCAGCTGATGGCGTGCACTTTATTCTGACGGATCATTTCGGCTAAGCTTTTACCAAGCTCAGCTGTGCTCATTGCTCCGCCCAACGCGACCAGCATCTGACCACCGGAAGAAAGAAGTTTTTCGTATCCAACAGCTGCGTCACGTAAAGAAGCCGCGTTGAAATGCTTATAATGAGTGTCGACAAAGTTTCTTATGTTCATAGTGCACAGACGGATATCTGAATGCTGGACCAATTTCAAGAATTATCTGTGGAAATATCAGTGGAAATCGCCTAGACCCTGTTCCCAATCTGCGCTTTTGTGATACGATAGACTTGAGGCAGATTTGAACTCTATGAAGAAAAACTTTCTTTTTATTTTGCTAATAAGTTTTATGAGCTCCTGGGCTGAAGCCAGATATTATGTCAGCTTCATAGGCTCTCGATTAAATCTTGAATACAAATATGTCAAAAACGCAGGCGTGGTGGCTGACGATACCACGGGCACTATCGAATTAATCGGTGTTGGCGGCGGATATACCACTTTAACTCCGGGCAGTTTTGGCTTTGATTTTGGCGGAGCTATTTTAGGCACCAACAGTGAGAAATTAAATCCTCGGCCAGGCTGGGGTATTCCTTGGTATTACCGGCTGACCGCACGCGCGAATTATGCCTTTTCCTTTGGTCTTTTCTTCCAAGCCGGGACTGATATTTTGGGGTCTTTTTATCAAGAAACTGAAAGTCATTACTTAGGACTCGGAGTTCTTTACGGAATCGGTTACAAAATTAACGATCGTATGAATGTCGTTTTAACCTCGACGAATAATTCGGTGCTTTTTGCCGGAGATAACACCCGCTATTTACGGGGCCAAATTTTTGAGTACAATCTAAATTTTTAAGCCTGTTTTGGTCTTCAGGACTAAATATTAGACACTTTCTAAGCTTCTTTTGAAATATAGCCGACTAGAACCGGAAAAAGAATTGCACTCACAATTTCTATGTTTAAAGCCCTGGCGATCAGCTTATTTGTATTAATCTGCCCAGCACTTCTGCTTTTTGCGGGCGCCGCGGCTCCCGTCTGCTCACAAGTATTTTCTGACAGTCGTCCTGCCTTTCAATTTAATGACCAGGAATCTTTAGGTTATCAGGCTCTTCATCGAGATCTTATAGCCTTAGATAGTTTTTTCATTTCCCAATCAAAACGAACATCTTCGTCGTTAGTTGATTTGGTGATCACTGAAGATTTAAGAGCCGTTATTTTTAGAATTGAATCGATCCTTCATATTTATAAACGCAAAGATGCAGAATTTTTTGAACCTTTCCTTAAAACATTTAAAGCACTTGAAGACCAAATTGGTCAAATTGCATTGCACGAATCTTTGAGAGATAAAGCGAAAGAGCTTAAGCAGCCCGAATTAGCTCAGTATTTTCAAGATCAAGTTTTAAAAGACCGGGCCAATTTTGAGAAATCTTTGGAAGATTTTGAAATTCACGATTTAGAGCAAACGCAATTTAGAAAAACAGCTAAAGATTTACAAGCCTACGATCACTGGAAAAACCCTAAAAAAGATCGTCAATTTTTACTGGGTGAAATGATCTCGTATGCGAAAAAAATCCGAAAAGATATTAAAGAATTAAAGTTTGATCATGCCGATATTGAAAAAGGTCTGCATGAGCTTCGCCGCAAAATTCGCTGGATCGGAATACAGGTTAAATCTTTTGACGCCTTAATCACTTTTGAAACAAAAACACCATTATCATCTAAAACTGAACTTTGGTTTCAAGAAATGTCGACGGCCACACCAAAAATGTTGCAGAGTAAATTTATTAGATCCAGTACAGAGTCTGAAGCTACTAAATCTAAGCATTCCCTAATTATTCCGTTAAAAACTTTTGGGATGATCAGTCAAATTGTTTCAGATATTGGTGTTCGGAAAGATAATTCTGAAACTCAAATATATTTTGAAGAGGCTATTAAAAAAACAAGTTCAAAAATGTCCATTTCGGTTTTAAAAATTGAAGAGATAGATCATCAAAAGATGTCCCGAGAATTTCAAGATCGCATCAATGAAACAGATCTTTTGGGCGAATATATTAAGCGTTTAGAGGAGCTCAATTAGTCCGATTATTTTTCGCGACTTTTTTGCAATGACCCAAGGTAGAAATGAATAAAAGAAAGCGCAGTGAATGACGGGGCTATAAAATTAATCACTGGAATCCAAGCCATCAGCGCAGTTCCTATACCTAAGAACCAACTTTCATTCAGATGTTTTTTTTGAAATTCCAATCGTTCATGCTCTGAAGCATAATCTTGTAATACATCATACATAAAAATATTTTTATTTAAATAAGCTGTCGCCAGCAAACTGACCAGTGGGCCTAGGGGCGTAAAAATCCAAAATAACAAGCTTAGACCTAAAAATAAAAGATAAATAAAGGTGGTTTTAAAAACGTTTTTAAAACTTCCAAAAAAACTACCCCCGAATTTTTTCTCAAGTCCTAGATAAAACTTTTTTTGTAGATGGGGTAACAACATGGGCAGCAGGAGAACAGAAATTAAAAAAACGCAGATCAAGTACCATAAAGGACCAAAAACAAATAAAGTCGCAAGCCCCAAAATTAAAAATTTAAAAGAAGTTAGAAAAAAATTATCACCGATATTTTCTAGCATCCATTTAAAAGCCTCGGTCGCGACTAAAAAGTTTGTCCAGGGAGTCCAAAATAAATAGAGAAGTAAAACTAAGCAAAAAGACGCAATAAAAAATGGAATCGTCATTAAAAATAAGACTTTGATATCAAATAAACTTTTTAAACTTTTAAAAATAGCTCTAAACATTACTTCTGCCATTCTTTGCTGATGATTTTTTCAAGCCAAAAGCAAGCAATCTGAGTTTTAACGTCAGTCACTTCTCCGGCTTGAACTTTCTGCATCAATTCTTTGTGAGTCATTTGCACTAAATGTAGTTTTTCTCCAGGATCAGGTTGAGCGCTTCCTTGAGTTAAATCTTTTGCTAAATAAACATCAATCCATTCATTGGAATAACCTATCACGGGATGAATTCGGGTTAAGAAAGTCCATTCCTTTGCCGTAAATCCTGTTTCTTCTTTCAGCTCCCGCTGGGCAGTGGCCAAAGAATCTTCTCCTGAATCGGTCTTGCCAGCAGGGAATTCTAAAAAAACTTGTTTGAGGGCGTATCTGAACTGACGCTCAAGAATCACATCTCCTGATGCGGTCATTGGAATAATTAAGGCCGCCCCTGGATGACTGATATATTCACGCATATATTCTTTGCCGTCATAATTAATCACGCGGTCCCGAATGACTTTTAAAAACCGTCCTTGAAACACAGTCTGGGAATCCACCATGTGTTCTTTTAACTTTTGATCGTTATCCACTGCGGACCACTTTCTGTTAGTTTTAAAACTTTAACGTCTTCAAACCAACTTCCTAAATTAAATGATCCCGGATTATTTTTTTTTGATTCAAAAAAATATTCATCTCGAACATGCATATGTCCTGTGATGATAAAATCAAAAGGTTTTTCCTCATAGGCCCGTTTGGCATGAGTCCTGACCATTTGAATCAGTTCTTGTTCTTTGTTTTCACGATCAACCGCGCTGTATTTACGACTTTTATGACTTAAAAAAAGTCCTATTTTTTCCCACATGACTCCTGGCAGATAATGTCCCATAGCTTCGACCACAGGATGTCGAAATAACGCCCGCATTCGTAAATAATTTTTATCTTCTAAATTGATAAGGTCTCCGTGCTCGCAACGGACTTTCCAACCGCCTAAGTTAAAATATTCAGGTTCTGTGAAAACTTGAACTCCTAATTTTTCAGCCCAGTAAGGATGAATGTGTAAATCGTGATTGCCCTCAAAAAAGTAAACTTTTGCACCCAGCTGAATCATTTTTTTAATGGGTTCAATGATAGGATAAAATTTTTCCACAAAAACGCTGTGATCACTGAGCCACCAGTCAAAAATGTCGCCCAAAAGAAACACATGAACTTCTTTTTTATTATGAGTTAAAGAATCGACCACTGAATTTAAAAAGCGCAACAGAGTTTCCCCGTTGCGCTCGTCGACTGACTTTAAATGGATATCTGATAAAAAATAAGCTTCCACTACTCTTTATTTATATCAAAATTCTGCTTTTTGCGAATAAATGCTGGAACTTCCAAATTTTGATTGGCAAATGGTGAAGAAAGAACTTCCCGCGCCATACGGCGAGCCTCTTCTAAACTCTGTTGCTCGATTTCCATGTTCAACGACAATTGCTCAGGTTGAGAATGCTTGGATTTAATGTCTTGGCTTTCTTTAAAAGCTTTCATTTTAGCCATCAGCATATCTCGCGAAGTTAATGGATTCACTTCAAGCGGAGCAATCGGAGTTGGAATTTCTTCTCTAACCACGACCGGAGCTGCTTCAGCTAACTGCGCGTGTTCTTGCGTGAAATGATTGACTGTATTTTGCACAGTACTCAAAGGAGGAATCACTGGTGCTGCCACTGGAACCGGAGCTGGAGCGTAAATTTTATTCAAGTCTTGGTGAAGACTTGGAATCGGTGGCAATGGCGGCATTGTAAATTGCATGGCTTGTCCATTGGGATTTAAAAAGCTTTGCATTTCAGTCATCGCATCTTTTAATTGACGTCGATCTTCTTGAAAAAATCCTGTCGCGATCACTGTCACTCGAATTTCGTCACCCAAAGTATCATCAATCACGGCACCAAAAATAATTTCAGCATCTTCATGAGCTGCTTCAGTGATAAGAGTTGACGCTTCGTTGACTTCATACAAGCTAAGATCAGATCCGCCGGAAACATTAATGATAATTCCAGTGGCTCCATCAATTTTTATATTTTCTAAAAGTGGCGATGAAATAGCTGCCGTCGCCGCTTCAACCGCGCGATTTTCGCCACGACCTACGCCGGTGCCCATGATCGCAAGGCCTTTTTCTTTCATCACTGTTCGGATATCTGCGAAATCCAAATTGATCAGACCACGAATATTGATCAGATCTGAAATTCCTTTAACAGCTTGTAATAAAACTTCGTCCGCTTTTTTAAAAGTTTCTAAAAGAGGCGTTCTCTCTCCTGCAATAGCTAACAATTTTTGATTTGGAATAATAATAAGTGTATCAACATTTTCTTTCAGCTCGCGAAGACCGTCTTCGGCATGCTTGGTTCTGCGCTTTCCTTCAAACATAAAGGGCTTTGTCACAACACCAATTGTTAAAGCCCCTAACTCACGTGCAATTTTTGCTACAACCGGGGCTCCGCCAGTTCCTGTTCCGCCGCCCATGCCGGCCGTTACGAAAACCATGTCAGCACCTTCTAATTTTTCAACAATTTGCTGATAGGATTCAATCGCTGCTCGGCGACCGATATCTGGATTGGCGCCAGCGCCAAGACCCTTAGTTAAATCTGAACCTAACTGTAATTTTACCGCCGATTTATTGGCGTTCAAAGCTTGAATATCTGTATTGGCAACAACGAACTCAACGCCCGTCATTCCTCCTTCAATCATTGTTGACACTGCATTGCTGCCGCCGCCGCCGACGCCGACCACTTTAATATTTGCACCAATGCTAATGTTTTCTTCTAATTCGAACATGTCCCCTCCAACTTAGAAAAGATCAGTAAAAAATTCTTTGATCTTTTTTGTTATTCCATCCAGGGATTCACCCAGATGAATTTCTACTGCGTTTGCTTTAGGAATATTTTCTAAACCATAGAGCAATAGCCCCACACACGTTGCATACTCAGATGCTCTGATCACATCCGTTAAGCCGCCCACTTTACCTGGGAAACCTCGTCGAACAGGAACATCAAAAATAAATTCTCCCATTTCGCCAAGACCTTCCAGCTGACTGGCCCCACCAGTCAAAACAATACCCGAACCCAACATAGGTAATAAACCACTGAGTCTGACATCATTTGCAATTAAACTTAAAGTTTCTTCCGCTCGCGCTTCTAAAACTGTTGCTAAATCTTTTTTTGGAATTTCACGAGATTTACGACCGCCCACACCTTCAACATTAATAGATTCATTATCATGAACCAATGAAGCCAGCGCACTTCCGTATTTTTTCTTAAGTTCTTCCGCAGCTACCTGAGGAGTGCGAAGACCGACAGCCACATCATGAGTAAAATGTTGGCCACCCACAGGAATTGTTGAAGTGTGCGCCACACTGCCATTGACTAAATATAATAAATTGCAGGAGCCGCCGCCCATATCAACAAGACATGCGCCAAGATTTTTTTCATCATCACTAAGAACTGCCATAGATGCAGCCAAAGGTTCTAGAACTAGACCTGCCACTCGCAATCCTGCTTTTTCAATACACTTAATAGTATTGGTTAGCGCCGCTTGCGCTGCTGTCACGATATGAACATTCGCCTCTAATCGGACGCCTGACATATTAATAGGATCCGTGATGCCGTCTTGACCATCGACTTTGAATTCACGTGGAAGCACATGAAGGACTTTGCGATCGGCAGGCACCGCCACTGCTTTTGCCGCTTCTAAAACTCTTTCGATATCAGAAGAGTTCACTTCATTATTTTTAATGGCGACCATGCCTTTGGAATCAAAAGATTTGATATGAGGTCCAGAGACTCCCACCCAAACGTCGTGAGCCGTATATCCAGACATCAGCTCGGCCTCTTCTTTGGCTCGGCGAATGGATTCGGTCGTGACTTCGATGTTAACAACAACGCCTTGTTTGACGCCGCTGTTGGGCGCGTTTCCTACGCCAGCAACCTCGATGCGACCTTCTGAACTGACTGTCGCAATCACAAATTTAATTGAGCTTGTGCCGATATCTAGTCCGGCAATCACAGGAAATCTTGGTCGGTTTGCACTCATCCTAAGTCCTTGGCAAGTACCTATTATTCTTAACTTTTAGGACCAAAATCCATAGTCCTTGGTCGTAAGCTTAAGGACCTTTACGCAACCTGACAAGGACTTTTTGAGATAGATCCGCATCTATGACGCGTGCATCAAACTGATTGGACTTAAGATAGTCGAGCACTTGAGAAACGCGCGCACTCTTTAATGGAACTAATTCTTCACCAAGTCGCACTTCAGTTCCGTTGCGAATAAGTGTGACCCAAAATCCTTCTTTTTCTTTGTATGACATTTCAGAAATCTGCGTTCTAGAAAATGTACCGTGTGCTGGAATGTTTTCTAGAATACTCACTGCTTTTTTTCTTAAGTTAGAATTTCTTTGAAAAATATCTCCCCGCAAAATCATCGCATCAGGAACATTTTTAATTTCAATAGGATTTAAAATTTCACCTTCACGCACGATGGGATAAAACTGCCCTTTTTTTGTCATTAAAAGTAATTTTACATCTAAGGGTTTAATTTTTGCCTTTAAAGTGGTTGGCCATTGCCTGACAAGACTGACACTTTCTATCCAGTTTAGTTTTTGAATTTCTTGCTGAAGCTTTGAAAGATCCAAACGCCATAAAGATTGACCGCGCGAAGCTTCAATCATTTTTTCAACGACTTCAACTTGTGGTTTGAGATAATGGGATTCAAGCTGACCATTATCAATCAGAACCTCAATACGATCTAAATTAAAATAATTTTTTTGATTCAGAAAATAAAGTGCGCCCCCAAGGGTGACAGGAATCACTACAAAAATAGAAATAAGACGAAATAAAATTCTCAATCCGGTCATGTCATAATTCTAGCGGGTGTCGTTTGGAACCTAAAGTTTAATCTATGATTTTCAAGACGGACGAAGGTCGAGTTTTCTATCTTTGGGATTCCAGATATCTAAGACCTGGCCCTGCGAGAGTTCAATAATTCGATCACTGTCCATCACAGTCCCTAGTCGATGAGCAATAATTAATAAGGTCACATCTTGTAAATTTTCACGAATCACTTTTTGAATAATAATATCTGTCTGAACATCGACGCTGGCCGTGGCTTCATCAAGTACAATCACTTTACTTTTTACTAGCAGTGCTCTTGCCATACACAGCAGCTGACGCTGACCTTGGCTAAAATTAGAACCATTTTCTGTGACATGATGATTTAATCCAAGCTCTAGCTTTGAAATAAAATCCCAAAGTGATGAAGCTTTCAGTGCATTTTCAATTTCTAATTCGGTGTACTCGTTGTATCGATCTAAATTGCTTCGCACCGTTCCCATAAATAAAACTGGGTCTTGTGGAATGATGGCCAAATTTTTTCTTAAAGTTGATAAACTGACATCACGAATTTCGCGACCATCTAAATAAATATTTCCTTCTTCCATATCAATAAATCGAAATAAGGTTTGTAGCACTGTGCTTTTGCCAGAACCCGTTCGCCCTATCAAACCAATGCGCTCGCCGTGTTGAATTGTAAAGCTGATGCCTTTTAAAACTAGGGGCAAATGGGGCGCATACCGAACCGAAACATTTTCAAAAGTAATTTCGCCCTTTAAAGGCCAATTTTGTTTTTCTTCAATTTCTAAGGAGTGACCTTTTTCTGGAGGAAGATTTGAATAAAATTTTAATCGCTCCATAGAGGTCATGCGTGACTCGATGTCAGAAAAAACTCTAATGCCCCAGTTTAAGTATCCCCAAAAGGACAATGAATATATTAATACCAAGCCACCAGCACCCGGTGATACTAAATTTCTCTGGACCGCAAAAGCCAAAAGAACAAAGGCCACGCCGGTGACCACTCCACCTAAAACTGAAATACGAACCGAAAACCAGCGATTTAAAATATAGTGATTATAAAAAGTTCTTTGGCTGTAAAAAAGTTTTTTTCTAAAGTTTTCAAAAAACCAATCTTCTTTTTTAAAGCCTCGGATCACAGTTAAGCCCATTAAAGTTTCTTTAAAGTGCGCGTATCTTGGGGATCTGGCTAAAGAGTCGAGGCGTTTTATTTCTCTAGCTGGCCTTCGATAATCTCTTTGCAAAAAATAGAAAAAAATCAACATTGGCGTAAAAACTAAAATAGTGATGGGTAAAATTAAAACAATTAAAATCAAAGCCACCAGCACTTGCAAAAAACAATGAACAGCAGAATCAAAGGTCCATTGTAAATACACATCCACGGATTCAATATCTCGAGAGAATCTTTGCAACACGCGACCGATGGGGGTTGAATCAAAAAAACGAATTGGCGCAGCTAGCACGGATTTTAACATAGCATTATGAATATTACGTCCGGACTCAACTCCACGCTTAAGCCAAAATAAACCATTCATTAAAACAACAGTCAAAGTACCAATTCCAAGAACTCCATAGATCATAACTCCCAACATTGCATTTGGCAGAGTCGATAGTTGCGCAAGCCAAGCTTTTTGCGCCAAAGGCATAAGAACAACAAAGATGGTGCCTGTAAAAAGCAGTAGTAAATTAAAATTTCTAAAACGACTTAAGCCACCGAGAGATAATATATAATCAAAATAGACCGTTGATTTAACAGCTCCTCTTTCGCGCTCCTCGTCCTCTGTAATACGACTTTGTGATTCCAATGAAACTTGAAGTAATGGTGATGCTTGAATTGCTTTTTCATCTTTTACAACAGACTCATGGCCGGAATAAAACTCTGCAAATTCTTTGTTTTGTAAAACTTGATCAAAAGATCCTGCCGCAACGATTTGACCCTGATCTAAATAAATAATTTGATCAAACTGAGCTAAAGATTCCATCCGATGAGTTGTTAATATTCGAGTGGCTTTTTTCCATTCTCCAAAAAGCAAATGATCAACTAAATGCTTTTCCGTATCAACATCCACTGCCGACAAAGGATCATCTAAGAAAATAATTCCTGGATTCGCCAAATAAGCTCTGGCCAATGCAACCCTTTGCTTTTGTCCGCCCGATAGATTCACACCCTTCTCGCCGATTTCTGTGTTCAGTCCTGCGGGGAATAATTTCATATCTTGATCGAGGGCTGTTAGTTTTAAAGCTCGCAGAATACTTTCATCCGAAACACTTTCCCCAAAAGATAAATTTTCTCTTAAAGATCCATTAATAATATACGCCTCTTGAGGACAGTAGGCCTGTCTTGAACCCACATCATCTGAAATAGCATTTTCAAACTGCACGTTTCCAGTGATGGGTGAAAGCTCACCGAGCAAAGCCAGAATCAGCGAAGTTTTTCCGCAACCAACAGATCCAACGATGGCCAACGATTTTCCGGCGCTTAAATCAAAATCAATATTTTTTAGAACCGGCAGCTGTTCGCTTGAGTGCAAGGCGTACTGAACGGATAAATTTCGAACTTTTAATCCCGTGGGTTCAGAAACTAAACTTTTGTAGACAGTATCTGCAGATCTTTCACTTTTTTTAAGAAAATCCACTAATCTACGACTGCCAACAAATGAATTTGTAAATCTAGAAAGCAAATTGGACATGCGCCCTAATGGTCCTTCTAAAAGACCAAATAATGAAACACAGGTAAAAATAAGGGCTGCATCCAGAACCTGACCTCGTAAAAGATGCACGCCAAGGGCTACAAATAAAACAACTGAACTGACGGACATAAAAGCCGCATTGGACATGACTTCTGTTTGCGCCACTTTTTTACGTGCTTGTAATTCTTTTTCACGAACTGCTTGCACTTCATCGTAAACACTTTTTTCCCAAACAAAATACTTTACAACTCGAATGGCCGAAAGAATTTGAGTCATCAATGAGACCCGCTGATCGCGCCACTTCATCATGACTTCATCAAGATGGGTGAATCGACCTGCTAATTTTTTTGAAAGCGGTGCTAAAGTAAAAAGTAAAACCAGCGGAGCAAGAGCAGTCCAACCCAAATAATAAAATAATAACCCACAAGCGCCGATAATAATCAGCACGGCCTCGATCATCTCGGACAAGATAAACACAAACTCTGAAACTCCATCTGAGTCCGTCGACATATGATTGACTATATCTCCGACGGGAATTTGATTCTTTGAATCAACACTTAAGCGCAAACTGTGATGATAAATTTTTCGATTTAAAGAGCGCGTGCTGATTTGCTCGCAGCCAAGTGTATGATAAAAATTATGATGCAGAAATATTCCTTGCACAACAACGGTCAAGGCCAAACCTAAACCTAAAAAAATTAAATTCCTCATGGCATCAGGATTTTGAATATGGCTTAGCAGAGTTATAAAATGATTCACCATAACGGGAATCATTAGACCCAGGACAACGGAAGTAAAATAATACACCATTGCCCAGCGAAACTTTGAACCCAAGGCTCGTATATTGCTCCAAATAAGTCGGCGGCCTGACGAATAATCAAGTTGGGACTCATGAAAATCAACATTTGAAGGTACCTGATTTTCAGGCATCTCCAAAATATCAGCTTCCGTAATAATATGATCTCGGCTGGCCTTCACTAAGGACAGAGCCTCTGTAAATAACAAATGGCGTTTCATTAAGTGACCTTACTCCCACTTGAAAGAGGGAGCAAGCTTCCCACAGCAACTCGAAAGAGATACTTTTTTGAAGCCTGGGAGTCATTAGATTTATGAAGCTAATGCAAGCCCAGCTGTTGGGCGACTAAAAGATTATGCGTCCGACAAAGCAACCGAAGATTTTCAAGCAGGGTTATCCCTCCCCAGGTCACAGGTGTCATCGGGTAGGCCGCCGCCTTTCGGCGGTGCGGCCCCACCACAGAACCGTACGTGCGGGTTTCCCATATCTGAGATCCGCCACTTGCCGTCTTCCATCACTCCGGCTTTTAACCAGCCTTCGATAAGTTTCAAAATACGCTCGTCACTTATACGAAGGC
>JAYSSI010000058.1:0-2378 GCA_043720615.1 Pseudobdellovibrionaceae bacterium | reverse complement strand
GCGTTGAAGAGATCAAAGAGAAAACCATTTCATTGGCACAAGAATTTTTTAATGACCGTCCTAAGAAATGCCTTAAATAATCTCATTTTGGCTCTTTTTGTCTTCACATCAGGCATAAATATCTAAAACTATACGCATTTGCACCTCTTTTGGGTGAGATATTCCAATCGAAATATTCAAAAATTTTTAATAAATCAAACTTTTGCAATGGACAAAAGGGCCATCTAATGGCATAAATACCATTAGATGCAATTGAGGTCTTTTTGAAAGCGGTTAAGATTTTACATCAAAAAATGGTTTTAAAGCACAAGGACAGCAAAAGACTTGCGATCTTTGAAATTACAGCTTGGTCCATTGTTAAGGACAAAGACTATCCTGAAGGGGTAAAATACAATGCATGGTTTTCTGAAAACGGTGAAACTGTGTTTGGATTTGATAATCATAAACCCAAAGGGCCTCATTTACATATTGGAAAAAAAGAGATCGGTTATATTTATCGAGGTCTTGAAGCATTAAAACAAGATATTGTTGCTATGATTAAAAAGGAGAATTTTATATATGAAGACGAATAAAGCAGTACTGATTGTCGAATCTTCTAAGAAGGCCATGAACAGAGCTTTCTCTACTTTTTCTAAGCCTACAAAAAAATTTGCAGGACACACCATCATTAGTTTTCCAGATTTTGAAACCTTTGGGCGTGTTATTACAGGTGCCAGAGTAGAACTTTTAAGTGCCATCCGCCAACAAAAGCCAAAGTCTATCCAAGAGCTGGCACGAATGGTTGAGCGTGATTTCAAAAATGTTTACCAAGACGTTAAGTTACTAGCCCAGTTTGGTCTTATAGATTTAAAAGAACAAGGTCCTAGAAAATCAGCAACACCAGTTTCTAAATTTACTGAGTTTGTACTGGCGGCATAGATTTTAAATCAGTCATTAATTTTTGAAATAGTATTTTAGACGACGAACGAAAGCACCCCAGCTGTAAAAACGATCATTTTGAACTTTAATGACGCTGCCTGAAGTAGGTTTCCCTAGCAAAGGCCCATTTCTTTAAGTAGTGTACGCCAGTCACAAATTAAAATTCCTTTGGTTTTTCTAGGGACAGTTTCGTTTAAACCAACGGCGACACATTGAATTTTACGACCGGCCAGCTCAGAAAAAGATTTCAGTGGCTTAAGATCTTCATCATTAATTTGGCCCGCTTTTGCCTCAATCGCCCAAACTGATGAACCAATCGTAACAATAAAGTCGACCTCTAGACCAGAGCGAGTCCGAAAAAATTGAATCTTACCTTTAATATTTTTTGCTAGTAGGGAATTTTTAATTTGATTGTAAAGAAAATGTTCAAACACAGATCCTTTTCTTTCTGGTGATAACTCATAGCTATCGACCAGGGCATTGCGAACTCCATTATCAAAAAAATAAAAACGAGGATGAGAAATAAAATCTACTTGCTCCGCTTCAGCGTAGGAATCGCAACGATCTACCATCAAAGTGTCTTGAAGAATTTCAAAAAAACGAACGCAAGTGGTTCTTGATATTTTTGCTCGCCGAGAGATTTTGGAATAGTCAAGAATCTGTCCCGCAGAAATGGCGGCTTCATTTAAAAACCTGGAAAAACCTTGCAGATTTTGAACGATGGCCTCGGCCTGAATTTCTTCACGAAGATAAGTTCCCGCATAGGAGTCTAGCAGTGAAGAACAGAATTCATTATCGGGATGAACAACAATATCGGGAAGCGACCCAAACCGCAGTAATCTGGTGGTTGAAGTGTCTTTTGGAATTTCAGCGCCGCACAGTCCACCCATGTGGAAAACAAGTAAGCGCCCGGGAAGTAAATTAGCATGCCCCCGCCGAAGTTTACGAGCGCTTGAGCCGGACAGATAAAACTTCAATCGACCATTGGACTCATCAATCAATGCTTGGACCGAGTTCAATAAGGAAGGAATTCTTTGAATTTCATCAATAAAAATAGTTTTGAAGTTGCCAGCCTCGACGATCTGCTCAAGTCGTCCAGGTTCTGAAGTGTAACGATGGTATTCAGATTCTTTGGATAAATTAATGGTTAAATCTGGGCTTAGTGAGCGGATGAGCGTGGATTTTCCAACTTGGCGGGGACCCAGCAGCAGACAACTTTTGGGCGATTTCTTCAATTTTTCAGAAATAATTCTATCTATCACGTGGTCATTTTTACATCAAAAATGACCACTAGCAAGTTAAATATTGAGTTCTACCCAGCTGTAAAAACGGACTTTATCCGGCGCCAGAAGGCTCCTAAAGTAGAGCTCTTAGTTTGGATTTTTCGATCAATGATTTCTTTTAAATCACCCTCTGAAATAATTCCTTCTAAGGGCTCACCATCAACTAGAACCGCAGGC
>JAYSSI010000057.1:0-17167 GCA_043720615.1 Pseudobdellovibrionaceae bacterium | reverse complement strand
TGCGATCTGCCGCTGAACTTTACGAGCTCTTAAATAAAAAACCCACACCTCGTTAAAGATGTGGGTAATAGTAAGCTTTTACAAAGCAGGGTTTTTTTTAATCATTTATTTATTTTTAGTAACCACAAACGTAGTAGTAAAAAATTCCTTTTTGTTTGTAGTAACAGTTGTTTTGGTAAGGTGAGTAATACTGAGTATTGTAGCCACCTTGATTGTATCCATAACCACCTTGGTAACCATATCCACCCTGATATCCGTAACCGCCTTGATATCCATAACCGCCTTGACCTTGCTGGCCGTAATAAGGGTAACCGTTAATTCCACCTTGGTTCACACCTTGAGTACAAATGTTGTTATAAAATCCTTGCCCCATTTGACAGTGCGCCTGAGCTACACAAGTATTGGCTTGAGTGATCCAAACTTGACCACCTGGACAAACACCAGGAGTCACTGCGATAGCGCCGCCGCCACCAGAATTATTTTTTGAATCATCTTTTCCGCATCCGTAGGTCATCAAAGCCAAACCTAGAACCAAAAAAACGTTCCGTAACTTAAATAGGTTTTTCATACGTCTCTCTCTTTTTTAGAAGGTTATTAATTTGTTCACTTGATTACTAAGCAACGGCTATGCCATTTTTTCATAGGAACTATTTACCTTATGGCTTATTAAATGGGTGCTTATAGGCATAACCGACCTCAAAATTCTCAAATTGGCGCATTATTGTCGCCACTGTCTAAGCTATAAACAGTTTTGAACCAGAATGAGACACCTAATATATAGAGCGTTCTTTATTTTACTTAACGGTCACTTCAATTGTCGTACTGAATTTTTCACCGTAGGACCGATGCATTCCATCTGCTAATTGTAAAGTCAGAGTGTAGGTTCCAGGCTTCTTGAGGTCCAATTCTGTTTCGACTTGGGCTTTACCAAAATGGAGATGGGTGTCATCGGCCGGAATGAAGTCGCCTTCTTTAATCGCTCCACCATTGATAATGATGTGATGGTGGCCAGCCTGTTTATTTTCGACATCTTGCCCTGCCGGTCGCAGAGTCTTTCCCTCGAGGCCCATTTCAACTTTAAATTTTGAGGGGACTACTTGTCCGTCCTTTAAGTTTTTAAAGAAAACTTTTCCTGGCGCTGCTGCCATACATAAATTTATTAAAATAAACATAATCTTCATAATTTCTCCTTTGATTAGACAATTTGATATTAGAGAGAGATAAATAGGTGTCAATCAGTCAAACTTTAAACTTTTTTAGGATGAATATATGAATAAACACTTCAAATGGATTTTGATCGGTTTTTTAACCTTTGCATTTATTCTTATATTTTCTCCCTTTTTCACAGAAATATTAATTGCTGGTATTTTTGCGTTTGCTTTGGACCCGTTGATGAAAAAAATGGCCACCTCGAATATTGTCCAAAAATATTCGATTTATTTTAAACGCAAACAGTGGGTTGCATTAACCTTAGCGACATTAACCTTAGCCTTTACTCTTCCCATCTTTTTTGCAATTTATAGTCTTTATGACACCATCAACGAAACGGCCGCTGATGGATTTCAGAATTCTGATTTTTATAAAGATATTATCCACACTAAGGCGATTGTTATTCAGTATGCAGATCAAGTGATTGCAAGTCTCAACATAAAAAGAAAAATTGATCTCGTCGCTATGAGTGATCAATTTATTAACGAAGCGGGCCGCCAAGTGATCAGCATTTCAGGCCAAGCCCTTTCACAATTGCCCCAACTCTTAATGTATATTTTTGTATTTTGCTGTGCTCTTTATTTCTTTTTGGCAGAGCATCGAAGTCTTCGTTCTATTTTTATAAAATCGCGACTGCTCACTCCCTCGGAAATGGATCGCTTGATTAAAATATTTCAAAAATCCTGTTCCTCGACTCTTTTCGCTTCATTTGTGACAGGCTTTATTCAAGCCTCGATTGTCTCAATAGGAAGCGCCTTGTTAAATGTGGGCGACTTCTTCGTTATTTTTGTGATTACTTTTTTCCTTTCGTTTATTCCTGTTGTCGGAGCTGCCCCTGTCGCCCTGTTCTTAGCCTTTCTTTCGCTGATTAAAATGGATTATGGAGCGGCGATTGCGCTTATCGTCGTATCTCTGATCGCAGGTACAATTGATAACTTACTTCGCCCCTACCTTGTCAGTAGTGATGATGATATCCATCCAGTTGTAGTTTTATTGGGTCTCATCGGCTCAATTCTAATTTTTGGTGTTTCGGGTTTATTCCTTGGTCCAGTGATTACCACCGTCACTGTTAAGCTTTATTCCGTCTATGTCCTCACGGACAACACATCGCAAGGTCACGAGTTGAAATAAGGCCGTGATCTGTTACTATTTTTAGAGGGGGACAATATGGGAAGTTTACATCGTCATGCAACGACGAAGACGGACTTTGATCAAAATCTTCCGGGAATCGTTACTCATCTTGTCGGAAAAATTGGTTTAAAAGAAATTCAAGCTTGGGCTCAAACTTTTCAAGAAGTCCGAGATAATAATTTCGTCGACCGTGGATTTAAACTTTTAGTGAATACTTTTGGGTATCAACCTGTTTCTGCAGAAGTTCATCAGAAATGGCGTCAATCACTTGTTAATTACTGCCAAAATCGCTGCATCGCTATTGCTTTTGTTAATCATGATCCTCGGCAAGTGGCTGAATTGCAAAAAACGGCGACTCAGACTCATAATTTTTTTTTAGATATCAATGAAGCCTATTGCTGGCTTAGCGAAACATCCCAAGGCCAATAGCATTTCGAATTGTCTTAATACACAAGCTTTTACGACCAAATGATTCTGAATCTAAAACCTGTGGTTTTTTCGTCTAATTCAAAGATTCCAAGTGCATCTTCTATAAGTAAAAAATATTTTAATGCTGAGGAGATCTACATGAATAATCCAATAACTAAATTAAATACGATGGTAAATGGTATTAAATTTTCAATGCTGACCACCGTAGATCCTGATGGTTCTTTATCCAGTCGACCCATGATTTGTCAACAAACTGAGTTTGACGGAAACTTTTGGTTTTTTACTCATAAAACTTCAGGAAAAATTTTATCCCTCATGAAGGATCAACATGTTGGGCTTACTTATACTTCCGCAACAGAATACCGCGTTGTTTCTGTTTCAGGACGTGCAGAAATTCATGAGGACAAAGACAAAGCGCAAGAAATTTGGAATTCAAACCATGAAGAATGGTTTCCCAATGGCTTAGGGGATCCTGATTTAGTTTTAATTAAAGTTCAGGTGGAAACCGCAGAGTATTGGGATTCTAATTCTTCTGGCGTTATTCCTCTTTTAAGTCTTACGAAATCTTTATTTTCGAAACAGTCAGTGATGTCTGTTGACCATGAACGTCTGAATTTAAATTAACTTTGTTGCACACTGATCTTTAGGCTACGGCGCTAACATTCTCCGCCCTCTCCCAAAGAAGTTTAAAGGTCAGTGCTTTTTTTCCATTCCATAGAAATTTCAGTCAATTCTTTTTCAAGTTCAATTGTTTTTTTATTAAGACCTTTTTTGGCTTCTGATTTTTCAAAAAATTCTATCGTGGGATTATTTTCCAGTACCCAACAATAATGATTTTCAAAATCTCGAGAATTCAATTTATCAAAAGCAACTTGAAGCAAAGCCGTACCAATTTTTTTATTTTTAAATTGCTTCAATAAATAAATCGCTGCCAGCTCGCCCCAGCCTTCATAATCAGAATCTCGAGCATCGCCCACAGAACTAAATCCGACAATTCCGTTGTCTGCAGACTCAGCAACAAAAGTGAACGAATCATTTTCTTCTTTCAGCAGATATTCCCAAAACTTTTGCCGCCCTCGAAAGCTTAATGGCAGCCGATCCAAGTAACTTTCAGGAACCATATTTTGATAACTTTCTCGCCATGCATTCAAATGTACGTTGGCGAGTTCTGCCGCATCCGAAATCACAGCAGGTCGAATCAGTGTTTCGTTAATTAATTTGTATTTTGCAGGAAAAGCAAAGGGCTTGTCTGAAAAATCCAGCTCATATGAATCTTTGATGGAATCTAAATTGAGGGTAGCATACAGATGTGGGAATTTATTATGCTCTGGACCCTCGTACTTAAGTTCCCCTTTCATGAGCTCTTGCTCAATTTCCAAAAGCACCAGGTCTTTGGCGCCCTTAAAATGCCTTTCACTAACCCCTTGAACTTGCTGAGGTCGTGAAAAATGAATAAAGCCTTCTTTTTCCAGGCTTCGTGTCCGGTAAAATCCTTTTTGCTGAGCCTCGGCCCATTCTTTTTTTGTGGCAATATGAAATATAGTTCTCATGTCCGCTTCATATCTCGGAACTATTCAAAGAGGAAGGGGATTGTAAGTAAAATTGCAAAATGATATGAGTTTATATGCCAATTTTTAATGTTCATAATCTTGAGAAATCTTTTGCCGGAAAATTATTATTTGAGTCCCTAAATTTTGGTCTGGACGATGGCGATCGCGTGGGGCTGGTGGGCCCAAATGGCGCTGGCAAATCAACTTTACTAAAAATGATTTGTGGTCGGATGAAATCTGATGCCGGGCAAGTGACTCTTCAGCGCGGTCTTAAAGTTGGTTTTCTTGAACAAAGTCCAAGTTTTGATGAGGCTGATACCATATACTCAAGCATTGTCTCAAAAGCAGAAGACCCTCATGAAGTTATGGCCCTGGCTTACGAATGGATGGGTCGACTTGAGCTTAATCAGTTCGGCGATGATTTTCTAGTTTCAAAACTTTCTGGAGGATGGAAGAAAAAAGTCGCACTGGCCCGCGAACTTGTGAACTCACCGGATTTACTTTTAATGGATGAGCCTACCAATCATTTAGATATTTCAAGTATCTTATGGCTTGAAGAGTATTTGCGAACGGCCCCTTTCGCTTTATTAATGATCACTCATGATCGATTATTTTTACAACGAGTTGTGAATCGAATTATTGATTTAGATCCTAAAAATCCTAATTACATTATTTCAGTGAAGGGCGACTACGCCACTTATGTTGAAACGAAAGAGCAATTGCTAAGTGCTCAACAAAAACGTGAACAAGTTTTAAAAAATACACTTCGACGTGAAACAGAGTGGCTGCGTCGTGGCGCTAAGGCTCGTCAAACAAAACAAAAAGCTCGTATTGAAAGCGCTGGAGTTTTGGCTGATGACGTCAGTCAGTTGTCTCTTAAAAATCGAGACCGTCAAATGGGCATTGAGTTTTCAGAAAATGACCGTAATCCAAAAAAATTAATCGAAGCGAAAGCCATCACTAAACAATACAATGGCAAAGTTCTTTTTGAGAATTTAGATCTGCTGATTCGGCCCACCACTCGTCTGGCCTTGTTAGGAGATAATGGCTGCGGAAAATCGACACTTATTAGAACCCTTATGGGACAAGTTAATCCAGACTCAGGCGTGATCAACCCGGCTGATGGATTAAAAGTTGTTTATTTTGAGCAAAGCCGTGAAACCTTAGACCCCAAACTCAGTGTTCTAAAAAATCTTGTGTCGGATGGGGATTATGTTTCCTTCCGAGGACAGCATGTTTATGCAAAAAGTTACCTCGAGAGATTTCATTTTAAAGGCCAAATTGTTGATCTTGCTGTGGGTCGATTGTCTGGTGGTGAACAAGCCCGACTTAGAATTGCACAAATGATGTTGCAAGATGGCCAAGTTCTTATTTTGGATGAACCGACCAATGATTTGGACGTGGATACTTTAGCTGTTCTTGAAGATGCTTTGAGTGAATTCAATGGTGCCGTTATTTTAGTCACGCATGATCGATATTTTATGGACGCCGTTTGTACTGATATTTTAGCTTTTCCAGTTTCAGAAAATGGTCCACGGACTCTTGAAAGATTTACTGGCTATCTTCAGTATGAAAGCTGGTTTGAACAACAAAAGGCGAAAGAAAAAAATAAAGGGAATTCGACCGGCAGCAAAGCCAGTGCTGAAAAATCACAAAAGCTATCATTTAAAGATAAATTTGAATTAGATAATATGGGGGCTTTAATTCAAACTAAGGAAAAAGAACTTTTGGATCTTCAAGAAAAAATTTTAGAACCTGAAATAACTTCTAATTCCACACAACTAGTTAAAATTTCAACTCAAATATCTGCTCTTCAGGCCGAGCTTGAAAAAATTTATTCTCGCTGGGCTGAACTTGAAACTAAAGCAGGATCAGGTCAGTAAATAAAAATTGTGACGAAATAAACTTAAATTCATCTGTCATTTGTTATCATTAACATTCTTTTATAATTTATCTTCAAATCTTCAACAAGACTAACTTTTTGAGGAGGATTTATGGATATATTGAAATTAATTAAAAAGGATCATGACGAGGCTTTCGCCATCATCGAAAAATTAGGACATATGACCGATAAACCCACCTCTGCCGCAGAAAAACTGACTCTGGAGCTTGTCACTGAAGTTATTTTACATGCTAAAAGTGAAGAAGAGGGACTTTATGATTCAATCGAAGGCGCAAAAGAAGAATTTAAAGATTTCGTTCTAGAAGGAGTCATCGAACACAGTCTAGTTGAAAACACTTTAATGCGCTTACTTGCAACTAAACCGGGTGGCAATGGTGAATTTAAAGCTGCCTTGGAAGTTACCAAAGAATTGCCCGAGCACCATGCCCAAGAGGAAGAAGAAAAAGTCTGCAAAATTTAAGGAATCTAGAATTCATTAAAAATTTCTAGTGCGCAATAAAACTAGCGTACAAGCCTCTAAAACTTCAATTCCTGCTTTGATAAAAGATATCTGCAAGGCAGGATTTTCGCTGCCTGGATTAAAAATTACTCTTTTAGGTTTTAATTTAATAATTTTCTCTTGCATGAGTGTTGATTTTTCAGCACCCACATACATTGTTAAAGTATCTATAGCCTGAGCTATGTCACTGACTTCTGATAAAACAGGGCTTTTATCAAATTCATTAAACTTCATTTTTAACTGCGGCGAAATTAGTATTGTTCGATGACCATATTCTTGAAGCATTTTAAAAGCTAAATATGAATACCGTTCAGGCTTATCTGAAGCTCCCAGAATAGCTACCGTTTGTACCACAAACCCCTCCTCTTCATGTGCATTCTGCTAAGCTTGTCATATTTTTTGTTTTAGATATAACAAAAACTTCAATTAAACCTTGATCGTAATAGTTATATTATCTCAACAGCTTATGGAGGTTTTTATGACTTCAATTGTTCACCAAAAAGATGTGGTCCTAGATAATGTTTTAGAAAATTCGGAGGACGAGCGAGATATCATTATGGATCAAGATCAAACGGCACTTTTCAGTCCAAGCCATGTTGATGAAAACTTAGGGGGCGTCGGTCGTGATACACCGCCTTTATCTGAAGATTCACGTTTTATTAGAGGAGAACTGGATGTGAAAGATCAAATGGATCGAGCTATTCGAACTATGAATAATGCGGTTGGTGGAGATCCTGAACACGATATTCTTCCTGATGAAGAAAGCCTTATTTAAGTTCGGCTAAAATATCCCACCCGAACTTTTCAAGTTTCATATCACCTATTCCGTGAACAGATCTCATTTCATCTAGGCTCTGTGGATTTTTAACGGATAGATGTTTCAAAGTTTGATCACTAAAAATAACAAAGGCTGGCAAGTCCAGCTCTTGAGCTTTTTTCTTTCTCCAAGCTTTTAAACTTAAAAAACGCTTTTCTTGTGATTCATTTAAATTAAATTCCGTCACTAAGGATTTCTTTTTCACTTTTGTACGTAATTTTATTTGTGAAGAACCTGATATGACTGCTGACTTACGAATCTCTACTTTGATAATTTTTCGAATTGATTGAGGGCTGCACGCATCGCAGTGACCGCAGGCTGGAAGCCTTTGAGAATCTCGGTAGTAAGTTAATATTTCTCCATGTCGACATTCACTGCCTTCAGCGTAATTAACTAAGGCCTCCAGATTTCTCCAGCGAGAATCTTTAATGGCTTTAGGGGCATCTGAGTTCATGATAAAAAATGACTGTAATCCCTTATCAGCTTTTGAGTATAATAATAAACAATTCGAATCTTTTTCATCCCTGCCCGCTCGACCCATTTCTTGATATAGGGAATCAATATTAGCAGGCAACTGATAATGCACAACCAATCGGACATCAGGTTGATCAATACCCATTCCAAAGGCATTCGTTGCCACCATGATACTTAATTGGCCTCGAATATACTCTTCCTGCACTCGAGTTCGATCTGCGGTTGAAAGACCCGCATGATAATAATCAACGCCATCAAAGTTTTTTCCTAAAAATTTCGACAACTCTTCTGTTTGTTTGCGAGTCCCGCAGTAGATTAATTTTCGTCCTGCGGGCGTCTGTCGCAAGGCTTGACATAAATATTCTAATTTATTTTCTTCATCCGCGCAGGCTTCAACTTGGTAATAAAGATTAGGCCGATAAAATCCGTGCACCATTTTTTCAGGCTTATTTAATGACAGATTTTTAGAAATATCATTAAGCACCAAAGGCGTGGCAGAGGCGGTTAACGCCAAAATCGGAACGTCTGGCCTTAATATTTTTAAAATTTTAATCTGATTATACTCTTCACGAAAATCATGTCCCCATTGCGAAACGCAGTGGGCTTCATCAACTGCAAATAAAGCAATTTGACGATTCATAATCCATTTTTTAAAACCTTCTTTTTGCACTCGTTCGGGTGATAAATATAAAACAAAGGGACCCCCTTCATTCATTTGCTGAAAAAGAGCTCTTTTTTCTTGATCTGTTTGACCAGAGTAAAGACATCCTGCCCTTAAACCCATCCGATGTAGAGAGCCCACTTGATCGCGCATTAAAGCAATTAAGGGCGAAATAACGATCACTAATTTCTGTGTCCATAGAGCCGGAAATTGATAACATAAAGACTTTCCACCGCCGGTCGGAAGAACTGCTAAAACGTCTTTTTTTTCCAAGACAGCAGATATAATTTCACGCTGACCTTTACGAAAGTTCGTTAAGGAAAAATCTTTTTGCAATATTTTTTCAAAATCAAAATTTTCCAATTTTTAACCTTTTACTGCTTTTGATCTAATCTTAAAGGTTGTGCAACATCCAAACCTTAATAAACATTGCAAAGGGTGGCAACTTGACTTTATTCAGTTGGGTCTTCGGACGCTTATAAGTGTCAATAGACTGGCTTTTAACTATTCCTATCTAATAACTACTGGCACTGATAAACTAAACACATCGCTAAAAGCGATAAAGAGGTCTTTTGGAGTCTAAAAGTCGTTGCCCAAATATGAATCATGGGAAATCAAATGCTGCTGTTAAATTTTGCCCTAGCTGTGGAGAAATCGTAAATAAATTAATTCAAACTAAATGTGATTTAAAAAAACATGCCGATCAAAGAAAGTCCCGCGGAAAATTCTGTGTGGATTGTGGCAAAGGTCTTTAGATTTAACGCTTTTAAGCGGCTGTTCCACAGCACTTTTTATATTTTTTCCCACTGCCACAAGTACAAGGATCATTTCGACCAATTTTAGGCTCTTCACGCACCATTGTTTCATGGTGTCCATGATGTTGATGCCCTTGGCCCTCTTCATGCGTGTGTGATTCGCCGTCAACAAAATGCCATCGACCATTGGTTTTACGAAATTGAGCCACTTCATGATGCTCTAAATTTTTACCTTCAAAAGAATACTTGGCCATAAATTCAACGGTGCCAGCTTTATCTTCGCTACCACCTTTTTTAACATTCAAGATTTCTAAACCCAACCAAGTTGATTTTTTAGACCAATCCAATGTGGATTTCATATCAAATGTTTTTTGTTCTTCAGGAGCCAAAGACGCTTTCAAATAAGAAATTTCGCCAACCGCAAAGGCCGTATAACGAGAGCGCATCAGTTCCACGGCTGTTTCTGCAGTTTTTGAACCTTGGATTAATGGCTCACAGCAATCACTATATTTTTTGCCAGCTCCGCAAGGACAAGTGGTGACTTCAGCCATGGTGCACTCCTTTAACAATGATTAAGCTGCAATTAAACGATAGATTGCAATAAAATGGAAGACGCTGGCGATCATTACTAAAATATGAAAAATTTCATGGTATCCAAAAATCTCGGGAAATGGATTAGGCCATTTTGCAGCATAAATAATGGCCCCCAAAGTGTAAATTAACCCGCCCACAATCAACAACCAAGTGCTCAAAGCACCCAAAGCCACTGCAAACTCTGAAATATAGGGTCCTGCGATCCAGCCCATACTAATATATAAAATAGCAGAGACCCATTTTGAAGTTTTCCAGAACAACTCTTTTAAAACTCCAAATAGAGCAGCCCCCCAAAAAAGAAAAAGCAATCGATGACCTGTCTCTGGCGAAAGTCCCAAAAGGCAAATGGGCGTGACGGTTCCTGCAATAAAAATAAAAATCATGGCGTGATCAAGTTTACTGAGTAAAGCATATCGACTTTGATTCCAATCGATGCGGTGATAAAGACTGCTAATGCCAAACAAACCAGCTAAACAAATTCCATAAATTGATAAGGCTAAAAAAGATTTAAGATCTCGCGCCAAAGCGATCAGTAGTGTGGAAGCTCCTAAACTATAAAAAAAAGCTGCTTCATGAAAGCGTCCCCTTAAAAAAGGTCTTCTTTTTTTTACTTCCAGAATCGTCGGATTCATTCAGTTTTTATCCTTTAAGCTGCTTTATTTCTTCTAACAACTGGTCTCGAAGATCAGTGAGTGTTACCCATTCAGATTCTAAACTTTCAATCTTTTCTTGGACGGCACTAAATTCTTGAATGGCTTGATTTAAACTAGGCGCTTTGCCAGTAGCAATTTGATCATTCAAAAAATTTAGTTTTTCTTGATGAATTAAAAGATTTTTATCAATCCCTTCGATACTTTTTTCTGACTGTTTTAATTTTTTATCAGTATTTTTACGTCGCTCGCGAATTTGATCAAAATTTTCTGCGAGAGGTTCCTTTTTTATTACTTTTTCTTCTGGAGCGTTATCACTTCGACCTGAAAGAACACCTTTTTCTAAACTCCAAACATATTCATCATAAGTGCCTGGGTAAACACTCACTTTACCGTGATTCACTTCTAAAATTTTAGTTCCCACTCGGCGAATAAAACTTCGATCATGACTGACCACTGCGACTGTTCCCTCGTAGTTCATTAATGCCTGGGTTAAAGCTTCCACCGTTTGAAAATCAAGATGATTTGTGGGTTCATCTAAAATTAAGCAAGGCACTTTCTGTAAAAGAATTTGCCCCAAGGCCACTCTTGATTTTTCGCCCCCCGACAAAACAGAAATTTTTTTGTAGATATCGTCTCCACTAAATAGCAAGGATCCGGCCATGTTAAGACCTTCTTGACGGCTCACTTCCACATGGGATTTTTTTGTCATCTCTTCAATCACGGTGCTACTAGAATCTAAATTTTCAGCAACATGCTGGGCATAATAGCCAATCTTGACTTGATACCCAGTTTCAATTTGTCCCTTTAAAGGAACAATGACATGGGCCAATGCTTTTAGGAATGTTGATTTACCGGCACCATTCAGTCCTACGACGGCGATATGATCCCCATTTTCTAGCTGGAAATTAACATTTTTAAGAACTGTTTTTTCTCCGTAACCGAGATGGGCCTCTTTCATACTGACAATTATTTTTCCGGCCTTGATGGGACGTGGAATTTTAATCGATGCAGAAATAGGGAGTGGTTTTAATTCTATATTCTCCATTCGACTTAAACTTTTTAAACGTGATTGAGCCTGACGAGCTTTACTGGCTTTAGCTCCAAATTTAGAGACGAAATCAAGAACCTGCTGTCGCTTTTCTTGATTTGACATGGCTCGCGCTTCTAACTGCTGCCTTAACATTTCTTTCTGCTCAAAATAATCGTCTAAATTTCCATTGTATTTTGTAATCTCACCTTGCTCGACTTCCAAGACATGATCGGTGGTACGACGAAGAAATTCACGATCATGAGAGATCAGTAAAAAAGCGCCTTTGTAACCTTGCAAAAATTTTTCTAGAACAAGAGTTGTTTCTAGATCTAGGTAATTTGTTGGCTCGTCCAAAAGCATTAAATTTGGATCTTGTCCGATAAGATATAAAAGCTTGCAACGCATTCGATATCCACCGCTCAAAGACATCACGGGTCTTTTATAAAGATCTTCGGTGATTCCCAATTCTCGGCCCAGAGCTTTTAATTCCCACAATGGCATCTGACAAGATTCAGTTAAATAGTCCTCAATGGTTTGGCCCTCTCGCCACTGATCATGTTGCGGCAAATAGCCCAATCTTAAACTTTTAGATTTAACTAAGATTCCTGAGTCAAAAGTATCAAGCGCGGTTAAAATTCGAAACAGAGTTGTTTTACCTGCTCCATTAGGGCCAATAACGCCTACATGCTCTCCTTCATTGATGGAAAACTGAGCTTCATCAAAGATTTTTTTTGAGCCAAAATATTTGGAGCCTTGTTGCAGCTGAAGAAGATTAGACATACCTATTTGGTGCCAGAAATGCCTATAGATGGCAATCAATACGATGACGTCATAGATTTTCATTTTTTCGTCATGCTTTAAAATTTATACTTAAGTACTATCAATCAACTTAAGGTTGTGACTCGTAAAAGAAATTTTAAGATTCACTCACCGAAAGCCAAAAGGCATCAACTCTGTTGATGCCTTTTCAATTTCTACCGATTTCTCAGGGAGGAGATTTTATGAACAAAGAGGGCTTTGTTGTTTTTGGAGTTTATATAAATCAACAGGATGTTGAGAATGCGATCGAATCTTTAGATAAAGATGGTTTTGAACTCGAAGATATTTCGGTGATTCATCCTTACACCAATGAGCTTAAAAATCTAACAGAAGCTTTTCCTATGAATGTGAAATGGGGTGCGGTAACAGGGGCAGAGACGGGAGCTTTTGTCGGAGGGACACTTGGAATGCTTATTGGCATGGGAACTTTGATGATACCGGGTTTAGGGCCACTTATAGTTGCAGGGCCAGTAATTGCTACAATTGCTGGCGCAAGTTTTGGTGGCGCCGTGGGCGGATTGAGCGGCGCACTTGTTGGTATTGGAGTTCCTCAGCATGCAGCAAATATTTATGAAACTAGTATTCAAAATGGAGAAACATTAGTTTCAGTTCACACTCATGATTCTGCATGGAGTGATCTGGCTGAGCTGGCTTTAGCGTCTACGGGAGCAAGGTCTATTTCCAAAATTAAAGCCTCAGGAGCGAATTGGCAAATCACTCCTTTTCAACATCGAAGTACTGAAGCTTCGAAAGCTAAGTCTTAAACTTAGTCTAGAATCTAATCTTGTTTTTCCCAAACTTGAGTTCGACCAAGAAGACTAAAACCAATATAGCCTCGAACTTCTAGTTTTTTACCATCTTCAACTGGACGCATTAAACATTTATATGTTTTTCCATTATTAGGATCAAGAATTTGACCGCCACTCCACTCTATCCCTTTTTTTGTTTCCTTTAATCCCCATAAAATTTCCATGCCCTTGATCGGCTGATTGAGATTTTCACCTTTGCACTTTTCGCAAATGGAATTTAACTTCGCGGGATCCAGAATTTCTATCACTCGACCACGAGCCTCGCTTCCGTCTTGAGTGATCTCAACAATAGATTTTGCTTTTCCATCTTCATCAACAGTTCTCCATTTTCCTAAAATAGAAATATCAGCCAATGTTTGTATTGAAACTAAAAGACTAAAGACAAATCCTGCTATTTTCACAAAATCTCCTTATGAGTGATATACGTTTAACTATTCATGGTGGTGGCCGCCAGGACCGTGAGCATGACCATGGGTTAATTCTTCTGCTGTTGCCACACGAATTTCAGCTACTTCAACTTCAAAATTTAAATTTTCACCAGCCAGAGGATGATTTCCATCCACTAATATTTCAGTTTCTCCCACTTCAACCACTGTAAGAACAATGGGTCCCTGTGGCGAATTGGCTTGAAATTTCATACCCGGCTGTAAATCTTGGTCGGTGGGAAATTGATTTTTAGGAATATGCTGAATCATTTCTTCAATGTGTTCACCGTAAGCTTTTTCAGCAGGAATTTTGACTTTAAATTTATCGCCCTGTTTTTTGCCATCTAAGGCCTCTTCTAAACCGGGAATAATATTGTTGGCGCCATGAAGGTATACCAATGGTTCGGCTCCCACAGAGGAATCAAGAACTTCATTTTCATCATCAGTTAATGTATAATTAAGTGTAACAACGCTATTTTTTGAAATATTCAATGGAGACTCCCTCTTAAGTTAAGACTATTTTTGAGCGTCGAAAATAGCGCAATAAACAACTTGAGCCAAGGAAATTGCCTTATTTCAACCAAACTCGTTTAAACTTTTTTTGATCCACGGGCCAGGTCAGCCAGTCTTTTTTAATCTCTAAACTGATCTTTAAGTTGGCTAAAATCAATCTGACATCATTAAGATGCCAAATGTCTTTGTCCGTCGTCTTTTTTTCCCCTCTCGAAAGGAGATGAGCAAGCGAAGAATAAACCATTCCACTCATGGGCGGAATAAGAAAGCCCATGGTCGATAAAACCCCTTGTAACCTAGATAGAACGCCCTTTCCACCCGCCGAATGCATTAATATAAACACAGCACAGGGTTTTCCCAGGATGGCCCTAGACCCCTCAAGCTCAGTCGCTTTTTCTAAAAATGCCTGCAGCGGACTGCCCCATGAATCCCAGTATGCTCCTGAAACAAAAATACAAGCGTCAGCCGCTTTGATTTTATCTTTAAGACTTTTAGAATAATTTTTTTGACTTAAATGCTGAACGCTTACCTGAACAGCTGTTCCCAATTCTTGAACTATTTTTTGTATCAGTTTTTGTCCGTTACTTTTAGAACCCTGAGGACTGCCGTTAAGAATTAATATCTTTTTTTTTATTTTCATAACTAAGTCGGTCGCTGACTTAATCGCCGATAGGTTATCTGCTTAGGAAGGGCGCGGGAGCGATCAATAAATTCAAGCTGCTTTTCAACCATTTTATCAAAAACAAAAATAAGTTTGTGATGATTTAAAGTGGTTAAATCAAATCCCTGACTGGGACCTAGTAATTCTAAGGTATGATGAATGGCTTCAATGGTTGAATAACAACCTGGGGCCGGCTGTTTTCGAACTCGAAAATTGGAAGGTGCTGGGGGCGTAAAACAAATTCTTGGAAGATCGATCAAATTTTTGCTTTGGTAGACCATTTTTCCAGCGGTTGCCCAGGTTCCATCAATTACAAAAATAACTAATTTTTTATCTTTGGGAAAAAGTGATTGGCGAGTTTCAGAATCCATCGAGGTTAAATCGATGGAAGTTCTTCCAGGGTATAAAATCACACAATGATTTTCAGGATTTCTTAAGACGTCATTAACATTTTGATTTGCGGAGTAATTTTGGCCAATAATGAGTTCAGAATTTTCCAAGCACAAATGCGACATCCTACCTGTGGCAATTCGTCGTTTAAACTCTATTGGATGGATCAGTATCATAAATTTAATTTTTGGATCAAAATTTTGCACAAAAGCGCAAAAGCATCCAAATTGAGGTTGCCGGCATGTCAGGCAAAGATGTCGATACTGCGGAGCTTGTTCAGATAACAGTCGCTTTTTTTGAAGATAGCTTTCTACATTCACCCTCGAGATCTCCTTCTGAGAATTCAAGATGATTGTACTGCTAACTTAGGGCCTCAATCACGAGGGCGATTAAAAAAAAGACGACTTACAGACTTTAAGCCGGGATAATCCCGCTTTATTCTTTGGTTTTTAATTGAGCATCATTGTCTTGAATGAATTTTTTAATCTCTTCAGTGATACTTAAAAGCTTAAGCCACTGCTCTTTGTACAAGGTGACAGGAAAACGTCCCATCCCGTAAACAGACAAAGCGCCTTTTTCACTGACCTTCATGGATAAAGTGCCTCGCGAATTTTTCTTATTTTTAAGAGCTTCGTTTTCTGCTTTAAGTCTTTCGATTTCAGCTTTCATATCTTCAGACATACTTCACCTCTCAGGGTTAATTAAGAGCCATTATCATATTGCTTTCTGGGTGGGGTCAATCGGGAAGCCATGACCCTAGGTAGGACGTGCTTTATAGGATGCTTTTTGTTAAGACTTTGATTAAATTCTCTCTTCGCAAGGATATTATGGAGCTCACCGTCATTTCTCAAATTCCAATTTTATATCAAGATTCGGATCTACTGGCGGTTGATAAACCCGCTGGAATTTCTGTGCATAATAATGAAGATCCCCAGAACCTCCTTAAGCTTTTACAAAAACAAGTTCCGGCTTCGAAACTTTATCCTGTTCATCGCTTAGATAAAGAAACAAGTGGAGTTCAATTGTTGGCGTTAAATGAATCCGCCGCCAAGAATTTGGCTTCAGAATTCGAAAAAAGAGCGGTGGATAAAATTTACTCCGGAGTCTTGCGTGGCGAATTAAAACAAAATTCAGGTCTATGGAATCAAGCTCTCACTGATAAGGCAGAGGGTCGAAAAAATCCCGCGGGAGCTTCACGAGAACGTATTTCTTGCGAAACACAGTTCACCGTCCTCAACGCTAATAAATTCTTTTCTATGTGCCAATTTGAATTGATCACTGGTCGTCAACACCAAATTCGTAAACACTCAGCCTTAATCAATCATTCCCTCGTCGGAGACGCTAGATATGGTGATCCTAGATACAATAAAAAAATGGCCGATCTTTATAAGACCGACCGAATGTTTTTGCATTGTCATCGAATTCAGATTTTAGGACAAAATCTAGAAAGCATAGTCCCTGAAATTTTTAAGAAACTATTTTCCCCATAAAATTTCTTAATTATTAGGCGCCCCGCTATTGATCCAAGTTTTCAAGGCATCCAATTGAGTCGGAGTTAACTTAGTACCGCCAATGGGCATTGATCCACTCAAAGTTGCGGAGTAAAAAAGACTTGAAGCTGCATTACCTGCAACCACAACTCTCATAGTTCCCGTATAAGTGCTTAAATCAATACCTGCGCTGGCGTTAGCACTCGAGTGACAGTTCAGACATTTAGGAGTCGAAATGTTAGCTTTCACCCAAGTGAAAGTTCCAAAAGTAGTGACTCCCGCTGACGTCGGAGAAACTGAACTCCCTGACGAGTTAGTGGATGAGACTTGATAATAATATGTACTCACGGTCGTA
>JAYSSI010000056.1:0-60332 GCA_043720615.1 Pseudobdellovibrionaceae bacterium | reverse complement strand
ACCATGATCGTAGTAGTGCGACTTCGTTCCTCTTTGCTTCTAGTTTAGAACGACGGATCTTGCATTCCGTAGGCTCCTTTCGTGCTTCTTGGCGCACACATGATCAATCTGAATTTGAAACTGAGATCCGCAACGGTTTCCTTCAGGACTATGATATTGGCAACAGCCTTGCGCTTGCGCATAGAGTTTTCTTTTCAAGGAAACTGAAATATAAGATCGCCTTAAAGGAGGCGACGGCAAAGTCACTTTTAATGATTTTAAATTTCTAACCTCCGTAGCGGGGGTCGACCCATGTTTTATAGGCGAGTTTAAACTAGGGCTAGGACTTGAGCTTGAAACTATGTCAGCCTGACTTTGACTTGGATCAAGATTTTTACTTTTTAAAGATTGATCCCAAATAACAGCACTTTTTTCGCTAAGCTTTAATGAATTAGTTATTGTGTTTTTAAAAGTTAACTCTTTCACAGATTTTATATCTGAATTATTTTGTTTCCCCATTTTAGATTGATTTAGTTTACAGGCTAAAACAGAAATCACTTCAGCCCATGATCCCGTGTGAGCAATGTGGGATAAATAGCTTTTAGCTTGTTTAAGCTCTTCATATTGCTCTTTCGTAAAAGTCATTTCTAGTCGAACAGATCCGTCTTTTTGAGGTCTAACAATTTCATTGATTTTAATTGGTATATCAAACTCTTGAGCTAAAACTTGCCTGGTTTCAAAACTGTTACAGTTCTTAATACTCTCTAGAATTTCATGTGTTCTTGTCTCAGATACAACTTCGCCTTTTTTAGCTTCAGACGCTAAACATTTTTGCAGTTGAACGGCTTGAGATAAATTTAATGAGCCAGCCTTTAAGCGATCAGCCACTTCGGGAACTGATCTTAAAAGCTTAGCCGCATCTATCCGGCGAAGGGCAGAAGTTTCAGAGTATCCATATTTTTTAATCATCAGAGCGTACATGCTATCAAAGCCAAGCTCAGCATAAAGTCTGCGATTCATAATTTCTAATATATGAGTCAAAACTAAATGCATAATTTTTCGTTCTGTTTGAACTAAACTTTCAGTTCTAAAAAGAAGATCGTCGTTTGAGATATATTTTAGATTTATAGTTTCATCAGCATCGAAATATAATTGCATTTCAGTCTCCTTTTTAAAAACTAAAAGGAACATAACATGGAATTTTAGACTTAAATTTCAGGTTTTTTGAATTAATTTTCAAACTCTGAAAAGGCTAAATACGGCTCATCACACGCTCTTCAATGGGCTCTGCAAAGCAGCATATAAATTTAATATTTCCGGAGTCATTTCTTTCAAAACAATTAGGCTAAATTAAATTGTGAGATGCAAAACACCCCCGCAAGAAGTATTTTTAGTAATCTATAAATATTTAATAAAGTAACGCAAAGCTTAACCGCTACGTTTTGTTTCTATGAGCTTCACACTTTTTTATACTTTAAAATAATTCATTATATTAACTCTTTTTATTTTTGATTTACAAATTTTTTTGCGTTTAATAATTAAGAAGATTGATAGCGCGTTTCTCTTTATAGTTTGATCGATTTTAGATTTTAGATTTTCTGTGACTAGTTAACTTATTTTGCAACGAAAATTATTAGTTGAATTTCTTTTTTAAACTTTAGATACGATTGTTCTTAGACTACGGCTTGCGAAGCAGCACGTAGTTAATTTGAATGCCTTGCTTGGTAAATATTTTTTCAAAGCCGGTCATAAAGTTTTCAGATGCTTTTTCTGAATAATGCAAATTGAGAGTTTGAAATTCAATTTGATAAGGACTATCTTTGATTTCTTCCATGGCCCATAAAAAATATTCTCGCGAGTCTGTTTTAAATTCTAAAAAAGATCCTGGTCTTTGCATTTGATACAAGAGACCTAAATGATATCTGTTAACGATACGATTCTTTGGTTTTTTGGGGCTTGTCCACGGATCTGGAAAATGAATAAAAACATGATTAAGTTCTTCAGCTTCAAAAAGATCACTCATATTAAAAGCATGATATCTTGCGATGGCTACATTTTTATTGCCGCTCAAAGTGGCTCGTCGAATCGATTGGATTAGAGGCTTATATTTTAATTCAAGTCCCAATAAGTTTCTATCAAGTTTTGTTTGCGCCCGGTGAGCAAAAAAGAATCCATTGCCTGTGCCAATTTCAAGATCCATTGGTGCTTCTGGTGAAGCACTAAAAACTTTATTTCGCCATTGGCCTTTAAACAAAGGCGCTCGCTCTTCATTAAATGCCACATGTGAAAATTGACCATCCAATGCTTGAGTGTAAGCATTGGGCCGCGGCAAGGTGCGAGTTAAATTAATGTCACGTCGATTTTGGAAGGCTTCCATCAGGCTCATTTGTTACTTGAGGCCCTTGTATCAAATTGGTGACTGAAAAGGAATACAATTTTTCAAATGCAACAGACCTGATCGGACAATCCGTCACATCACACTGTCTGCAAAAACTGCGTTTACAAGGATCCAAATGAAAAGCAAATTCTCCGTCGTAGGGATAGCGTTCAACAACGGCCTGTTCAAATTGATGAGTTAATTCGTGCGCTTTAGCGACATTCCAATATTCAGGAACCACTAAATGAGCGTCAATGTGATGGAAACTTCCAGAGCGAATCACTCTGACATTGTGAATATTAATAATTCCAACGGATCTTTCTTCGTCGATCATTTTTGAAAGAATTTCAAGTGACTTCACATCTGTCGCATCAACTAAACCTGCGACTGAACCTGTGACAATTAAATAACCTTCATACATTAAATGAATTCCCACGGCGAAAGCGATCAAAGCATCGACAAGATGCCAACCTGTGATTTTAACAACCACAAGACCAAGGATTACGCCCGCTGTCGTCTTAACATCTGATAAAAGATGAGATCCACTGGCGACCAAGGTTTCTGATTTTTCTTTAGATCCCACTCGTCGCAGATAAAAACCGACAATGAAATTAATTCCAGAAGCGATAGCAATATAAAAAATTCCTGTTTCGATGGCTGTGATTTGTCCATGGCCCGTCATGGCTTTTATGCTTTCAACAAAGATCATCAGGGCTGCAAAAAAGATCAGTCCCCCTTCAAATGCCGCTGAAAAAAACTCTGACTTTCCATGACCATAAGGATGTTCTTCATCAGCCGGTTGAGAAGAGTACCCAATCACAAAAACAGCTATGATGGCGGTTAAAACATTGGCGATACTTTCTAAGGCATCAGAGAGTATGGCTGTGGATTTTGTCTGTTGAAAAGCGTAAACTTTTAAGCCCAAAACAACAAAGCTTGTAAAAAACGAAACCCAAGCCGCTTTTTTTCGAGCCTTAAAATCAATGGAAGATTGAACAGACATAGGGTCACTATAAAAAGCCATGCCAATGAGTCAACTTAAGTTTGCTTGAAGGGATCGAATTTTGCTGTTTAATTAAACTTAGCTAGCGCTTTTCTTTTTATAGCTGGCTTTTGCGACTGCGGGATTGGCGGGCTGAGTTTTTATGTTACTTTCAGCTTCGAAGTAACAAACTCGATTTCTTCCCAATCGTTTGGCTTCATAAAGAGCATGATCGGCACGACGAACCATTTCTCGAGCATTGATCTTTTCATTCTCTGGATAGCAAACAAAACCAATCGAAATCGTTAAGCGAATCGAGTCTTCACCATTGGTAAAATGCGTGGCTTCGATATTTTTGCGCAGCCTTTCGCAAAAGAGCATGGCGCCTTCGTAACCGACTTCAGTTAACACCAATAAAAACTCATCACCACCATATCTGGCAGCAATATCTGTGTTACGGGTATTTTCTTTAATAATTTTTCCAACTTCGGTCAGAACATGACTTCCAAACAAATGGTCATGCCCATCATTGACGGTTTTAAAATAATCCATATCCATCATAACACAGACAACACCGCGGTTAAAACGACGGGCTCTTTCGATCTCAAATTCAAGACGCTGATAAAGGGATCGCATATTGTACAAACCCGTTAAATCATCCGTGTCGACCAATTCTTTAAGTCTTTCATTGGCATAAACTAATTGCTCATGCAAATCCCGGATGCGAAGATGGGTTCTGATTCGAGCCAGTAGCTCTAAGGGAACGAAAGGCTTAATAATATAATCATCAGCTCCGGAATCAAGACTCATGATGATGGCTTCAGTGGAAGAATTTTCAGATATAATCAAACAAGAACTGTGCGGCAAGCGTTGGCGAATGCGATTCAAAGACAGCATTCCTCCGCTGTCGGCTTTAAGATCCAAAAGTGCAATGTGCGGCGTCCAGCTTTCTATAAGCAGGAGACCTTCTTGAACACTCTGGGCTCCACGGGCATCGTAACCTTCCCAACGGAGGGGCTCCAGGAGGATGTTCAAACTATCTAAATCTTCATCGATCAACAAAATTCGACGACTTCTTGGTGATCTTGAGACAGCATCACTTTTCATATCAATATACGTATCGCGGCAAAGGTCGAATCCATTGAGTCGAGATTTTGAATTTGTTAAAAGTTTTTACAGTTCACCTTAAAATCAGGACAATATAAGAATAATACTCGACTTAGATCTACAAAAGAAGCAGAGGACACTATGACTTACAAGCCCCTGGACACTGAAGCCTCTTGGCAAAACCGCTGGGAAGAAAAAAAAACCTTTCATGCGGAAAATAAATCCTCAAGACCAAAGTACTTTGCCTTAGATATGTTTCCATATCCCTCGGGCTCAGGACTTCATATTGGACATATTGCCTCTTACACGCCCAGCGATATCATTTCCCGCTATAAAAGAGCGCAAGGCTTTAATGTCTTACATCCCATGGGCTATGATGCTTTTGGCTTACCGGCTGAACAGTACGCTATGCAAACCGGCGTGCACCCCTCGATCACTACAGATAAAGCCATTGAGACCTTTCGGCGCCAGTTAAAATCTTTTGGTTTTAGTTTTGACTGGAGTCGTGAAATTTCAACCTGTGATCCTAAGTTTTACAAATGGACTCAGTATATTTTTACAAAGCTTCATGACCGGGGTCTTGCGTATCAAAAAGAAGTTCCGGTGAATTGGTGCCCGGCTTTACGAACAGTTTTAGCCAATGAAGAAGTTGTTGATGGCAAAAGTGAACGCGGTGGACATCCTGTGATTCGTCAGCCCATGAAACAATGGATGCTTAAAATCACTGACTATGCTGAAAGATTATTACAAGACTTAGACAAAGTCGATTGGCCCCATCGCACCAAAGAAGGTCAGCGAAATTGGATTGGAAAATCTGTCGGAGCTCAAGTTACTTTTAAAATTAAAGACAATCAAAATCAACTTCACGATCTGACTGTCTTTACCACCCGACCGGACACTTTGTTCGGTGTGACTTTTATGGTTTTAGCACCCGAACATTCTTTAGTGACTCAAATATGCACTCAAGAAAATAAATCCACTGTGGATGCTTACATTAAAAAATCTTCTAGCAAAAGTGAAGTGGACCGCAAAGCTGACACTGAAAAAACGGGCGAAAACACGGGAGCTTTTGCTCTTCATCCTTTAGATGCAAGCAAAAAAATTCCAATTTTTATTAGCGACTATGTCTTAATGGATTATGGAACAGGTGCCATCATGGCAGTTCCAGGTCATGATGCTCGTGATTTTGAATTTGCCAAAAAATTTAATTTACCCATCGTGCGAGTTTTAGAAAGTTCTGATGAATTGCCCTTTGAAGGCGACGGAAAATTGGTCAACAGTCAGTTTTTAAATGGCTTAGATAAAAATGAAGCTATTCATGAAATGACAGAGCATTTAAAAGACAAAGGCATTGGCCAAAAAGAAATTCAGTATAAATTTCGCGATTGGCTTTTTAGCCGTCAAAGATATTGGGGCGAGCCCTTCCCGGTTGTTCACTTTCCTAAAAAAGGACTTAAAACTTTACCAAAAAATGAGCTCCCGGTTCTTTTGCCGGAAGTGACAGATTATCAACCTTCTGAAAAAGGGGAAGCTCCCTTAGCTCGCAATAAAAATTGGATGCAGTATGCAGATAAAGATGGTGAAATCGGGCATCGTGAAACTGACACCATGCCTGGATCCGCTGGCTCTTCCTGGTATTTTTTAAGATACACTGATCCTTTAAATGAACAGGATCCTTTTTCATTTGAAGCTCAAAAATATTGGATGCCGGTGGATTTGTATGTTGGTGGCGCCGAACATACAGTAGGACATTTACTGTACTCAAGGTTTTGGCAAAAAGTATTATTTGATGCAGGTCTTGTTTCCCATGATGAACCATTTCAAAAATTAGCTCATCAAGGTCTGATTTTAGGATCCGATGGCGAGAAGATTTCAAAATCTCGTGGCAATTTTGTTAACTTAGATGATTTGCACTCAAAATATGGGGCCGATATTTTACGGACTTATATTAGCTTTTTAGGACCCATGGATAAAGACAAACCTTGGTCTGATAAAGGCATCGATGGCGTTCGGCGCTTTTTAGACCGAACTTGGCGAATGGTCGCCAATGAAGAAGGCCACTGCCATGCGACCGATATCACTCTTCCGCCTGAGGCCACAAAAGCACTTCATAAAACCATTAAGAAAGTCACTGAAGACATTGAAAATATGAGCTTCAATACCGCCATCAGTGCCATGATGATTTTAGTGAATGAATTGTATCGTCTGGAAATCAAGCCCCGTGCGACGTTAAAGCCTTTGGTGCAACTGCTGATGCCTTTTGCTCCTCATATGGCCGAAGAAATGTGGAAAATTTTGGGGGAAAAGGAATTCGTCTCGTTAGCGCCTTGGCCTCAATTTGATCCTGCTTTAGTGACCGATGACACTGTCACTTTAGGAGTTCAAGTGAACGGGAAAATGCGTGGAACTATCGAAATTGCTGTTGATGCTAGCGAAAAAACGGCTCTGGAAGAAGCTCAGAAGATTACGGCGGTTCTTGCAGCCTTGGGAGGAAAAAATATTGATAAAGTTATTTACAAATCAGGGAAAATATTGAATCTGATAGTCAAATAGCTATCTAAATTATTGGTGGAGATAAGAATCGATGTCTGAATCTTGGAGTGTTGAAAAAAGTTCGGCTCTTTACGGTATCAATAACTGGGGAAATGGTTATTTCAAAATCAACTCTCAAGGCAATGTCTTGGTTTCCCCACAAGGCGCCCAAGGTCCCCAGGTCGACCTTTATGAGCTGACTCAAGATTTGTTAGATCGCGGGATTCGAATTCCTATTATGATTCGCTTTCAAGATATTATTAAAGCCCGAGTCGAGCTTTTGCACGGCTGCTTTCAAAAAGCTTTTGTTGATCATGGTTATAAAGGTCAGTACTGCGGTGTTTATCCCATCAAAGTGAATCAGCAAAAACATCTTGTCCAAGAACTTGTGAAGTTTGGAAAAGATTTAAGATTGGGCCTTGAGTGTGGTTCAAAACCAGAACTTTTAGTGGTGCTGGCTTTGATGAACACTCCCAACGCTGTGATTATCTGTAATGGGTTTAAAGATGTCGAATATATCGAAACAGCTCTTTTATCCCAAAAGCTAGGTCGTAATACAATTATTGTGGTTGATCGTCGTGAAGAGCTTCCCATGATCATCGCTGCAGCGAAAAAATTTAATACGCGACCACAAATTGGATTCCGTGCAAAGCTTAATACCCAAGGTGCGGGCAAGTGGGTTGATTCCTCGGGAGCAAGATCAAAATTTGGTTTAACCGCGGTTGAAATTGTTGAAGGTGTCGATCTTCTTAAAAAAGAAGGCATGCTGGATTGCTTGCAACTGTTGCATTATCATATCGGTTCACAGGTTCCTTCTATTTCTAGCATTAAGTCGTCTCTTAAAGAGGGCGCTCGATTTTTTACAGAACTGTATGCCATGGGCGCAGAACTTAAGTATATTGATGTGGGTGGTGGCTTAGGTGTTGATTACGATGGCACCGGAAACTCTGATAGCTCAATCAATTACAGCGAACAAGAATATGCCAATGACGTAGTTTCAACTCTGCAAGCTTTGTGTGATGAAAAAGGAATTCCTCATCCCAATATCGTGACAGAGTCGGGCCGTGCCCTTGTGGCTCATCACTCGGTTTTAGTTTTTAATGTGATGGGAGTAAATAATTTATTCCGTCACACTCCGCCCAGACCTGCGATTAAAACAGATCCTCGAATCATGCAGGACATGCAGTATATATATGAAAAAGTGAATCGCGATAACATCAACGAATGCTTCAATGATTTAACCCAGTCAAAAGATGAAACTTTACAACTTTTCACTTACGGTGTGGTTTCTCTTGAACAGCGCGCTTGGTGTGAGAGCATGTATTTTGCGATTTCTACAAAAATGCTTTCGATCGCCAAAGTGACGCCTGATTGTGAAGATATTTTAGCCAGACTTTCACAAGAACTCTGTGACACTTATTTCTGTAACTTTTCTGTCTTTCAATCCGTTCCCGATTCTTGGGCCGTGGGACAAGTCTTTCCCGTGATGCCAATTCATCGACTGAATGAAGAGCCTACAACTTCTGCCACACTAGCTGATTTAACTTGTGATTCAGATGGTAAAATTGAAAAATTCATCGACACCACCACGGGCGATTTTAAAGATACCATTCAGTTGCACGATTATGAACCCAACAAACAATATTATGTGGGCGTATTTTTAACCGGAGCTTATCAAGAAATCCTAGGCGATCTGCATAATCTTTTTGGTGATACTGATGCGGTTCATATTTCTTTAAGTGAAGCCGGATACACCATCGATCATTATGTTCCAGGCGATACCGTGACAGAAGTTTTATCTTACGTTCAGTATGGCAGAACTGAAATGGTGGACAGTGTTCGTCAAGCCACAGAAGAGAGCATTCAAAAAGGCACCATCACCAAGCAAGAAGCAAAACTTCTGATTAAGCACTACGAAGAAGGTTTGTCTGGATATACGTATTTGGAAGAGGCTGAATAAAACGCCAATTTAAATTTAATTTAAACCGATGACTTCGAATCAAAAGCATCCCGAATAGCAAGACCAATATTAATCAACATGGTCAGAGTGATAAGTAAAGCTCCAGAAGGGGCCCATACCAACCATTCAGCAATCGTAAAATACTTTTGAGCTTGCGCTAAAAGTTCGCCCCAGCTGGGAGTTGGCGGAATTAATCCCAAACCTAGATAATCCAAATAAGCTAAAGAAATAACATTGGCAGCAATTGTAAAAGGCGCAAAGGTCACAATCGGAGTCAGGGCATTGGGAAAAATATGTTTTGAAATAATGCGCCAGTGGCTAGAACCAATGGCTCTTGCGGCTTCAACATACTCACGCTTTCGCAAAGATAAAAATTGGCCTCGCATATAACCAGAAATTGCGGTCCATCCAAAAAGAACATTGATCACAATCAGTAAGGGTAAAGTCGGAGAAAATAAAGCTACGGCCGTGATAATCACAAAAAACGCCGGCATACTTTCAAAGACTTCAACAATTCGCGAGCCCACCAAATCAACTTTTCCACCAGCGTAGCCCATCAAAGCTCCTGCTAAACAACCGGTCAAATAGGAGATAAACCAAACGGCCAAGGCATAGGCTAATGTGTATCGAAGTCCATAAATCAAACGAGTTAAAACATCCCGACCGCGATCATCGGTCCCGACCCAATTTTGCTTTGAGGGAGGTGCCGGATAATCAGAAAGAGCAGTGTTACTTTCGAATGGATCCCACTGAATAATGGGCCAAATCCACCAATCGCCCTCTTGCAATTGTAGTTTTCGATAATCAGTTACAAATTCATCCTCAAAACCAAAAACAGAGGGATGGTAATCTTTCAATAAGGGCACATAAATTTCGCCATGGTATTTCATGATATGGGGACGGTTGTTCACCCATAATTCGGCCGTGCAACTGATAAATAATAAAAGTAAAATCACAAACACTGAAAAAATAGCGACTTTATCTTTTTTAAAACGTCGGTAACGTCTGATGTTTAATTCATTTGTAATTAAATACTTTTCAACAAGTCCCATTATTTAAAATCGATTCTTGGATCAATCACCACGTAGACAATATCACTAAATAATCGCCCTAAAAGTAAAACCACCGAAGATAAAAAAGTTAATCCCATGACAACATTATAGTCGCGAGTCAGTGCTGACTTATAACCAAGTAACCCAATGCCATCCAAATTAAAAATAGTTTCTATAATCAAGGATCCTGCCAAAAACACACTAAAAAAACCACCAAGACCAGTGGCAACAGGAATCAATGCATTTCTGAGAGCATGTTTAAAAATCACAGTTTTTTCACGGACACCTTTGGCCCGAGCCGTTCTGATATAATCAGATTTGATCACATCTAACATTGAATTACGAGTCAGCATGGTGAGCTCCGTAAATCCACCCAGCATGTAACAAATTAAAGGCAGCACAAAGTGATGAGCTCGATCTAAAATTTTTCCAAAACTGGTTAAAGTTTCGTAATCGTCTGATTTAAGTCCACTGATCGGAAACCAATTAAAATGCCCACTGCCGGCAAAAAAGACGATCAAAAATATTCCTAAAACTAAGGATGGCACAGAGTAAGCAAAATAAAGAACTATACCCGAGATGCGATCTAAGGCTCCTCCTGCTTTGATGGCCTTTAAGACTCCTAGAGGAATACAAATCAGATAAGTTAAAATTAAAGCGGCAATTCCGAATTGCAAAGAAACTGGAAATTTACTGGAAATCACGTCAATCACAGGCTCTTCGTAAGTAAAGCTTGTGCCAAAATCTAATGTGGAAATATTTTTAAGCCAAATCCAGTAGCGAATATGAACTGGTTTATCAAAGCCATATTGCTTTTTTAGAGCGTTCACGATCTCTTCATTGACTCCTGACGTGCGGCCACCAGCGCCGCCGCTTTCGCCGCCGCCACCAGCTTGTTTACCAAAGCGCATCTGCTGAAGCTTTTGCTCCACAGGGCCGCCTGGCGCCATATTAATCAGAAAGAATGTTAGAACCGTGATCCCTAAAAAAGTAGGGATCAACAGAAACAGCCTTCTTAAAATATAAATGAACACTGATTATTTACTTTCATGGTTTCAACCACCAAGTTGAGCTGCCCGCTTCATATTTGAAGGTGTCAGCCGGCTGTTGAACACGACTAGAAACCGCATAAAGATAATATCTGTCATTAAAGAGCCACGCATAAGGTGCATCAGCTGCAATTTTTTCGTAAACCTGTCTTAACATTTTCATGCGCTTCGTGCGATCCACAGTCAATCGCGCTTCGTCGATCAATTTATCAACCTCGGGACTTTTGTAATTAATAAAGTTAGATCCACCCGGAACAGCACTTGTGGAATGCCAAATTTGTTTTGGATCCCAATCGATATCTCCACCACCCCAAGCCATGGCGACAGCATCAAAATTTCCTTCATCTACTAATTTTAAAAACGAATTCCACTCAAGATACTTAATTTCTAACTCGATACCGGCTTTTTTAAGATCTTCTTTGTACATGGTCCAATATTTTTCAGCTTCTTTATTGGCATGAATGAGCGCAAATTTAAATTCAACTTTTTTTCCACCCATCATTTTATCTAACAGACCATTTTTGTCTGTGTCTTTCCAGCCCGCTTTAGTTAAAAGCTCAGATGCTTTTTTAGGATCAAATGGAATCGCTTTGACAGTGGTTGGAGAATATTCACTTTTATTGTAATTTGGTCCGCGGCAAAGCTCGCCCAAATCGTATTTAAATTTACGATTCATCTCTTCTCGATTTACTAGATGAGCCAGAGCAATTCTTACATTTTTATCTTGAAACATTTCTCGTCGAAAATTCCATCCAATAAAACCTGAAGTCTTAGGCTCGGCGTTTTCAACTTTCTTTTTGAAAATTGTTTTTCCCCAAGGCGCACCTTCTGTTTTTTTAACAAAAGACTCAGACCGGAGTTCGATAAAATCCAGATCTCCCTTTTTAGCATGTTCTAACAAAACGTTTTCTTCTTGGTAAAATCGGAAGTTGATAAAAGCGTAATTGTAAAAACCTTTTAACTCAGGAACTTGAAAGCCGTACCATTTGTCAAAACGCTTCACTAAAATATTTTGACCACGTTCAAATTTTTCGAGGGAATAAGGCCCTGCTCCAACATAAGTTCGAGTCATTTTCTGAGATTTTTCAACATCGCTGTAAACGTGCTTAGGTAAGATTTCAGTGCTGACGAAAACGTCGAAGTTTTTAAAATAAGTGTCTTTGGCAGTAATTTTAACCGTAGAAGGGTCCACCACTTCCACTTTTAGTAAACCATCATAATATGGCAGTAAATGTTGTGCTTTGTATTTAGGGTCAAAGATCGCATCAAAGCTGAATTTGACGTCATCGGCAGTGATGGGTTTTCCGTCATGGAAGAAAATGTTTTTTCTTAAAGTAAAAGTATAGACCTTACCGTCTTTAGAAATTTCATATTTTTCAGCCAGATGGGGTTTCCAAGCATAAGTTTCTGGATCTCGGCCTAGCAAAGAATCCCCAAGAAACTTTCGCACATCTTGAGAGGTTCCATCGGTGCTCATAATTGGATGAATCATGGATGGCTCAAAAGATAAATTGACGTTGAAAGTTCCACCCACAGGAGCTGCTGGGTTAGGTTTCGCCGCCCACAAAACTGAAGAGGTCACTAAGATGCATAAAAACAAACCAAGTTGTCGTCCCATTCATTCCTCCGTTGCACATGCCCAATAGACCAGCAGCGACCACTGGTCAGAGGTCGCTGCGACGGACTTAAATTGGGGGAATCAGAGTAAATAATCAAGTTTAATGCTGAGGGCTTTATGCTTTGCACAAGTTTTTAAAAATTGGATTAATTTTGTTTCTTATAAATTCAATAAAGTCATAATTATATCAGAGGTTTAAAGCATGGAAAAAAATAAAAATTACGATCCCAATTCTGCTATTTCTGCTGACTTTGGTATCTTTGGCTTACCGGCCGAAGAGGCTAAAGCTGACATTGTCTTAATACCCGTCCCTTGGGAAGTAACGACTTCTTACGGTTCAGGGGCCTCTTGGGGCCCTGAACTGATTCGAAAAGCGAGCGAACAAGTGGATCTTTTCGATTTTGAAACTGGCAAAGCCTATGAGTGCGGTTATTTTATGAAACCGTTCCCAACCGCTCTTAAAAAAACAAATGATGAATTTAAAAGTAAAGCTCAAGAGCTGATCAAAATGATCAACTCGCAAAGCGCTGATCAAAAGAAGATGGATCAGATTCGCACGGATGTTAATACGGCTTGCGATCAAATGAATGAATTGGTTTATGCTCAATGCTTAGAGGTTTTAAAAAAAGGCCAAGGACTGGGACTTGTTGGAGGCGATCACTCGACTCCTTTCGGAGCCCTTCGCGCGGTCTCTGAACATTGCCAAGGTGAATTTGGAATTTTGCACATTGATGCTCATGCTGATTTAAGAAAAGCTTATCAGGGCTTCACTCATTCGCACGCTTCGATCATGAATAATGTTATGAATGCTTCATGGAAACCAGCAAAGCTGGTTCAAGTGGGAATTCGCGATTTTTGCGAAGAAGAGTTTGATCTGATTGATTTACGAGATGATATTCGAACATTTTTTGATTTAGATTTAAAAAGTCGATTGTTTGAAGGCACTTCTTGGAAAGATCTTTGTGAAGAAATCGTTTCTGAGCTTCCACAAAATGTTTATATCTCCTTTGATATTGATGGCCTGGATCCTTCTTTTTGTCCGCACACAGGCACGCCAGTTCCTGGGGGTCTACAAATGGATCAGATCTATTATTTATTTAATCATTTGTACCGCTCGGGTAGAAATATGATTGGCTTTGATGTGAACGAAGTTTCTAGCGGAGGGGCCTTGCCTCAAGACGCCGATCCTTGGGATGGAAATGTGGGGGCGCGAGTGCTTTATAAACTTTGTGGATGGCTGGCGCTCAGTCGCCAGCGCATGCGAGATAAAGCTTAAAGTTCTGTTAAGACAGCATTTCGAATGGTTGGCTTAAGAATACATTTTTTTCCAGCTCGCACGATTTGCTGACTGAGATCCATATCCAACTTTAAATCGTACTTTTTGCCCGCAATGATTTTTGTTGGTGCAGCTAAACGAATTTTAAATCCAGAGGTTTGAGCACTCGGAGTTTTTAAATCATAGACAACTGCATTTGAACCCATCAGCGCGTTACCATTAGCATTTAAAATAAGTCTGATTTCGCGAACGATCCCACTGGATGAGGCTTCTAAATGAATGGCTGATTGAGCTGCTGATACTGCATTGAGGGCATCAACTAATTTTAAGCTTCCGCTATTGCAAGAAACTTGAGCTACACTCAGCATAACATCCGCGGCAACGATATCGATGCAAATGGCTGCGTGAACTTCGTCGTTAATTTGGATGATACCATCTTGTGGAGGAGCTTCAGCTTCTGGCGCGCCAATTTCAAGTGCATTTGATAAAACGACCGGATTTTCAGATTGATTTTGAATCAGCTGACCTGGCTGACCGCAGTTTTGAAAACCTAATAAAATTAAACCTGACATAAATATCGCGCTTACAATAACACTGAGTTGCTTCATTTAAGTCCCCCTTGGACTAAGTCAGGCTAACACCCTTGTTTATATCCCCAAATAACTTCAGAAAAAGTTCTCACATTAAGACCAAAAAATAAAAGGGATAAACGAATAGTTTATCCCTTTTCCCCTTAACGTCTCAAGCTGAGATGTTAACCCCTAAATTTTAATTTATCGAGCGTAGCGTTTATCAACAGACTCGCGGATCTCGGCGCCTTCAATACTCAGGCGTGTCCAAGGAATGGCTCTTAGTCTTTCAGCCTCAATCAGCTCTTCAGTCTCTTCACAGATTCCAAAACTTTTATTTTCGATACGAGCCAAGGCACTTTCGATTTCAATCAATTGTGTTCGTAATCGATCGTGCATACTCAGAAATTCTTGTTCTGCTAAAACTCGCACGGTTTGATCTGCTTCATCCCCGCCCTTGTCATCGTTTGTATCTAAGTTGAAACGAGCTTCTTTTACCCTATTCAGAATTTCACTTTTTGTGTTTAAGAGCCGTTCTTTGCACTCTTTGACAAGTTTCTCTGAGACTGGTCCCATTCTCTTCCCCCCTAAGTTGTACCTTATATAGCCTCATCAAACTCTTGAGTGCCAATTTGGAACTGAATCATTAAGTCCGAAGCATGAATTTTTTGCAACAAAAAATCTTACATTAACTTAAACCTAGCTAAGTAATTGTTATCTTGAGATATTTTATTACTTGAATTGAGGGGCGGAGCGTCTTTAACGGCATTACTTACATTTACTGTGTAAGAAAATGGCATCTATTAGCTAACTAGGGAGGGTTATTTTCTAAGACAGGCCATCAACCGGTGGATTAAACTGGCGGTGACTTCGTCTAAACTCTGAGCCTGATCTTTGCCTTTGAGGCCTCGTTTATGAAGGGCGCGGGCCGAATTTTTCATATTATGAATCATTCGCATCGGAGCTGGTTGGCTTAAAAAACTGAGCTGAGTGGCGGAGTCATCTAATGTTTTAGCCGCTTCGATATGGTTTTCAGATAAGCCAGCAATGATCTGACTTTGAGCTTTTCTTAATAACTGCAACTCGGCTCCAAGCTCACGGCAGGAGTTACTTTGCGAAAATGCCTGAGGTGAGGCTTGCGCCGACGACATAGCAAAAAAAATAGCTAAAACTGAAACGGCAGAAATCAAAACCATTCTCATAAACCCACCCCAAATAAATATTGCCCACTCAATCTAATCTACTAATGATAGCAATGTTGGTACCAAGTGAGGGGGCGCTTAAGGACTCGCTTAAGACTCTAAAGCGATAAATTTTTCAAACTCGTCTCTTACTTTGTCACTGCAATAGGGTCGCAGCAAGCGGGCCACATGTCGGCGACCACGCTCAACACTGCTTTTACCAGGCTGTTTTTCTGCACTTTCAAAAAATTGCAAAAAAGTTGTCGCCATCGCGAGCAAAGATTCAGAGACATAAACTAATTCTTTCTTATCAGAAAGCTCGATCATAATTCCTTGCTTGACCCATTTACGATACAAAATTTGCATTAACTGCATCATTTTTGCGAGGTGAGCTTTCCATTTTCTTGCCAGTGCAAGATCCTTGCGGCGGAGAGCGTACATTTCACGATGAAAAAAACGATACTTCCAATAAAGCTCAAAATTCAGATCCACAAACTGTAAGGGCGACATCTTTGTTAACTGTCGAGGTCTCCACATAGCATAAGTTTCTGAAGACATGCGCTTGAAAAGTTCTAGAATAATTTCTTCTTTATTGGCGTAATGAAAATATAAATTTCCGGGACTGATATTCAGGGCTTTTGCAATATGGTTGGTCGTTATAGGGCTGACACCATTTCGATTAAAAAGTTCTATTGATTGTAAAAGAATCTTTTCTTTGGTCTTCATCTTATTTTCATAGCCGTTGGGCCTTGGGTTTGTCACTCTTGAATATCCAAAATTCCTAGACTTGCGCCCTGGACCAAAAAATCTTTGATATTATGTCACCGCCGCTAGCATAGATCTGAGACAATGTTTTTTTGACTCAGCTCTTGAATCATGAATTTTTATAGTGCTAGTATCATTGCTATGAAACAGCCAAGGAAAAAATTATCACGCAAAAAAAAGGCGAGCCGTTTATTCATTATTGCGGCTATTGCGACAGGCACGATGATTTTTTTCAACTGCCGACCCACGGTTGAAGAAAAAGCCGCGATTAAAATTAAAAATCATCTCGAACAACGTGTTCAAATTGCAAAAACCCTGGCTGAACCTATGAAGCAAGAATCTTATCCTGAAAAAATCGAAATGAATTGGGATGGGTTTAATCGAGAAGTTTCGGTTCAATATACTTTTGAGCCTGAATTGCAGTTCGCCGCCGAAAAATTACTGAAGCAGTATAAACCTGACTATGGTTCTATTGTACTGATGGACGCTGAAACAGGTAAAATTTTAGCTTTAGCTAATTTTCAACGAGATGCTCTTGATAAACCTAATTTAGCTTTAAAAGCCTCTTATCCTGCAGCTTCCATTTTTAAAGTTGTGACCGCAACAGCTGCCATCGATAAAGTGGGCGTTCGACCTTCCGACACCATTCGATTTAATGGTGGGAACTATACATTATATAAGAAGAATGTTCTTTCTGATAAAATTAATAAATGGACTCGGTCGATCAGTTTAAAAGATGCCTTTGCAAAATCCATCAATACAGCTTTTGGTCGACTCAGTCTTGAAAAACTAAATCCAGATCATATTAATGATTATGCAAAACGATATATGTTTAATCAAAAAATTCCATCTGACCTGCCAGTTGATATGGGAGTGGCCTATGTGCCCCAAGAAAAAGGATTTGAACTGACCGAAGTGGCTTCAGGGTATAATAAAATGAATCGTATGAGTCCCATTCAAGGCGCCATGATTGCTGGAACCATCGTTAATGATGGAAGAATGGTTGTGCCCTATGTTGTGGATAACTTAAAAAACGAAGCTGGCGAAATTCTTTATCAGGCAGAAATTGTGGATAGCGGACCTATTATGACGTCGCATTCGGCTGAAAAAGTTCGTGAGCTTATGGGACAAACGATTATTTCGGGAACCTCTCGTAAAACTTTTCGTGATTTAGTTCGCAATCGTCAATTTAAAGATATTGAAATGGGCGGCAAAACTGGTCATTTAACGGGTGATAATCCAAAAGGCAGAGTGGATTGGTTTGTTGGTTATGCTTTTGATGACAGCCGAAAAATTTCAGTCGCAGCGCTGACGGTGAATAAAAAATACTGGACCGTAAAATCTTCTTATTTAGGTCAAACTATGATTCGTAAATTCTTTCAACCGTCCATCAGTCAAAAATTAAATGAAAAACGCACTCTTAGTTCGGCGCGTTTTTAACTGATCCTAAAATTCAAGCTCAGCGACCACGGGACAATGATCAGAACCTTCGACTTGATCTAGAATGTCCGCGCTTTTTAGATACTTTTGTAAACCTTGTGTCATGCAAATATAATCAATTCTCCAGCCGCGATTAGAAATACGAGCCAGCTCCCGATAAGACCACCAACTGTAACGCTCTTTTTCCGACGGATGCAGTTGCCTAAAGGTGTCCACAAAACCCAGTTCCAAAAATTGATCAAACCAAGCTCGTTCTTCAGGCAAAAAACCGCTTTCTTTTGAAAGCCTCACCGGATCGTACACATCGACTTCGCGATGAGCGACATTGTAATCCCCGACGACAATCACTTCACGGCCTTTTTTAATTTCTGCTTTTAAATGCTTATTAAGATCTTTAAGAAACTTTTGTTTAAAATCGTGGCGCAATTCACCGGATCCGCCATTAGGAAAATAAATGTTATAAATATCAAATTTTTCGTAATCAGATTTAATCACTCGGCCTTCTGCTTCATACTCAGGATAACCAAAACCGGTTTCACATAAGATCGGAGCTTTATGCGAAAAAGTGGCGACTCCGGAATAACCTTTACGAATCGCTGAGGACCAGCAATGAAAATCATAACCCAAGCTTTGTGTGGCTTGATCCACCTGATCTTTATTGGCCTTTACTTCTTGCAGGCAAAAAATATCGGGCTTTTCTTTATGAACAAAGTCTTGCAAACCTTTTTTATAACAAGCTCGAATGCCGTTGACGTTCCAGGAGATAATTTTCATGTGGACACCTCAAATTTGAGGGGCCAAAATAACTTAGTTTCCCGGAGGACACAATCAAGAATCTGAAAAACGATTTTATTCAGCACCTGCAAGAGCAGTATCCTGGCCTTAAAAACCAGCCCCTTGAGACCCTGGTGTCTGAAAATCTGCTTTGCCCTTTTGAGGTTGAATTGCCTTCCGCCATTTTAAAACAAGGGCAAGAATTTATTTCTGCTTGCTTTGAGCTTCGGCAAAAAAAAGAATATAAAAATTTTCTTTCTGAAAAAGCGCAAAAATTGGGGCTTAAAGATCCTGGCAATAATGGCATTATGATGAGCTACGATTTTCACATAGATGAAAGTGGCGTTTTAAAATTAATTGAGATCAATACCAACGCAGCCTTTTTGGGCTTGGGTTATCATATGTATAAAACCCGCAACCTGCCCTTGCCGGTTCCTGGTTTTCATATTGATAAAATTCGCGATTGTATTTTAAATGAACTGCGCCTTTTTGGAAAGCCAACAGCTGCGGCTTCGATCGTCATCACGGACGAAAATCCAGCCCAGCAAAGATTATTTGCGGAATTTTTAGTGTATCAGGAATTATTTAAAAGTTGGGGCTGGCCGACTGAGATTAGGGACTGTCGTTCAGCTATAGCTGAACCAATGCCAGATTTTATTTACAATCGCTACACTGATTTTTATTTTGAAAATCCCCTGTCAAAAGATTTAAACGCGGCTTTTCAATTAAAAGCCACTTGTTTTTCGCCCCATCCTTATGAATATTTTTTGCTAGCTGATAAAGAACGCTTATCGGATTGGGCTTTGGGGGTTTTAGAAACTCTTCCTAATTTTGCAAAGCAGGCCTTAGTTATCAGAAAACATTTGCTGCAAAGTCAGCCCATCACGGCAGAAAATAAAGACTCGATTTGGGCCGCTCGGAAAAAATGGTTTTTTAAACCCACACAAGATCATGGCTCACGAGGAAGTTTTAAGGGCGGCAGTATCTCTCGAAAAACTTTTGAGGATTTAATTTTAAAGCGCACTATTGCGCAAGAGTATGTTGTGGCGCCCGAAATCACAAAAACAATGCCCGAGGGTCCGCAAAAATTTAAATATGATCTTAGGTTTTATGCCTATCAAGGTGAATTGCAGCTGGTTCTAGCCAGGCTTTACCAAGGCCAAACGACTAATCTACGAACCGTCGGTGGTGGCTTTGCCTGCACCGTCTTTAGTTAGGACAGTCCTCATTTAAGCTCTGCGGAATTTAATCCAATTGAAGCACTAACTTCTAGTAATTATTAACATTAAAGTCTAGTATGATTTACACTAACATCTAGAAAGGATTTATGACAACTACTCAAGATCAAACTACAAAACTACAGCACCAACTAATAGCAAAGTTTCTGAAAGAAGCACAGCTAGTTGCCAAGGGCAATGTCATCAAGTCATCAGACTTAGATAGATCAACAAGAGAGAAGTTAACTTTTGCCGGTTATTTATCTGAGGTCATTAGAGGGTGGTATTTATTAACGACACCTGGAGGAAAAGGTACGACGACACTTTGGTATAGTAATTATTGGGATTTTATACGTGAATATTTAAAAGAACGCTTTGGAGAAGATGGATACTGTCTGACTGCAGAGTCATCACTAGACCTCATATCAGGACAAAACATAATATCCAATCAAATTACAATAGTAACAAAAAAGCCGTCAAATCAAACAATCGACTTACTATTTAAAACATCAATACTTCTTTATCAGGACTTAAAAAATTTCCCCACCGTCATTGAGAAAGTGGGAGGGTTAAATACTATTCCTTTGAATGAATCCATATGCAAATCTTCACCCACCTACTTTCTCAACAAATTCTTAAATATGGAAATTTGTCTAAAATTAGTAGGCGATGCCTCAGACTTATCTAGAGTTTTATTATCGGGGCAACACGTGACTGCTGCAAATAGGCTTATGGGCGCTTACTCGAGGCTAGGAGATAAACATACTGCAGAACAGATAGAGAAAGACATGCAAGCTGCAGGTTTTACAGTAACACCTATTGACCCCTTTGAACATCAGCGGCTTTTTCTTGTTGGGCGACCTAAATTGGTTTCCCCATTTGCAGGAAGAGTTTCTGCAATGTGGGATCGTATGCGTGAAGATGTTCTAGCTGTATTTCCAAAATCTACAGATCCTTTAGATTCAAATACTATAAGAATAATCCAAGAACTTTATGTTCAAGATTCATATCATTCTCTTTCCATTGAAGGCTATCAAGTAACTACTGATTTGATTGAAAAAATTAATCGTGGGGAGTGGGCCCCCGACAGCCATGATTCAGACCACCAACAAAGAAATGCGTTAGCAGCCTTAGGTTACCACGGCGCTTTTCAATCAGTGCTATCTAGCGTCGGAAGAGTTCTCAGCAAAAAACCTCCAGGAAAAGTTTTTTATGAAGACCTTCAAAATTGGTATCGAGAACTTTTCAAACCAGTCGTTCAAGCAGGTCTTTTACGCCCAGAGGCTCTAGCAGGGTATCGCTCTCAACAAGTCTATATTTCTGGATCTCGCCACATTCCACCCCCTCCAAGTGCCGTTTTAGATTCAATGTCGACTTTAGAGGAAAAGCTCAACACAGAAGATTCTGCAGCGGTAAGAGCGATATTAGGACATTTCATATTTGTTTTTATCCATCCATATATGGACGGAAATGGACGAATTGGCCGTTTAACTATGAATTTGATGCTAATTTCTGGGGGCTATAATTGGACTGTAATTAGAGCTTCGGAAAGAAAGCGTTATATGGAAGCACTAGAAACGGCCTCTGTTTTAGGTCATATCAGACCCTTCGCAGAATTTGTTTTATCTGAAATGGAACATTGGAGGAAAAAATAAAAGATCAGGGAACGAATATATACTAAATACGGCAATTTTAGATAGGGTGGTGAAAATTGCCGTATGCTATGAATATGAACGTTACCGGCATTAAAGTTTTTAAGCCAGCTGGTTTGATCTTAGTTGATGGAGAACCATTAGTTCTTTGTCACACCCTGTTGGCGCAAGCCTTTAATTCGTCGATCAATCAATTTAGAAATTTGCTTAATAATTTTTGCCTTAGGAAATTGTGCTTCGATTGTTTCGGCCACAATGTCCTTTTCTTCCTGAAGTTTCAATATAAGCGCGTTGATTCGAGTATGAAAGGTTCCGGGCTTCATCTGCAATTGCGTTTCTAGTAAGGTGAATTGCTTGACCCCAATTTTAGAAAAATCACAGCGGTCCCCAATAAAGAATGCAAAATCTTTGTTGAGCGTTGGATAAATGGCAGTACAAAGAAGATCATAAAATGGTGCTAGCTCATTTTTTCCATTTTTAAATACAAATGAAATATTCTTAGAATGACTGTCATGATTACCTATTAATAGATTAAAACAAATCCAATCTAAATAGCTTTCGATATTTTGTATCCGCTGTTGAACTGCAACATTTTTTAAAATAAGTTCATAATTTTGCTGAAGACTGGGTCCACCCTTGGCTTCATACTTAAAATCACTAGGGATCCCCTGCGCTTGGCAAAAATCTTGTTGATGAATTCGAAAGACCTTTTTTTTATCACTGAGTCGGTCATAGCGCTCAGTAATGAAGAGCGGATGAGGTCCTTCTAGAATTTCACAATTCGGAACTATCAGGCCTATTTGATGAGCAAGTTCCATGCAGTAATATTCGTTGTACACAGACTCTTTAATACCTTCCCGCAATATCGGAGTTTTAATAATATGGGTTGTTGGCGCACCGTTTTTCGGTAAATAAAATCGGCCTTTATCATAAATCGCTGGAAACTTATCCTGAGCACCGGCCAAGGAAAGATAACCGGGATCCAGCGACGCGATGACATCCGCGACCGATTTTTTATTGGTGATTGAAGAATAAATCGTTTTTAGTGAGACTTCGACAACGTCCGCCGATTCTGATGATGACGCTGACATATTTTCTGATGTTGAAATGACAAATGCGCCAGCACAGTCTTGTCCAAAATTTTCTAAAAACTCGAAGGTTCCATTGATTTGGTGATCATTCTCGATTGTTTTTCGCAATTCGCCCTCAGGCAACAGATTTTCAAAAAATGAAAGTGTTATTTTATTTTGAAATTTATTTTGCGAAAGTGGCATTGCTAAACTTAAGGGAAAACCGGCCTTTGAATTGCGCCAACTTTCTTCATAAGAAAAAGAATACACCAAATCTTCGTTCTTAATAAGAGTGCCTACTTTTTGGTTTTCAAAATAAACATACAGCTTCATTAGTCTTCCATATCGAGAGTTATTTTAAATCCAAGAATTTTTGACATCTTAAACAAAGTCGAAATTTTAATATCCGAGTCTGCAACCTCAATACGGCTGATTCCATTATGTGAAAGATTGCAAAAATCAGCTAATGACTTTTGTGTAATACCTAATTCTTTACGTCGTCCCTTTAAGGCCAGGGCCAAATCTTTTTCGTTTAAAATGGGTGCTCGTTTCACTAAAAACCTCTATAAATTCTCTCTCTAGTGAGAATTTATGCGATTTTGTGAACCATTTCAAGGAAATTCTCTCTAGAGAGAGAATACCGAGCTTCGTCGAGGGTTCAAATAATTACACCCATAGATACCCATAAATAGCCATATTTATGGACTTTATGGGTATTTATGGGTATATTCTTGGGTATATGAGAGCACCAAAAATAGACTTAATACCGATAGAGATTAACAACCTCATTGCAGAGCTCGATGAGTTCAAAGGCCGCTGGGCCACCACTCAGGCATTAGCGCCTGACAGGCTGGCGGCACTTCGCCAGGTGGCCACCATCGAATCCATTGGATCCAGCACTCGTATCGAAGGAGTGAAGCTCACCAACTCCGAAGTAGAAGCCTTACTTCGCGGAGTGAAAACATACTCATTCAAATCCCGCGATGAGCAAGAAGTGGCAGGTTACGCAGAACTGATGGAGATGATCTTCGCGTCATTCAAAGATATTCCGTTTACCGAAAACCACATCAAGCAACTGCACAGCATCCTACTGAAATATAGCATCAAGGATGATCGGCATCGGGGCGAATACAAGAAGTTCGCCAATAGCGTCGAGGCCTTCGGTCCAGACGGCAAAAGCAAAGGTGTGATTTTCCATACAGCAGCACCGTTTGATACCCCTGCCTTGATGACTGAACTTATCGAGTGGACCAATACACAAATCAAACGCAAGGAGTTACACCCACTTCTTGTGATTGCCACATTCGTGGTGGTGTTCCTGCACATCCATCCGTTTCAAGACGGCAACGGTCGCCTATCGCGTGGACTTACAACATTGCTGCTCTTGCAGTTGGGATACAGCCACGTGCCCTACAGTTCTTTCGAAAGAGTCATCGAGGAGAACAAGGACTCCTATTACCTGGCACTGCGCCGTGGGCAAGCAGAGCTCGAAGAGATTAGTGCTAAAACCAAAAGTAAAACCAAAACTAAGCCCGGCGGCGTGAACGACTGGCTGGAGTTCTTTCTTAAATCCATGCAGAAGCAAAAGGTCGCGCTTGAAGCAAAGATGAAAGACGAATTGGCGGCAACCAAAATGCCAAGACTTTCACTTCAAATCATTGAGCTCATCAGAAGCCGTGGGCCAACATCTATCGGAGAGGCAGTAGCTGCTACTGGTGCTAACCGCAACACCGTCAAACTACATTTCAAAAACTTGGTGAATGATGCGCATCTTGAAAAAGAAGGTGTCGGGCGCGGCATGAGGTACAGAATGCGGTCTTGAGCCGATGAAGTTAATTAAAAGCATAAATCATTGATCCTACTTTAAATTCGGCGTACGATTTTAAAGTATGCTATATAAAAGGACTTTTAAACCTGATCTCAATCATAGCTTTTTCTTGTTTGGTGCCCGCGGAACAGGGAAAACCACCTTGCTTCGAAATGCCTTTAAAAATACACCTTCGCTCTATATCGATTTGCTAGATCAAGACACAGAAGAACAGTATGCACTTAATCCTCAATTATTTTATGATCAGCTTAATCTCCTAAAAAAAAAGGAGCCTCAAAAAAAATGGGTGATCGTTGATGAAATTCAAAAAAACTCTAAACTTCTTAATCTTGTTCATAAGCTGATCGAAGAGAAACATTTTAAATTTGCCTTAACAGGATCATCCGCAAGAATGCTAAAACGAGGTCATGCTAATTTGTTAGCTGGTAGAGCTTTTGTATTTAACTTGTTCCCTCTCACGCATTATGAATTAAGTTCTGCATTTGATTTAAATGAATATTTAACTTGGGGCGGCCTACCAAAAATTTATGATCTTTCAGGACAAGATAAAAATCGATATTTAAAAAGTTATGCTCAGACCTACTTAAAGGAAGAAATTCTTGAGGAGCAATTAGTTAGGAAATTAACTCCCTTTCGACATTTCTTAGAAGTGGCTGCGCAATCTGGCTCAAAAATTATCAATTTTTCAAAAATTGCTAATGATGTAGGAGTTGAATCCCCCACCGTACAATCTTATTTTGAAATTCTTGAAGATACGCATTTGGGTTTTTTATTGCAGCCATTTCATGAGTCCCTACGAAAAAGACAAAGAAAAAATCCAAAATTCTACTTTTTCGATGTCGGAGTTCAGCGGGCACTGGCAAAAAATTTAGACCGGATAGTTAAGCCTGGAAACTTTGAGTACGGCGATTTGTTTGAATCCTTTATTATTCAAGAAATTCATCGCTCTATTCATTATCAAGAAAAAGAATGGTCCTTATCCTATTTAAAAACTAAAGATGATCTTGAGATCGATTTAATTATCGAGCGACCGGGTCTTCCAAAAGTTTTTATTGAAATTAAGTCCACTGATAAAATTCAAAATGAAAGCTTTCAAGGTTTGCAAAAAATATTAAAATTACAAAGCAATTTCGAAGCTTACATACTTAGTAATGATAAAAAAGAGTTTATCCGTGATGGCCTGATTTATTTGCCATGGAAAAAAGGCCTTAAAGAATTAGGTTTATAAATTTAATTAAAATCGTAAATGATAGATAAAGCCTGTTTGTCGTCATTTCTTTTTTGGGAATAGACGATTTCATATTGTTTGGAACTCAGTTGATAGATTTTTGTCTCGTAGCCCAAAGAAGTTAAGGTTTTTTCAATATCTCCGGATGAGCTTAGGGCTAAACTTTTGGTATTCCAAGGCGACAGCAAAGTGCTATCAGCTAAAACTTGAAATTGCCAAAAAATATTTTTTTCTTTTGAAGCATCACCTGTATAAATAAGAGTGGGACCCATCATACTAAATCTAGTTTTTAGGGGCAGTTCAGAGTTTCCGCACATTACTTTTGGTTTAGATTTTGGATTTGAACCAGAATTAACAAAGGACTGAAAAGTTTGCGCTTTCACCAGCGATCCTTCGACACTTCTAGCTTCGATTGAAAAATGGGCCTGGCGAGCGACTAACATTCCTACAGGTAAAGATTGTAATCCACCTGAGAGTTCTAATTTATGAGGGGCTGCTGTTGTCTTTTCTTTCTCACAGATGGGAAGTGGCAAAGCCGAGCTTCCTTTAAAATTTAACGTCGGCTTTGCTGCCCAGGAAAGGCCTGAGCAAAAAACGAGGGTTAAAAGTGTGATAGCAATCCTGATCATAAAGCCTCCACTTGTACCTGAAGCAAATTGGATGCCCTTCCATCGGTCGCTGCAATTGATTCTACAAGAAGAATTGATTAAAATTTCGATATGAGACAAAAATTTGTCACTTTATTTTGGTTTTGTTTTAGTTTGAGACTGATTTGGTAAACCAGATTTTGTTGCTTAAGGCTTGGGCCAAAGTACCGATATATAGCTTATGGTACGTGGTTACATCCTCGGAGCTTTCCGAGTTTTATTCTTTCTCGCTTTTCCCCTGGGTGCATGGGCCGGTCCGCAGTATTTGACTTATGAGGGGTATATTGAAACCAGCGCGGGAGCTCCCGTCACTTATGCTGTTAATATGAAGTTTCAGATTAAGAGCCCCTCTAATTGTGTTCTTTACGAAGAAATCCAATCAGTAACACCCGCACTTGGTCATTTTTCTGCCAAAGTGGGAACTGGGACAAGATCGTTCCCTACAACTTTTTCAGATATGTCGGCTTTGTTTTCAAACCAAACAGCGATATTGGGATCTACCTGTACTTATAATCCTGCTGTTGACGATGCTAGGTCTTTGGCTGTTCAAATTGAAGATAGCCCTAGTATTTTTGTCGTGATTGCAAATTTCAATTTAGGTTCCACAGCTCAGGCATTTAATGCAGATCGTGTTGAGGGCTATAAAGCAAGTCAACTTTTGAAATTCAGTAGCTCGACGACGACTGCAGAATTAGCTGCGTCTGATTATTCAAATCTGGTGGCCTTACTTAACGGAACTACCACCCAATACGTTCAACCAAGTTCAGCAGCTACATTTACAAATACAATCACTTTCAGCAATGCACCACAGTTTTCAGGTACACCCACTGCTGGCAATGATCTCACCAACAAAACATATGTTGATACGGCAGTGTTGGGAGCTCTTCCAAATGTGGGAACAGCTGGGACTTATTATAAAGTCACAACTGATGTTAAAGGTCGCGTCACTTCGGGAGCTTCAAGCTTAGTAGCAGCTGATATTCCAAGTCTTGATGCCAGCAAAGTCTCAAGCGGAACTTTTGGTGGAGCGGTTGGTTTTAACACCACAGGGAATTTATATTCCACAGGAACAGTGACCGGTGGAACTGTGTCTGCAACAAATTTAAGAATCTATAACGGTGTGAATTACGTGCAACTTTCAGCAAACACCATGAGTGGTAATTTAAACTTAGTTTTACCAGGAACCGATGGAACCGTAGGTCAGGTTTTAAAAACAGATGGTGCGGGAAATCTGGGTTGGGTGGCAGCATCTTCAGGAAGTGTCACAGGAGTAACAGCAACATCGCCTTTAGTATCAAGCGGTGGAGTCACGCCTAATATTTCTTTAGCGCAAGCGACGGGTGCTGTGCCAGGGTATTTAGCGGCGGCTGATTTTAATGCTTTTAATTCTAAACTTGGCACATCTTCAACTTTTGCAGGTGATGTGAGTGGCGTTTACAATGCTTTAAGCGTTGATAAACTTAAAGGTACTCCAATTACGATCGCTTCATTAGTATCTGGAAACTTTTTAAAATTTAACGGTTCTGGTTGGGTAAATTCAAATCTTGCATCAGGTGATGTAACAACTGCTTTAGGTTACACTCCTGTTAATAAAGCTGGCGACAGTATGTCTGGAATATTAATTTTATCAGCAGATCCTGCAGCCAATTTAGATGCATCTAGCAAGCAATATGTAGATTCATCTACGGCAACTGCTGCTGCTAATTACATTCGTAAAGATGGAACGGTAGCTTTTACAGGTCCGCAATCTTTAGGATCTAATAAGCTAACCTCCGTAGCGGAGCCAACTTTAGCTCAGGATGCCGCGACTAAGAATTATTCTGACACAAAAATATTAAGCAGAAATGCAACAGCACCAGCTGCTGGACAAGATGGGCAATCTTTAAGATGGAATAATGCTTCATCATCATGGGAATATTTTACGACATCTTCAGGCAGCGTCACATCAGTCACTGGCACCGCACCGATTGCAGTGGGTGGTACAGCGTCAGCTCCTGTCGTCAGTTTAAATGATACAACCGTTGCAGCCGGAACTTACGGAACAGCAACATCAGTTTCTACTTACACAGTGGATGCAAAAGGTCGATTAACTGCTGCTGCGAATACGGTGATTGCACTACCTTCAACTCAGCTTACTCAATCAGGCGCCGCTGCGAATGAAGTTTTAAAATGGAATGGCAGTGCATGGTTACCAGCAGCAGATGCTGGGATTACAACAGAAACAGATCCGACGGTTGCGGCTTATGCGAAGAACGCACCCGCTGCAAGATTTACAACAACAAGCAGCGTTTTAGATTTAGCAAGTTCTGGTGTATCAGCTGGAACTTACAGTAAAGTGACAGTTGATATTTACGGTAGAGTAACAGTTGGAGCAAGCATTGCATCTAGTGATGTAACAACGGCATTAGGTTATACACCGGCTAATCTTGCTGGCGACAGTATGACTGGGTCATTACTTTTATCAGCTGATCCAACTGTTAATTTAGGCGCAGCGACAAAGAATTATGCTGATACAAAAATATTAAGCAGAAATGCAACAGCACCTGCGGTTGGTCAAAATGGACAATCACTTCGTTGGAATAACGCAGCTTTAGTTTGGGAGTACTACACTCCGATCACAGGAACAGGTTTAACTAACTTAAACGGAGCTACTGGAAATACGCAAACTTTTGCTAACGGTTCTTCTGGCACAGCGCCTGCTTTTAATACAGCTACAGATACGCATACTTTAAATATTCCAATGGCTAGTACTGCAACAGTGACGGCGGGATTAATTTCAAAAACAGAATATGATGTTTTTAATGCAAAACTTGGAGCCGCATCAACTTTTGCAGGTGATGTGAGTGGAGTTTACAGTACAACAAGTGTTGATAAACTTAAAGGCACAGCCGTAACGATAGCGTCATTAGCATCAGGAAACTTTTTAAAATACAATGGTTCGGCTTGGGTGAACTCAAATCTTGCATCTAGTGATGTGACCAGTGCATTAGGTTACACACCGGTCAATAAAGCTGGCGACACGGTGACCGGTTTGGTTCTGTCAGCCGATCCTGCGGTGAACTTGGGATCAGCTACTAAGCAGTATGTAGATGCAGTGACAACAGCATCAGCCGCAGCCTACATTCGTAAAGATGGCACAGTGGCATTTACAGCAGTTCAATCAATGGGATCAAACAAGTTAACTTTCGTAGCAGATCCAACTACAGCGCAAGATGCAGCAACGAAGAATTATTCTGATACAAAAATATTAAGCAGAAATGCCACAGCACCAGCTGCAGGACAAAATGCTCAATCACTTCGTTGGAATGAGAGCAACACTACATGGGAATACTACACAGCAGGAGCTGGCAGTGTTAGTAATGTTTCAACAGGCACAGGCTTAATTGGTGGACCAGTCACTACAAACGGCACGATTTCATTAGCAAACACGACAGTAGCAGCAGGAAGTTACGGAACATCGACAAGCGTTCCTGCTTTAACCGTGGATGCGCAAGGAAGATTAACAGCAGTTGCCAATATAGCTATTGCTTTACCCACGAATCAACTCACTCAATCAGGCGCAGCAGCCAATGAAGTTTTAAAATGGAATGGATTTACGTGGTTACCAGCAGCAGATGTTGGAATTGTAACAGAAATAGATCCAACGGTTGCGGCTTATGCGAAGAATGCTCCGGCGGCAAGATTAACAACAACCACTAGTATTTTAGATTTAGCAAGTTCAGGTGTATCAGCTGGAACTTTTAGTAAAGTGACAGTGGATATTTACGGAAGAGTGACTGTTGGAGCTAGTATCGCAGCTACTGATGTGACTGGTGCTTTAGGATATACACCTGTGAATAAAGCTGGCGACACAATGATTGATGCTCTGATTTCTAGTCCGGGAACTGCGGCAGCTCCATCTGTCGGAGTGGGTGGAACATCCTTAGGTTTATTTAACGCCGAATCAGTTAACTTAGGATTTTCTACGAATGCAACGGAGCGTATGCGTATTAGCGCATCTGGTAAAGTGGGAATAGGAACCACATCGCCAGCGGGAAAATTAGAAGTTGTTGAGACTTTATTTGGGACTCAAGATCGGGGCCTTATCTCAACTCAGATATCTACCACTGCTGATGCTGCACGCCTCACTTTCAAAAAAGCAACGGGCTCTCCTGGCTCGGAGGGAGCCGTTTCAAGTGGCTCTAATCTTGGGTCTATCACTGCATTTGGACATGACGGAACATCCTATGGATCAACACCATCGGCTGTGATCACTTTCACGGCCACACAAGCCTTTACCCCAACCGCCAGGGGTAGTTCTATTACTTTTCATACCAAACCAAATGGGACTTCGGAGTCAGTTGATCCGTCTGAAAGAATGAAAATTGATCACAATGGAAATGTCGGAATTGGAACATTGGTGCCAGGCTATCCGCTGGACGTTGGCACTTCAGCGACGATTTCTACGGTCGCTCGTTTCATAAACAATGCGAGTATACCCACTACCTACTTCGTTAATAATGGATCAGGACCAGCGGCAGCACTCACTAGCGCGAGCGGACCAGCGGCAACATTCAATAGCACGAGTGGACCAGCTGCCACTTTCTCGGTGGCGGCATTTGAAAAAATGCGTATCCACTCTAACGGAAATGTCGGTATCGGCACGGCTGCACCAACCGCTACTCTTGATGTCAATGGCTCAGTAAAAATTGGAGCAGGGGGAACGCCCATCAATACATTTACGGTTTGTACTAAAGACACAGTCTCAACATCTTCAACTGCCGCCACAACTATCATGGGTCCCGGATGTGCCAGTGTCTTGTCTACGTCTTCATGTACCTGCCAAGCCAATTCCGTTATCACTACCGCGATTACATATGTTGCGCCTGGCACAGGCAGCGTAACTATCAATTTTACCGGACCTACAAGTATTGCAGCAAGTACTAAGCTTGTATGTATGTGTGTAAATTAAGTCTCAAAATAAGACAGGTTTGTTTAAGCGTAGCGACATTTTTGGTTCTCAAAAGTGAACCTAGACACCTCGTCATCAGTCAGCTTTAATATAATCAATATTTAGATTGGAACAATTATCGCAATAGATTTAGTGGAGCCGTCCGCAAGTATTTACAATTGGGAGTTTTTCTCCAAGCTTTCGGACAGTAGCAGAATAATCTTTTAAAATGAGTTAACAACTTTAAAGAAAGAGACATCTATGAAAGACCAAGTTTTAAAAACAATGAAGGGTTTTGGATTAGCCTTATTAATGAGCCTTGTTGCCCCGCAGGCTGTATTGGCGGCAACGACGACTCTGACTTTTGATGAGTTCGCCGATGGGACCAGTTTAACAACCCAATATCAGAGCCTTGGTGTTACAGCTAATGGAGTTATTATTTTTACCGCTGCTTTTACTCCATGGCCAGCTGTTTCCAGTCCCAATGTTGCTTCAACATTGACAGGCCAGATGACTTTCACCTTGGATTCCAATATCACAGGCAATATCGAGACAGTTTCAGTCTTTGTCTCAGGTTTTGCTGGGACCGGCATATTCGCATATGACTCATTAGGCGCTCTTGTGGGGCAAAGTACTTTGGCCTCCGATGCGACCAATGCCTTATTATCAGTAACAACGGCAGGAAATCCAATCACCACCGTTATAATTCGTGACGGTGGAACAAACTTTGGAATCGATAATTTTTCGATTATTCAGGCGGTGGCAGCACCCAGCTGCCCACAAGTAGCGCAAAAGCTTTACGATGGAGTTTCGGCCTTAACAGCCAGCGATTTTAAGTTCCCAAGGCTTAATATTTCTAAAAAACAAGCCAGACTTAAACAAGAAGTGGCAGAGTTTCAACTGCTTTTATCGACGAACTCATCCCCGGCCCAACTTTTATATCAGCTTGGAGAAATTAAATCACGTATTAGGGATTGGCTGAAAATTGGCCCAGCTCGTACAGAGTTAATCAATTTGATTGATCAACTTATCGTTAAGGTTAATGCCGGTCAGTGCTAAACAATCATTAGTTCATGTAATAGTGGCGTGTCGACCCAGACACAGCCACTATTTTAAAAATTGCAAATGCTCTTTCAGCAAACTCTTTGCCCGTCTGTTCACATTACTGACCTTCCAACAAATAGTCGCAAAAATCCCTGAGTGGCAGAATATCAATTCCTTCCTTGTGCATCTTTCTGTTACCAATCGCTGTAATAAAAGCACGTCGAATTTTTTTACCACTGGCCTCAAGAGTGGCGGGAATTTTGAATTCTCCACCTTTTGAAGAACCAAGTTTAATTTGAATCAGCGTCATTATTTTATCAGACTCAACAATCAGGTCGATTTCTTCTTTTTCTTTTGTTCGCCAATAATGCATATCCCATGTTTTTCCAAAGTGATCTTTTGTTTTTAAAGCTTCAGAAATTACCAAGTTTTCAAACAAATGGCCCGCCTGAGGGATGCTAAGAATTGATTCCTTTTCTTGATGTGATTGCAGCCGCACACAGAGACCACTATCTATAAAATAAGCTTTGGGCATTTTTATTAGACGCTTGTTTAAATTTGAGTGATAGGGCTTCAAAATATAAATAATTCCATTATTTTCAAGCAGAGAAATCCAGTCCTTAACAGATTTTCCTGTCACGTTGGCATCATTTCCCAATGACTCATAATTAAGGAGTTCACCCACTCGAGCTGCCAGCAAACGAAGCATGGTCGTAAAAGCATTAAGTTTTTCAACGCCTGCGGTTCGTGCGATGTCATTCTCGATAAAAGTTGAAATATAGTCATTCAAAAATGCAATGGGATCGAGCTCTGGACGCACCCACAGTTCTGGAAAACCACCCCGAAATAAAATATTTTTGAGATCTATTTTTGAATCATGACTCCAAAGTTCATGGGTTGAAAGACCATGAATACGAAAAAGACTGACACGCCCTGCAAGTGTTTCCTTAAGACTGCGATCAATTTCAGTTTGATTTGATCCTGTGATTCTAAAGGACGCAGGCAATGTATCAACATTAGTTTCAAGCCGATGACGACGTTGTTGATCAATATTTTTTTTGATTGAAAAAAGAAGCTCCGGAGCGCGCTGAATTTCATCGATCAGCACAGGAAGTTTAAGTTGCGAAAGTACAAACTCAGGATCAAGAATGGCGCGATCACGCTCGTTGGGGTCATCCAAAAAAAGTTTTGATTTCGTAAGAGGCTCCATCTTAAGAAGCATCGAGGTTTTTCCAATTTGCCTAGGACCACGGATTAAAATAGCTTCTAAGCTTTTTTTTGGGTCCCAATTTATTAAAAAATCCCTTTCAATCCAAATATTTGACTATATTGAATCATTGAATCTATATAGTCAAGATTTTTAAAAAACATCGTCAAATTTCCTGCCAAGGCATTATTTAATGCCTTGTGAAAAAATGCGTATCCACTCTAACGGAAATGTCGGTATCGGCCTATGTATGTATGTGCGAATTAAGTCTTAAAATAAGGCAAGTTTGTTTAAGCGTAGCGATATTTTTGGTTCTCAAAAGTGAAACTAGTCATTGATGAGTTTCTTGGGCTCGGACTTATTCATGGATCCTAAGAAAAAGAGATGGCTGGTGTCGGGGGCGTGATTTTTTAGCTCGTAGGCTCTGCGTCTGGCTGATCTGATTTTGGGTCAGGAATGAAAATTGTTTTGGCCCCATTGGATTCCTTTAAAGCGACCTCTGCCATTTCTAAATCGGCAGTGATTAGAATGGGAATTTTTGAACACAAAAACATATTTAAAATCATTGCATCACCAGAGCCAATACCATTACGACCTATGATTGCGACAACTTCTTCCCAATGAGGGATGGAATTTAAAAATTTGTTTTCATCATTGGAGCGAATAGAAATAAAATTCATATCAAAAGTTTCGACAACCCATGACCATAGCGGCGTGATTTTTTGATAAAAATAATTCTTACAAAAAACATCCCAGCCATTGCCATTTGTAGAGCTAAAACCAGATAAAAGACCGCGCCAAACTTTAATTTGATTCACGTCCATTTTTACAGATTTTTTTTCCACAATTCGTCTTCGATAAAGGGTGCGGTGAGATTGCAATTTAAAAAGCAAGCGCTCGTCGAGTTCTTGGCTAAAATCTTCTAAAAAATCTACCAAGCACTCGGCAATTAAAATGCGTCTTTGATGCTCAAGAAATTCTGCTCGTACATTGATGTTTGTAAACGGTGGCGTGTAGACTCCGCAATAAAATCAAAAGCCTCTCCTGCCACATCGTGAAACAGGTCAAGATCATAAGTGGCAGACACCAAAATCGAGGTGTCGATAAAGCATCCAGAGGGATTACTTTGTTTTAGAAAAGACGGCAGCTCAGAAAATCTTTTTATCAATCGCTTAAACTCCAATATCTTGATCTGGCTTTGCAATTTTTTTCGGTTTAATTTGCTCCACAGCCTCGGGCTTTTCTTTCTTTTTGAAAACGTCCAGAATCTCCTCGCGTTGTTCGGGAGTTAGCGGCGTTTGCTTTACCTTGTTGAAAAGCTCTTTGAATTTTGCAACAGAACCTTTTTTTAAATACTTTAATGGTGTATCCATTTTAGACCTCACTTTCTTATAGCACTATAACATGGGCTTATCTAGGCTTAACCGATTGAAATTAAAAGGGATTTTTCGTGCCGATTCACTGCTGACCGGTTTAATTTGGAATAAAAACAAGTAGTTGCCAGACCTTCGCTTGGTTGTTTTAATTTTTGTGCGAACAACAATCAAAGCCAAGAAAGGCCGACAACATGAGACAGCATCACAAGGGAAAATCTCTTTTTCAACTCATTGGTAAAAAAAGATTCAACGCATTAGCTGATAAGTGGGACATGGATAAGGGAGTCCGCTATTTAAGATTGACCCCTTAAAATAAAAAGAGGCTCTATATGAACCCACGTCCTTTAGGGGTGCTTCCACTAGCAAATTTTGAACTAGAAATTAAATTCACTAATAATGAAATTCGTATTTTTGACCTTAAGCCATATCTTGATTTTGGTTTTTTCACAGAACTCAAAAACTTGAATTATTTTAGCCAAGCTAAAGTGATCGATGGCACACTTTCATGGCCTAATGAGCAAGACATTTGCCCAGATACACTTTATCTAGAAAGTCGACCCTCAGGCCGGGATGGAGCCGCTTGATTTCGGCAACGTCGGTACCAGTCTTAAGACTTAACGAAAGTCTCGCGATAAGAGCGGTTCTATGCAAAGATTTTTAAAAAACATCGTCAAATTTCCTGCCAAGGCATTATTTGGATTCCCTTTAGATTTTTTTTCTCGAGCACTGGTGCAACTAGCGCTTGGCTTCCCACGCGCTTTCCCAGCATAACTGCTGTTTTTTGAATCTGGTGCAGCGAAGTCTCCGTGACTGTTTTGGTAGTTTTAATTTCAAAGAGATCCCATTTTTGCTGCTTATGCACCATGAGATCAACTCCGACACCAGTTTTGGATTCTAAGAAACAGTGTTCTGGCAGCACCCCTTGACCGGCGTTTTTCTTGATCCATTCAGCAATCACCCAGGTTTCAAAAAGAGCTCCCCATTGCGGTGATCCAAACATTGATGAGGGTGATTTAAATCCCATTAAAAATGCAGCTAAACCTGTATCCAAAAAAAAGAGCTTCGAAGATTTCTTTATTCGCGAGCTCAAATTCTCATGGAAGGGCTGAATTAAATGGACAATATAAGCACGCTCTAAAACGGAGAGCCAGCGTTGAGCGGTCGAATGCGAAACTCCGGCATCCCGACCTAGCTCGCTGACATTTAGAAGTTGACCAGTTCTGATCGCACAAAGACGCACAAACCTCTCGAAAGTTGCAAGATCTCCAATTTGCGTGAGGTTGCGTAAGTCCCGCTCAATGTAAGTTCTCAGATAGCTGCCAAACCAATCTGTCGGTGAGATTTCCATTTGTCCCCAAAGTTCAGGATAGGCACCGCGAAAAATAGCTCTTGCTAGCTCTTCATTTTGCCATGACGTGTGCATCGGAGGGCACTCTGCTGAACACAAACCATAGAGAGTTAATATTCCCGCCCTTCCCGCCAGCGATTGTGTCACTTGGGCCATCATCTCGAAACTCTGTGAACCCGTGAGTACGTATTGACCCTTAAGGTGGCGATTTTGATCGATGATACCTTGGAGATAACTTAGAAGCTCAGGTGCATACTGAAACTCGTCAAAGATGACCGGCGCTTTATACTGCTCTAGAAATCCACGAGGATCGTCAAGGGCATGGGCGCGCACGTCAGGGTCCTCCAAAAGGACATAGCGATGGGATTTTCCCAATACAGTTTTTAATAAAGTCGTTTTCCCCACTTGGCGCGCACCACTAAGAACAACAGCCGGAAATGAGTGTAAATAGCGGTTTAATGTGTCCAAAATCAATCGATTATACATGGACTTAGCATATCATTGGCCAATATCATTTTTCAATATTAAAATTGGATATAGTAACTCTATACTCCCGAGTGAGGGACACTGAAAAACTTTGTAAGACTTTTGAGTCTTATATTGAGACCAAAATCCAGAATTCACTTATATATCACCTGATTTCTTAAAATCTTTGCCCGTCTTACCGATAGATGAAGGTACTGTAGATATACAGTCCTTAAGGAGATTATCGCAAACGATGTCCGCCAAGTACGCTGTGAACCGCAAAACTTTCTATGAATCTTTTGACCAGCTGGATGGAACTCATCCTTGGATGAAAGTTGTTCCCGAAGGATTTGTCTCTTACTCGGTTCGCGAACTTGGTATTGGAAAAGTTGTTTACTTTAATTTTGTTTTAGCCAAAGAGATGGGATTAATTTCAAGTGATCATCCCCATGTCCTAAGTGCTGAGCTAGAAAAAAAAATCATTCAAACTTTTTCCATTCAAATCATTAACGAATACGATGAACTGACAAAACGAAAAATTAAGCTCGAGACGATTAAAACCCATAAGTACATGGCAACACGCTATCTGCAACTTCAGCATTCCAACAAGCAGGGTAAAACTTCTGGTGATGGCCGCGGTATATGGAATGGCACTGTTGTCAGCAAAGGTACACGTTGGGATGTTTCAAGTCGTGGAACGGGTGTCACATGCCTAGCTCCTGGGGCTGTTGAAGCCAACCGCCCGCTTAAAACTGGAGGCACACAATTTGGGTATGGCTGTGGCCAAGCCGAACTTGATGAGTTATTTGGGGCAGCCATATTAGCTGAATCAATGCATTTACAAGGCGTTAATACCGAGAGAGTTCTTTGTGTGATTGATCTTGGTAAAGGCATGGGGATTGGTGTCAGAGCTGCTCCTAATTTGTTAAGACCTGCGCATTTATTTTTATATTTAAAACAAGAACGACATAAAGAACTTCAGGCGGCGACAGATTATTTTATTCAGCGACAGATTGAAAATAAAGCCTGGGCCTTTACTAAAGGCGCCAACAAATACGATGAGCTTTGTGAAAAAATTTGTGAAGGCTTTGCGACTTTCACCGCAACGCTTGATACAGATTATATATTTGCTTGGCTTGATTGGGATGGCGACAATGTTTTAGCAGATGCTGGAATTATTGATTATGGCAGCGTCAGACAGTTTGGCCTTCGCCATGATAGTTATCGTTATGATGATATTGAAAGATTTTCGACCAATTTAAATGAACAAAGATTGAAAGCCCGGCTGATGGTCCAGGTTTTTGTGCAAATGGCTGATTACTTAAAAACTAAAAGGAAAAAACCCCTCAGGGATTTTTCCAATCACCCCATTGTGCAAAAATTTAATCCTATTTTTAAACGAAAACGCTCTGAACGACTGCTTTACCGCATGGGCTTTTCGCAAGTGGGAAGATCTTTGATTTTAGATTTACACCCAGAGATGTTTCAGCAGTTCGATAAAGTTTATAGCTATTTTGAGCGTGCAAAGATCAGTGGCTCTCAGCAAAAAGTGGCTGATGGCGTGAATCACCCGCCTCTTTTTAATATGCGTGTTTTACTTCGCGAATTGCCAAAGTTTTTGCTCAATCGTTTGCAAAGTGAAAAAAATCTAAGCGATGCCATGATGAGTGAAGAAAAGTTTTTTCAACTGATTCTTTCCTGCTATGCAAAGCCCCATGATATGCAAATGACAGAGCAACAAAAAATACATATTCAACGCTTCCAAAATATTTTTAAAGAAATGGTCAAAGTGGCCAGTGGTCGCAGAAAACTAGATCGAACTTTGAATGAAATTTCTGAGCGAGCGGTTTGTTTAAATTCTGACAATCGCATTACGGGAAATGCCCTGATTGGAATTGTTGAAGAAATTATGCTCTCGCAACGAAAAGGACTTCCGCCAAGGCAAGTTCAAAAGTTGATTGATCGTTTGGTGTTAAGTCACGTGGGATTCCCCGAGATGACTCACAGCCGGTTTTACAAGGGTGGCGAAGGCACGCCCAGCGCCAATGATCTTTACGAACGCATTCTTGGGATTGTTTTAGAAAATCGCGAAACCATCTGAGTTTTGACCCAGTTTTTAATCAGCGGATAATCTTCATCAATAAAATTGTGCTCTTTATCAAGCTCGACCCAATTGACGTTAAAGCCTGCTGATTTTAATTTAAAGGCCCCTTCACGGGTTTTTTTAAGCGGCAATATATCATCCTGATGTCCGTGAGTAAAAAGCCACGGAGTTTTTCGCACCTTTGGAGTCAGCCTGGTTTTCCAATAAGGGAAAAATTCAAAATAACCGCTAACGCCAATAACTCCGCCCAAACTTTTTGGCCAATGCAAAGCCAAATCCGCACTGACTAAGCAGCCTTGCGAAAATCCCAGTAAAAAAATATTTTCACTTTTCCAACCTTGCGCTTCAAGCTCGGTCAAAAGCAGTAAAAGCTTTTCGCGAATTCGAATAACTCCTTGCTTAAGATAAGGCGGTTCGCCGTACCACGAGTATCCATCAAGAAATTTTTTAGGAGCATTTAGTAAGAGATAATTAATATCGTTGAGTTCAAGCTCTTGATTGAATTTTTTAAAAGGTCGCAAGCTATCGCCTTTACCATGCAAAACCACCATCAATTTCTTTGATGGGCTTTTTGAAGGAATAAAATGCGACTTAAAAAGATTCGTCGTTATCAAAAGAGACTCCTGCTAAAGGCTCGGTGCAAAATAAGGCTTGTTCGGCTTTCATCAATTGATTGTCTTCAGTGGATAAGCCTTTCACTGGCGGGCACAGAGTTTTAGTGGCTGAACTTTTTAGAGCCATATGTGGACCGCTAGGTGGATAAAGGGCATAAATATATTGATCCGCTTCCCTGGGTTGGGTGTCATTGACAAATTGCACTTCGATATCAGGCTTTAGCCCATACATTTGTGGCGAAAATCCAGAAGGCAAAATATAAAAACCTTTACTCGAAAAAAGTCCGATTCGTGAGTTGAGATTCCAGACTTCACCTTCTTGGAAGGTCCCTTTTCCGAAAGTAGTTTCACCAATCAGCAGGGCTCGGCCGTAGTCTCTTAAGGCTCCAGCTAAAAGCTCGGACGCCGAAGCCGAGCCCCTGTTGATGAGAATCGCAAGAGCCGCGCCATATAGTAAGGGTTTTTGACTGTAAACTTCTTCACGTTCTCTTGAGTCATCAAAAAATTGCAGATGAAAAAGTTTTTTCTTGGGACCTAAAAACAAACCTGCAATACAAGCCGCTTCTTCGATCTGACCGCCAGAGTTGTCTCGAAGATCTAAGATAAGCCCTTCAATATTTGAAGCCATCAATCCTTTGATTGCTTTTTCTGTCAGCTCACAGCTGTCTTTTGAAAATTTATTAATTGAAAGTAGACCTACGGGTCGGCTTCGCTTTAAAACTTCAGCAGTCACCGAGGAAAGTTCAACTTCTCGCTTTGTAACAGTGATATCAAAAATCTTTTGCCCTCTTAAAATCTTTAATTGCACGGTCGCTTGCTCGGCACGAATTAAATCATTCACATGTCCGTAAGTTAGTTTTGAAATATCTTTGTCATTGATCGCTAGTAAAAAATCACCTTTTTTTAATCCTGCTTCTGCGGCTGGAGATTTTTGATAAATCTTACGAATAAAATAATTATTAGCTGTTCTTGAAATCACCAGCCCGATAGATTTTGATTTTGGCGAAGCCTTGGCTATCACCTGATAAAAATAATCCAGTGGCATAATATAAGTATGCGGGTCTTTAAAAATCGAAAGAAAACCATTTAATCCTGCAGCGATTGTTGCCTCTTGGTCAGAATTTAATATCGCTATATGGGCTTGGATGACTTTTAAAAAACTGAGTTTTTTTGCGGTCTTTGGATCAGAAAGATAAAATTTACGCCAAGGCTCAAGCATTTGACGTTCAGAAAGATCTCGGTTTGAAGTCAGCAGTATCGTCTTTAAAGTGTCTTTTTCACGAACCAAGGCCAGATCACTTCTGTGCAGTAAAGCTGTCGTCGCATTTGCACAAGCTAGAAAGTACCGCAGTGAACTTGTACAAGAATAGTCTTGCACTAAGTCCTCAAGATCAGCTGCTTTCAGACCCGTTTCGGCCCAATATTTCTCAAAAGTTTTCACTTTTAAAAATAATCCAGGCTCGCGAGAGAGGGTCGTTGCAGAGCCTAAAATGACCAGAAAAATAAGCATCGAAAGGAGCTTAATTCTTGGTTTCATTGAATTTATGCTTGGATTGTTATTCCCCACTCCACACCCCTATCCAATGCTAGGACACAGCAAGGCCCATGCCCGGTGAACACGAACTGGATAATCTTGGGAGTGGTTTCATTGAAATAATTTTACCTTTGCTTACGGAGCTGACGGTGGTGGTGGGCCCGCCGAGGCCACCTTGCAGAATTTCACTTAAGATATTGCGGACCAGGGTCAACTTGGCTGCACTTGATATTGGGAGCCCCGGTCATCTGGCTGCACTGCTTGCAGGTTCACAAGTATCAAACTTGTTAGATTAGAAAAATTATTCACTGGTACTAAAAACGGGGTAAAGCTCAAACTTAGCTCCAAAGCGGTTAAGCTTTGCGTTACTTTATTAAATATTTTGTAGGCGATAAAAATACTTCTTGCGGGTAGTTTTTGTAGCTCTCAATTAAACTATGTTTAAATATTTTGAAAAGTCTAATCCCGGGAATGTTAAATATTTCTTAGCTTTGCAGAAGCCATTTGCAGTTAATCTAGGCAGTATATTTTTAACCTTTTTAATAATTAAAACAGAATAAAAATCCTAAAATTAAGCTCGAAAATTCCATGGTATGTTCTTTTTAGTTTTAAAAAGGGAGAGCGAAATGCAATTAAATTTAAGTGAAACTAGATCAAATTTTAGTGAATTGAAGTCAATTGTAACTGGTGAAAGCTCAGTAGTTTATCCTAAGAAATCAACTTCGCCTAAGTTAGATTTATGCTTAAGTGATGCGTCTATAAATCTAAAATATATTTCTAATGATGAGCTGCTTTTTAGAACAGAAAATCTGGTTCAAACTGAACGTAAGATTATGCACCTAGTTTTAACTCATATTTTAGAAATAATGAATCGCAGACTTTATGCTGATCTTGGCTTTGATAGCATGTATTCGATGATGATTAAAAAATATGGTTATTCTGAATCTTCGGCCTTGCGCCGGATTGATGCCGCAAAACTTTTAAGGGCCGTTCCCGAAGTGGCCAATCGGCTTAAGTCAGGAACTTTAAATTTGTCACAGGCCGTACAGCTGCAAAAATGTTTAGAGTCAGAAGCAAAAAAAGGTGAGGTCGTTTCTGAATTAAGAACTCAGGAAATTCTAGATAGCCTTAAAAACTGTAACAGTTTTGAAACACGGCAAGTTTTAGCTCAAGAGTTCGATATGCCAGTTAAAATCCAAGAAATTGTTAGACCACAAAAAGACGAATCAGTAAGGCTAGAAATTACTTTTACAAAAGAGCAATTCGAAGAACTTAAGAAAGCAAAAAGTTTACTTTCTCACATTGCCCACAGCGGTTCATGGGCTGATGTGATTTCTGTTTTAGCTTCAAAGCTCAATCAATCTAAAGTTAGGACGAAAGATAAATCGATAAAATCTAGATCTACATCCGCTACGGAGGTTAGATTATCTAATTCTTTAATGGGATCAACTTCCAAGCGTCGCTATTTATCAGCTGATCTTAAAAGAAAAATCTTCGCTAACGCCGATGGCTGTTGTCAATATCAGACCCCTGGTGGAAATCGGTGTGGTTCGAAGTTTCAAGTTCAGATTGATCATATCACTCCAGTTTCTTGGGGAGGTGCTAATTCGATAGATAATTTGCAGCTCCTTTGCCGGACTCATAATCTGCTATTGGCTCGAAATATGGTGCTGCAATAGCGGGAGAAGCAACCTCCTATTAAAAAACGATAATCTCCCCGTCCTACTTCCAATTAAGTATGAAACGCTGATCTCCCACTTCCCCCTAACAGGAAGAATCCTAGTTCTTGGAAATATTGCCTTTAAAGCCAGTGTCATATTGGGTTCTTGAGTTTAAGGCAACTTTTGACTACTCTTCCTGCATGATTATTATTACTGGGGCTAACGGTTTTATTGGTAGTGCGATGGTTTGGGAACTGAACCAAAAAGGCATCACTGATATTATTTGTGTTGATACAATTCCTTTAGAAGAAAGAGATCTGCTTAAAAAATTAAAGTACACGGAATTTATGTCCAAAGATGAGCTGTGGCCTTATTTGCTTTCTTTTGATTCCAGAAAAACAAAATGGATCATCCACATGGGGGCCTGTTCCAGCACAACTGAAACTGACTGGGAATTTTTAAAAGAAAATAATTTTGAGTATTCAAAAAAAATATTTCAATGGAGTGCCGAACATAAAGTGAATGTGATCTATGCTTCAAGTGCTGCCACTTATGGCGCCGGTGAATTGGGTTTTGACGACACAACAGATCCTGAAAGTTTAAAACCACTCAATCTTTACGGGGAATCCAAAGTACAAATGGATCGTTGGGCATTAAAACAAAAGCGCACGCCGCCGCACTGGTATGGTCTGAAATTTTTTAATGTTTTTGGACCGCAAGAGTATTTTAAAGAAAGCATGGCCAGTGTCGCGTTTAAAGCTTTTAATCAAATTAAAAAAGATTCTGATTTAGGGCTATTTATGTCCCATAATCCTGAATATAAAAATGGCGAACAACTACGTGATTTTGTTTATATTAAAGATGTCACTCGTTGGATGGCTGATCTTATGGATAAAAAACCTGAAAATGGAATTTATAATATGGGTTTTGGCAAAGCTCGCACTTGGTTGGCGCTGGCTGGTGCTATTTTTAATGCACTAGAAAAACCATTAAAAATTCGTTGGCTAGAAGTGCCCGAAAATATTCGAGAGCAATATCAGTATTACACTCAAGCCAAAATGGACAAATGGGCGCATCAAGGCCTTAGTCAGCCCCAATGGAGCCTTGAAAAAGCTGTTGATGACTATGTTAAAAACTATCTGACCCAAGAAGACCCGTTTCTTTAAAGGACCGTCATAGATATGCAAAATCTGCCCAGTCATTTAAAAAAATATGTCGTCGAGCAACACTACGAAAAATATTCGCCAGTGGATCAAGCGGTATGGCGATTTATTTTAAGACAGTTAAAATCTTTTTTAAGTCAGCACGCTCATACAAGTTACCTTGAGGGCTTAAAAAAAACTGGTATTGAAGTCGAAAGAATTCCTAAAATTTCTGAAATCAGCGAAAAGTTATCCAAGTTTGGTTGGTGCGCCATTCCTGTCAGCGGCTTTATTCCGCCGGCGGCATTTATGGAGTTACAGTCTTTGGGAGTTTTACCAGTCGCTTCCGATATTAGATCTTTAGATCATCTTCTTTACACACCGGCACCTGATATTGTTCATGAGGCCGCTGGGCATGCTCCCATTCTGATCAATTCAGAATTTGCGGCTTACTTAAAAAAATATGCCCAGGTTGCTAAAAAATCAATTATCAGTTCGCAAGATTTAGAGATGTACGAAGCCATTCGTCACTTGTCAGATTTAAAAGAAAATTCCGAGACGACTGAGCTTGAGATTACTAAAGCTGAAAAAAAGTTAGCCGAAGTTTCTAGTCGTATCACAAATATTTCTGAGGCCTCCTTGCTGTCGCGAATGAATTGGTGGACAGCGGAGTATGGCTTGATAGGTCCATTAGATAATCCAAAATTATTTGGCGCCGGGTTACTTTCCTCGGTGGGTGAATCAAAATGGTGTTTGAGTGAAAAAGTTAAAAAAATACCTCTGACCTTAGATTGTGTCAAACAAGGTTACGATATCACCGAACCGCAACCTCAACTTTTTGTGACACCTGACTTTCAACATCTCTCCATTGTGCTTGAAGAGTTTGCCGATCAAATGGCTTATAAAATGGGTGGGCTTAAGGGATTACAAAAAGCCATTGAAGCAAAATCCGTTAATACAGCTCAACTTGATTCGGGACTGCAAATCTCCGGCGAAATCACTGAAGCGATCGTAAGTTCAACAAAAGAGCTTTGCTATCTTCGCCTGACTGGCCCCAGTCAGCTGGCCTTTGCAGATCAAGAGATTCCAGGACACCATCGCAGGTATCATAGTCACGGCTTTGGTACATCTGTCGGGTTTTTGAAAGCATTCCCTAACACATCACCTTGTGATTTAAGCAACGAACAATGGGCGACATTGGGAATTGAATTTGATTCTAGTGATTCAAAAAATTCTAATGTTGTTATTTTAAAATATCAAAGCGGCGTGATCATCACTGGTGTTGTCAAAAGTCGCTATTTTCAAAATGGGAAAACTTTAATTCTAAAAATGTTAGATGCACGAGCTGAATTTAACGGCCGAGTTTTATTTGAACCTTCTTGGGGAGTTTTTGACATTGCCCTAGGTTCGCAAGTCATATCTGTATTTGGAGGCGCTGCTGACCGAGAAATGTATGGTGATTCAGAAGATTTTATAGTGGCACAAGTCCCCGCAAAAAAAAGCGATCAGGCCACTTTACATCGTTATGACATTTATCAAAAAGTTCGTGATTTGCGCGAGCAAAGTGGGTCTTTACCAAAATTACTTCCAGCTTTAACAAGTCTTTTTGAATTACAGCAAAAGGATTTTTCTAACGATTGGCTTTTGGTTTTAGAAATGCTTGAGATTGCGATCAATAAAAATATTGATATGAATTTCCAAAAAATATTAAAAAATGAGATTCAGAATTTAAAAATAAAATATCCCGAAAAAGCTGAAACCATACAAGATGGTCTTCTGCTGGCGTTAAAAGAAGCTCCTTCCAGTGTGAACCCATGACAAAAAAACCTTTTGAATTGCGAGTGGTTTTAGTTCGCACTATTTATGAACGAAATATTGGTGCGGCCTCACGAGCCATGGCTAATATGGGTTTTCATCATTTAATCCTAATTGATCCAAAATGCGAAATTACTTTAGAGGCCCATCAATCTGCAGCCAATGGCCAGCAAGGCTTACAAAATCGAGTGGTTTACAAAAGCTTTACAGAATTTTACGCCAGCGAACCCAACAGCTTGCGCTTATCTCTGACGGCAAGGGATGGTCGGGGCAGAAAAGCTCAGGACTTAGCCGAAACCTTAAAAAAAATAAATTTATCATCGCCATTTTTTGAAGACTCAGATGATTTAACGACAAAAGATGCGCCGGTGGTTGTTCATCTTATTTTTGGACCAGAGGATTGGGGATTAAGTTCTGAGGATATAGATCTCACTCATTTTTGCTGCTCAATTCCGACTTATGGTGACAATACCAGTTTGAATTTAGCCCAAGCTGTCCTGTTAGCCTTATTTATCACTCGCCAAACTTGGGGCGGCGAAAAAGCGAAGCTTGAGGGCTCACAGCTCGATGCCAAAAAATATGATGAGCTTTCTGGTCTATTTCCAGAGCAAACTCTTAAACTTTGGCTTGAAGAAATGGGCTATAATTTAAGCGCACGTAAAATGAATGTATATAAAGTTTTTAAAAGAATGCTTTTGCAAAATACGCCAACGCCCAAAGAATATATGATACTAGAAACAGTTTTACAGCAGAGCCTGCGTAAACTTTCTGAATACAATCAGTTGCGGAAAAATAAATCGATTGAAAAACCTTAAGCCGGCTGATTGTTTTTTAAAATTTCTTCTTCAGTATGATGAACTAGCTTTAAACGTTCATCAATTTTAGTTAATTCTTGAGTGAGCAAATGTCCCTGATCGGAAAGCTCGTTGATTCGAAAAATGATTTGATCATCTTCTATGCCCATCAGTCGCACAGAATCCAATTTGACCGAATTAAGTTCGATCTCTTTATTTAAAGATTCAATTTTTTGATTCACTTGCCGTCGGTTTTTGCTAAGGGCCTTTGTGATATCTCGAATTTGCTCAAGCGATAGGGCCTGAATTTTCCCTGTCTTAAAAGGGTCTTGCAAATGAGCTTCTGACTCACTTTCAACAAAGTCTCCAGAAAGACTGTTCCAAAATAATGACCACTCAGTTTTTAAATTATTCACCAGAGAACTTGAGGAATTACTTCCCGATTTACTGCCTTCGTCGTTCATTGATCTATATTAACAAAAAGTGAATGAGGCTTCTAGGACTGCTCTTAAAAAGCTTTATGTCGCGGTGAATCATTACTGTCAGGTTCATTAGGTTTTTATCTGGAGTGGGGCTGTATATAAAAATTATATGGCGAATCAAAGCTTTACATCCAAAACACAGACTTTAATCGAGGAAACGGGCCGTAAGAAACAAGTCTTCGCCGATTTTTTCAGAGCGTAAAGTTTTAAGCGCGAAACGATCTTTCATTTGCGAGATAGATATTTTTTCTGTCCAAGAAAGACCGCCACCGGCTCCGATTAAGTGCGGGGCTTGGTATAAGTAAAGTCGATGTGCCCAACCACTTTGAATGAAAGCCGCAAATATCTGAGCACCGCCTTCAACGTACACGGATCTTAAACCTTGATTCCAAAGTTCACTCATCAAATGTTTTATTTCAAAACCATGTTCATTGGTTTTTACTTTTATAATCTGAGGACCTTTTTCGAAATGAGGAATTTCGGAGTCTGCACTGACACACCAATAAATATTTTTCCAATCATGCACTTGAGCTAATCTAAGTTGAGAGAAGTTTTTAAGCTGGGTTGCTTTTACATCTAAGATAATCACTTTATTTTCTTTTTTGATATGAGAATGGCGGATATTTAAGGACGGATTATCATGTTTGATGGTTCCAGCGCCCACTATGACAGCGTCGTAACGGGAGCGCAGATAATGTGAGTGTTCGCGAGCGCATTCGCCTGTGATCCACTGACTTTCTCCTGTTTTTAGAGCCATCTGCCCATCAAGACTGACGGCCACTTTGAGCGCTACAAAAATTTTATTTTTTCGCTGATTCATTAGAAAAACTTCGCAAACTTCCTCAAGCTCGGATTGTAATCCGCTGAAAACTTCAACTTCGATGCCTGCTTTTTTTAGAATTTCAACGCCTTGACCTGCAACCAATGGGTTTGGATCAAGAATTCCAAAGGTGACTTTTTTAATTGGAAGTGAGGCTAAGTTTTTTGCGCATGACGGGGTTTTTCCTTCGTGAGCGCAAGGCTCAAGCGTGACGATCACATGGGCGCCGCTAAGCTGCTGTTTTGAAAGTCCGGCCAGGGCGTTCACTTCAGCATGAGGACCACCATAGATTTTATGATAGCCAGCACTTAAAAAATGATTATTTGAATCAAGAATCACACAACCAACAGATGGATTGGGACTGACAAAGGGAGTGCCTTTATAAGCTTCTGCGATGGCCATTTTCATGGCCTCAGTCACTGATAAGGCAGAGGACTTTATTTGTTCATCCATGATTTCCAGTATTCCGAAAGTTCCACTTTGCTGGTTTGCGGTTCGACTTGCAAAGGCTGCCAAGTATCAATCATCACAGCCACTTCATCCGTGTGAGTTTTTGTGGCCACACCTTTGACGGCTTTTGGATGTGGACCATGCGGAAAGCCGGCGGGATGAAGAGTCATCATTCCCGCGTGTAAATTATCACGGCTAAAAAAGTTTCCTGCGTGATAAAAAAGAACTTCATCGTAGTCCATATTTTGATGATAAAAAGGAACTTTTAAAGCATCGGAATCAGTTTCTAAAGGTCTTGGTAAGAAAGTACAAACAACAAAACCTTTGGCCACAAAAGTAGTATGAATCGAAGGCGGCAAATGCACTCGGTGACTAATCATTGGCATCAAATCATTGATGTGCAATGTGAAGGGGAACATATCACCTTTCCACCCGACCGTGTCGTAAACTGATTCACTGTAAGTAAAAACAGTTTTTTGATCTAAGCGCTTCACATCAATTTTTAAAATATGAGCACCAAGTTCTTTTATTTTTTCATGCAAGGCTGCAAGATCTGGTTTTCCCAAAGCTTCAAGATCATAAAAAGCATTTTTTCCTGCCATGCCACGATCTGGTTCCATGTAAGAACTGGTCTTGGATTCAATCACTAAAAAATTAGTGTCATCAGAAGGAATCATCGTGTGATGAACGCATTTTGGAATATTGATGTAAGAACCTGCAGTAAATTTTAACAATCCATATTCGGTCAGAATATCGCCCGAACCTTTGTGGCAAAAATAAAGCGTATCGCCATCTGCATTTCTTAAAGCCGTCAACTGATCAACCGGATTTTTTTGCAGCCATAAATTATAAACAGCAAGATCCTGGTTAAACATTAATTTTTGCCAAGCTCCAAAATTTTTCGGCATTTCGACAAGATCAAAAAGCTGTGGCTTTAAGGGACCTTCAATATTCACCCAACGCGTACTGGGTTGAGGTTTGATCAAATGTGAAACTTGACCATAAAATCCTTTGCGGCCTTGTTCTTCTTCAAAATGGCCTTCAGGAATTCCTTTGTGGCCTTGGGTTGTGTGATTTCCTTGGGAGTAATGATGAAACATAAAGTTCTCCTTGGTTTACAAGTAGCCACGCTCTTGTTGATCTCGTTCAATGGCATCAAACAAGGCTTGAAAATTTCCTTCACCGAAACCAAAGTGATTTTTTCTTTGGATCAATTCAAAAAAAATAGGCCCAATAATATTTTTAGTAAAAATTTGCAGTAAATATCCTTCTTCATCTCCATCGACAAGAATGGCGTTATCTTCAAGCCGAGTGAGATCTTCAATCACATGCGGCAGACGCTGCTTCATCATGGTATAATAAGTATTTGGGGGCGGCGATAAAAATTCAATCTGACTGCTTTTCATGGTTTCAAGAGTTTCGATAATATCTGCCGTGGTCATGGCCAAATGCTGAATTCCTGAACCTTTATATTGATCCAAGTACTCTTGAATTTGATTTTTACCTTCACCAGGTTCATTGATGGGAATCGAAAATTTTCCACAAGGAGAACGCATCACTTTAGAAATTAATCCGGTGGATTTTCCCTTGATATCAAAATATCTAGTTTCGCGAAAATTAAAAACTTTTTCATAAAAGTCGCACCATTTTTGCATTTCACCTTTAGGAACGTTATTGGTGAAGTGATCCACTTCGATCAAGCCATTTCCTGGAGGCGCGTTGTCTTCTTCTTTAATTTTAAAAACTTCGTGATAAAGTTTTTGGTGGTTTTTAGCATCAACAAAATAAATCAAGGAATCGCCAATACCGTAAACGGCTGGAAAAAGCGTCGCACCTTTTTTTAATTCTGTTCCCGTGTAGGCCCGTGCTCCGCGCGAGACGGCCGTTTTTAAAGCGTGCTCAGAATCAACCACAGTCCAACCCGTCGAACAAATGCTTGGGCCATGTTGTTTAGAAAATTCAGCTGCAAAAGTTTCGGGCTCTTGATTAAGAATAAAATTAATTCGGCCTTGGCGGAAAAGTTCTATGTTTTTTTCCAGCGCCGTTGAAACTTTACGAAAACCCATGCGGGCAAATAAAACTTCAAAGGTTTTGGCTTCGGGGCCTGTATATTCAATAAAATCGACGCCGTTAATACCAATTGGATTTTGATCAGTGATCTGAGCCAAGAAAGCCTCCTCAATATTGAATTATGAATTAAACCCTTACGTCGAAGGAATCAAGCCCTGAGTCTAATCCGTGATAGAAGCGGAGGACCTGAGGGTCAGCAATCACTGAGCGTGGCTGCCAACGTAGCAAATGAAGCCCGTAGCCTGTGCGAAGTCGGCTTAAGGCGACATAGGCTTGGCCGGGTTCCCATAAAGATGCAAGATCACACCAGATTTCATCAAGCGTAGCACCCTGGCTTTTATGAATCGTGGTGGCATAAGCAAGCATCAAAGGGAATTGAATCACTGAGGCAACGACTTTTCCTTCGGCATCCATCATGGAAAAGCTGCTTTTGTCAGCCGTCACATTGCGACCTTCGTATTTTTTAATAATTATTTTATCCGGCAAAATATCAACCACTTCACCCTTTGTGCCATTCACCCAGCGACGACCGGGATCGTTTTGCACAAACATCACCTGACAGCCGATTTTTAGCGTGAGTCTTTCGGGCACGGGCGCTGATTTTTTTAATATGTCAGTGAATCTTTCAATTCCCAAATAGATCGAATCAATATGAACTTCTTCATCGGGAAGTTCGCGAAGTTTTTTAAAGTTATATTCTTCCGACTGACGTCTTAAGGGAAATAATCTTGTGCCTGGCGATTCTTCATCATGGGGTTTTAATTTTCCATTCAAATAATCTTTGGCCTCTTCCGTCACTTGCCCTAAACGCAAATCATCAAGAATTTTTAAGTACTCGCCGTCTTCCACGCGTTGATTGACTTGTAAGCGCACGTTTTGAAAACCGGTTTGCTCCCAGGAAGAATCTAAAAAAGACCAATCTCGTTGTCGACCTTGCGTGATCGGAGGCAACTGCAAAAAATCACCCACGGCAATCACTCGCGCTCCGCCCCAAGGCAAAGAGCTATTTCGGGCTAAACGAGTTAAAGCTTCCGCAACTCGAAAGGCCGAGCCCGGAATCATAGAAACTTCATCCATCACAAAGCCTTCAATCCGCTTTAATCTGGCCATGATCTTGGGTTCTTTTGAGGCTCGCTCAAAAGTGGCATCAGTGCCGCCTTCCATAATTCCTAAACCAAAAAAACTATGGAAAGTTCTGCCACCTAATAAAACAGCCGCTGTCCCTGTCGAGGCTAAAATCGGAAAGTTCTTAGGGTCTAGGTCACGCATAAATTCGCGAATCAGAAAACTTTTACCGCAGCCCGCACCGCCAGTAAGAAAAATATTTTCGCCGGACTGCAAAGCGTGAAAGGCTTTCTGCTGCTCAGGACTGAGGGTGGGTTCTATGGACATCGCCCATCCTACTTGGATTGAAGACTTGAGTGCAAATTATTCTTCGACTTGCTGCTGCTGGGGTGAGTAGTGTAAACTGATCTCTGCCTCTAAAGAAATGACGCAGGAGACATACAATGCCGGATCGTGAGTGCAGAGTTTATATTAATCGAACCTTGAATCTTAAAAGAATTCGCCACATTGGCCTTGATATGGATCATACACTGATCCGGTATAACAGTGAAAATTTTGAGCGCCTTTCGCATTCTAAAATGATTGATAAATTGATTCGTCATGGTTACCCAGAAAGTATTCGAAAACTTAAATTTGATTATAACTTTGCTGTTCGAGGCCTTGTCATCGATCGCAAAAAAGGAAATTTATTAAAACTCAATCGCTATGCTGCCATTCGAGCTTCTTACCATGGCCAACAATTATTGGATTTTAAAACTCACCAAAAATTATATCAAAGCACTTACATTGATTTAAGTAACAGTGACTACATGGCAATTGATACTTTTTTCTCAATGTCCCTGGCAAATCTTTTTGCGCAGCTTGTGGATTTGAAAGATACAGATTCTACTCATAAATATCCAGAGTATGCGCAAATTGCTGACGATGTTTTAGCTGTCCTAGATGAAGCCCACCGCGATGGCAGCTTGAAAGAAGAAGTAAAGCGAAACCTGGATCAATATATTATTAAAGATCCCGAAATGGTGCATGGTTTAGAAAAATTTAAAAAACATGGCAAAAAATTATTTGTCGTGACCAATTCAGATTATCACTACACAAAATTATTGCTTGATTATGCCATCAATCCTTTTTTAAAAGATCATGCTAATTGGCTAGAGCTGTTTGAAATTGTTATCACCTTGGCGCAAAAGCCAAAATATTTTTATGAAGATTATAAATACCTTAAAGTAAGTCCGATGGATGGCACGATGACAAATATCGATGATAAATTAAGCCCGGGGCTTTATCAGGGTGGAAATGCCAAAAAATTCACAGCGGATTTAGGACTTAACGGCGATGATATTTTATATGTCGGAGATCATATCTACGGAGATATTTTAAGATTAAAAAAGGACTGCAACTGGCGCACGGCCATGGTGATTGAAGAGCTTGAAGGGGAAATCTCGAATAATAAAAAAGCCGAGCCCATCAATGATGAGATTGAACTGTTAATGCGTAAAAAAGAACCTTTTGAAGATGAGCTGACCGGACTGATGACTTTGCGAGTGGAAAAAGGTCAGTATGATGAAGCCCAAGTCGATATCCTGCAAAAAAGTATTTCTGAAATTGACGGTCAAATCAGTCAGCTGATTAAAAAGCAATTGTCTTTGTACAATCCGCAATGGGGTCAGCTGATGCGAGCCGGAAATGAAGAGAGTTATTTAGCTTATCAAATTGATCGCTACGCTTGTGTTTATATGAGTCGGCTTTCTGATTTATTAGTCCTCTCGCCAAGAAATTACTTTCGAGCGCCACGAAGACCTTTATCGCACGAAATTAAGTAGTTTTAGGCTGAAGCTGCTGTTTTTTCGGCGTATTTTTCGCCAATCATTTGGCCCAGCACGGTTTGGCTATTAAAAATAACATATCGTCTAAGCCATTCAACATTTTGATGGGACTCTTGATTGAGGGGACTTTCCGCATTTAAAATTATTTTTTGAACTGTTAGCTTAATTGATTCCGTTAGGCCTTGATCAATATTTTGTTTTAAAAAAAGATCATAAAGTCGTATCGCCAAACACCACTCATTTTCAAGTATATCGCAGCCAATTTTATTGAGATCTTGCTTTTTTATTCTTGGCATCGGGAGATCCGAAAAATTCCAAGCTAAAGGAATTAATCCAATAATGGCATACGCTTCTTTTGGGTTCACTCGAAATTCTTGGTTGATCAAGCGAAAAATCAAATGACAAATTTTAGTCAGTGCAGGTTTAGGTAGACTTAAAGCTTCGACATTATATTTTAAAAGACTTCTAAAAATATATTCCGCCGCTATAAAATTGTAGGGATTTATTTCAAGGACAGCCAAGGCCCAATTGATTTTTTTTAAGGGCTGAGAAGTTTTTTTAGCATTAAAGAATAAAATTTGCTCGTGAGTAAAAAGAAAATCTTTTTGCACCCATACAATCAGTGAAGCAATAAATCCACAGACAAGTCCTGCCGCTAAGCCTGCCCAGTTTGCTAGTAAAAAAGAATTGAGGCTAAAGCTTTTATCAGTGTAAAAAATATTTCCTAGAACAGCAAACAATCCTGCAAATAGCCAGACAGGTGCTACAAGATCTTTAGAGATATAAATTTTTTCTTTAAAAAAGAAAAAGGCATAAGCGCCAATCATTGCCATCACATTCCCTGCAGCGCCCGCAGTTGTTTGATAGGGACCCAGAAGACTGGCTTGCAGACCGGTGGCTACAGAACCGCCAATGAAATAAATAAGAATTAAGAATACAGGACCCACGCGTTGTTCAAGATAACCCGCAAATAATCCCAAAATTAAAAGATTAGATAGAAGCGTCCACCAATTATTATGCATGAACTGAGCAAGAGGAAAAGATTTCCAGTTTAAATTATTTTTGGACAGCATATTTTTTTCTGAAATATATTGCTCAATTTCCTGCTCAGCAGCTTGAACGGCAACAGTGTATTCTTTAAATGATTTTAAATGACTCAGTTGCGCACTTTGAGCGTTTAATTTTGCAGGTAAATTTTTAATATAGTTTTTTAAATTATCTTTTGTGATTCGGTCGAATGCTTCGAACTGCTCAATCAGCTGAAGGATGTGCTCTCGACGAGCGAGGTCCTCGGCTTTTACATATCGATTTAGAAAATCGCAGGAAAAGTCATCAAAACTTGCTTTACAGCTTATCCCCATGGCTTTGTAAGTGCGCTCGTGAACTTGGTATTTTGCAAAAACTTGGGCTTTAAATTGCTCTGTGGGTGCTAATCCCATCAGGGATTTTATGCTTAGACCTAAAGTGAGGACTGCGATGGAAATAGTGGCCCATGGTTTTATGTAAAGTTTAGCACGTAGGCCTAAGGGGAAACTAACCATAGATTGAGATCGGAATTTATTGTTTATAAGTTAATGAAAACCCTTGAAATACCTGGGGAAATCTTAGAATGAGACACTCTATTTTGAGTCTTCCAAGAGGTCTTATTTAACGAGCTTTAAAATGTAAAAACTAGACCCGGTCGAGGTGATGGAGTTTTCACTGGCGCAAGGGGCTAACATTGTCTAAACCAGTGCCAGCTATGTCGATGATTAAAAACCGTCTTGAAAAAAACTACCGAAAACTGAAATCTTGGTCTGAACGAAACCAGATCCAGGCTTTTCGCATTTACGACCGAGATATTCCGGAATTTCCATTTATTGTGGATGTGTATGGGGAAATCTATGTTGTCTATGACCGCAGCGATAAGTGGATTGATAAAGATAAAAATCATCTGCCTTTGGTTTTAGAAGCTTTAAAAAAACTTTTTAAAGTTGAAGCGGATCAAGTCGTTATAAAAAAACGCGAGCGCCAAGAGGGTGTTAATCAATACGAAAAAATTGCTGAAACAAAAAGACGCTTTCATGTCAAAGAGGGCCATTGTTCTTTTTGGGTGAATCCTTATGACTATTTGGACACGGGTCTTTTTTTAGATCATAGACCTTTACGTTACAAAGTTTCAAAAATTGCGCAGGGAAAAAGTTTTCTTAATCTTTTTTGCTACACAGGAGCTTTTAGTGTGGTGGCTGCAAAAGCCGGCGCAGAAACAACTAGCATTGATATGTCTAAAACTTATTTAGACTGGACGATGGATAATTTTAGTCTGAATGAGCTGCCAATGGCGCCCCATAGATTTTTGCAATCTGATGTGATGGAGTATTTGTTTTTACCTGTGACGGATCGATTTGATTTAATTTACTTAGATCCCCCCACATTTTCGAATTCTAAACGCATGGATGGGACCTTTGAAGTCGAGCGCGATCAATTGACTTTGATCCGCCAAACGATGCTACGCCTTCAACCCGATGGACTGCTTTATTTTTCAACCAATAAAAGAAATTTTAAATTATCTCCTGAAATACTGAGTGAATATAAGGTCGAAGATATAACCGCTTTAACAATTCCTAATGATTTTCATGATCAAAAAATTCATCAAGTTTATACCTTACGGAATTTAATCCCATGACCGAACACAAAGATATTTTATTGGTCACTTTAAATTCAACTTACCAACATGCGGCTTTTGGCTTGCGATATATTTTTGCTAATATGAAAGACCTTCAACCTCGCACGCAAATTTTAGAATTTACGATTGCTCAAGATGTGCGAATTATTGCTGAAAATATTTTGCGCTTAAATCCAAAAATTGTAGGCCTTGGAGTTTATATTTGGAACTCTAGGCCCAGTTTAGATTTAGTTATTTTATTAAAAAAATTGCGCCCTGATATAGTGCTTGTCCTTGGCGGACCTGAAGTCAGTTATGAAACTGAAAAACAAGAAATTTATCAATGGGCTGATTACACAATCAAAGGTGAAGCCGATTTTTTATTTTATGACTTTTGCCAAAATATTTTAACTGGTCATGTCATACCAGAAAAATTAATTAAAGGTCCCTTGCCAGATATTTCAACCATTGCCTCGCCCTATTCATTATATTCAGATTCAGATATTAAAAATCGAGTGATGTATGTTGAAGCCTCGCGGGGTTGTCCTTACAAATGTGAATATTGCCTGTCTTCCCTAGATACTAGCGTTAGAAGCTTTCCTTTAGAAAAGTTTTTAGCTGATATGGATAATCTGATTCTTCGCGGCGCTCGGCAGTTTAAATTTGTCGATCGCACTTTTAATTTAAGCCCTAAAACCAGCCAAGCCATTTTAACTTTTTTCTTAAAACGAATGCATTATGGCCTATTTATGCATTTTGAATTGGTTCCTGACAGGCTTCCTAATGAATTAAAAGATTTGATTCAAAAATTTCCTGCGGGCGCATTGCAATTTGAAATTGGTATTCAGACCTGGAATCCAGAAGTGGCAAAAAATGTTTCTCGAAGACAAGATTATTCAAAAATAAAAGATAATTTTTCTTTCTTAAAATCGGACTCTGGAGTTCACACCCATGCTGATTTAATTGTAGGTTTACCTGGGGAAAGCATAGAAAGTTTTGGTCAGGGTTTTGATGCTTTGCTAGCCTGTGGGCCTGATGAAGTGCAGGTGGGGCTACTGAAGCGGCTTAAGGGCACACCCATTGTTCGGCATGATCAAATATTTAAGATGGTTTATCAAGAGCATCCGCCCTTTCAAATTTTGCAAACAAAAGATATGGATTATTCAAAAATCCAAAGCATGGTGCGATTTTCTAAGTTTTGGGATCTGTACGCCAACAGCGGAAATTTTTCCCATTTTATTTTATTTTTACAGCAGCAAGCTTTGCAAAAAGAGCTTTCATTTTTTTGGTTTTATATGGAATTTGTACAGTTTTTATCGACTCGTCATCCTGAAGGCCATGGTATTGCGCTTTTAAAATTGGTTGAAAGTGCTTGGATCTATTTAACTCAAAATCTTCAAATGGATCCGGCCGAAGCTAAAATAATTTTAGTGAAGGATTACAGCGGCACCGTGAAGCGCGATCTGCCAAATTATTTAAAAGATTTTTCAGAGCATAAAAAAAAGGAGGCTGATTTGCCCCCTTCTCATCAATCAGTTCCAAAGCGCCAGCTTAAACATTTACAAGCTAAAGACGTCTAACTCTAATTTATAAAATCTTGCCGTAGCGTTCACAGGCAAGAGAAGGTTCCATAAAACGAGTTGTCTTCCACTCTTTAAGTTGGTCTCGGACTTGTTTAAATAATTTATCACCTAGTATGTCCAAATCATCACCCAAGGCTTTTGCGACAAATGATCCAACCGATGAGTTGATTTTAACCATACCCATATATCCGACTTTTCCCACGCGAGAAAAAGAGGCTTTAATACAAGATTCACTGGGAGCCTCGTAATAAAGATGATCCGTCATCGACTTCATGTGCTTAAGTAAACTTTGATTTGGTTTAAATCCTTGATAATCAACCGTGACATCTTCAGTGTACATAAGTCCCCCTAATTTATACTAGCACTATTGTGTTCTACTCACTATATCCTAAAATGTCCTAAATATTGTGATGCTATGACCACAGCTGTATGACAAATTTGTAATTATTTTATTTTTTAAGGCTTAATTCTAAGGCCGCAGGATTGACAAGGGTGTGGATGTCCTTCCCAATGGAAACTCAATCGACTTGACCCCTACTCTGGAGCTTAATTTATGAAATTTATAACTCTGATTATTTTTTTTGGATTGATGGCTTGTGCCCAGAAATCTGTTCAATCCGAAAGCACTTATGCAGGTCTTGGACGGGAATCAGTCACGGCTGGGGAAATTAAAAAATTTGCGCCACCCGCTTTGCCTGAGGCCATGCTTACCAAAATTAAAAAAAGTTTGGATGTTTTAAGTCCTGGTTTGGGAATGATTCATCCTAATAACAAGCAGCTGTTTTTTACTTGGAAAGTCAGTGGACAAACCCATGTGTGGCGCTTAGATGCTCCAAATACTTTTCCGGTTCAGTTGACCGGTGGAAAAGATGCGACTTTTTTAACAGAAATCACGCCAGATGGAAAATGGTTGGTTTTAACCAGAGATGAAAATGGTCAGGAAAATCCTGGAATCTTTTTACAATCTCCTCAAGGTGGAGATTTACTGAAAGTTTTTATGAAGCCCAAAGTTCGCACCACTACTTCATTTGTGAGTGATGATTCGCAGTGGCTGTATTTTTCTGCCAATGATGTAAAGCCTGAATCAAATGTAATATATCGCTATAATTTAACGACGCAAAAAATAGAAACTGTTTTTGATCAGCCTGGATTATGGTTTGTTGCTGATCACCACAAAAATGGTCATCTTTTGTTGGTCAAAGCCACCGGATCACGAAGTTCCGAGTATTTTGAATTTGATCCAAAAACAAAAAGTTTAATTCCAGTTATTGGGCAAAATGAAAAAGAAGAATTCAATGTGGCATTTTCTAAAAATCCTGGTGAATTTATCGTTTTAACTCCTAAATTTGATGAGTTCGCAAGACTGTACAAATTAAAAAATGGAAAATTTGATCCAATTACTCCTTCGATAAAAAGTGAAGTTGAAAGTTTTAATATGGACCAAGATAAAACAAAAATTATTTATCAGATCAATGTTGGCGGTTATACAAAACTAAAAGTTTTTGATGCGTTTAAATTTTCTGAAATAAAACTGTCCGAATTTAAAGACGCTGATCATGTTGTGGCAGGAGCTTTTTCTAAAGACGGAAAAAATTTAATGTTGGCCGTGTCTTATGCAAAAATGCCAAGAGCTAATTATTCTTACAATTTTAGCAGTGGGAAACTGACCACTTGGGTAACAGCCAGCGTTCCCGAAGTGGATGTTAAAAAATTCGTTACCTCTGAATTAGAATACTACCCTTCCCGAGATGCCGTTCAGATTCCCATGTTTGTGCGTAGACCCAGCCAGTGTGTGAATAAAACTTGTCCTGTTGTTGTCCATTTTCATGGAGGACCAGAAGCTCAGAGTGTTCCTGGATTTTCGCCCTATTTACAGCTTTTTGTCGATGCTGGATTTATTTTTGTCGAACCCAATGTTCGCGGCAGTGAAGGTTATGGAAAATCTTGGCTGACTTCAGATGATCGTGAAAAACGATTGAATGTGATCACTGATATTGAAGATGCAGCCAAGTTTATTAAAACAAAATGGGCTTATGGTGGAGTTATCCCCAAAGTCGGCGTTATGGGCGGAAGTTATGGCGGGTATTCAACACTGATGGCAATGAGCCGCTTTGCCGGTGCCTATGATGCTGGTGTGGCTAACGTCGGTATGAGCAATCTGGTCACTTTTCTACAAAACACGGCCCCTTATCGCCGCATCCTAAGAACTTCAGAGTATGGGGACCCGGAAACACAAAAAAATATTTTGCTAGAGTTAAGTCCAATTACATACATTGATCGAATTAAAGCTCCTTTAATGATCATTCAAGGGGCCAACGATCCAAGAGTGCCTGTGGGAGAAGCTCTGCAAATTCAAGCGGCTTTACAAAATAAAAAAATTGCTTCGCAGTTAATAATTTTTGCTGATGAAGGCCACGGCAGCCAGAAAAAAGAAAACCAAGCTTTAGAACGTGGACATACTTTACAGTTTTTTATGAACCACTTGAAGTAAAAATTCAGGACCTTGATCTAGCCTGAGGTTTTTAAAAATCTTCGACGAGGTGACTTTTTTTTGATAGGATTTCAATTATAAAAAGGAAATCCTATGCTTATAAAATTAATCCTATCAGCCCTGTTTTTAACCTTAGCTGCTTGCTCGAGTGGCAAAGAAACTTTAAAACTTCCCGGCAGTCCCATTGAATTTGAATTTGCTAAATCAGATAAGCCCGAAATCTATGCCACTTACAACGGCGATACGGTAACCACTGAACAGATCATCAGCCAAAATCCGGTTTATACTGACTTTAAAAATCAAGAAAGCTTGATTCAACTTGAGTATATCTTGCGAAAATTTGCGCCAGCTTCACAAAAAGCAAGCCTTTCGGAATTAGATATTTATTTGCCAGAACCTACAAAGTCCGTCAGCGATCTGGCTAAATCTTGGGGCCTTGCTTTAAATCCAAAAGCAAAAATTGAGTTTAAAAAAACACCCCCAGATAAAGATGTGATTGCGCAGTGGGGGGATCAACAAGTTCGAGCCCAAGATGTTGAAAAAACAAGCGTGCGCTTGGCTTTG
>JAYSSI010000055.1:0-61478 GCA_043720615.1 Pseudobdellovibrionaceae bacterium | reverse complement strand
CTACATAAAGCTGCTAACGGCGAAAAGCTTGAAACACCATTAGCCTATGCACGCCGAATCCGATCACACAGTCAACCTGCGTAATACGCAGGGGTTACCGCATTTTTTACTTTTTAATATTCAATTTCCAATTAAGGTTTTGGACAGAACGGAAGATTTGGCATGATCGTGCAGATAATTTGGCACATAGCTGGATCTAATGGACAAGCTCCACCGCCTCCACCGCCGCCGCCGTTATCTGGAGGAGCCGTTTTACCAACATTATAATCCAAGCTGTTCATTGTTGAACCTGCGGAATCTTTGACTGTGATCACAACAGTTCCTTTAGAAACACCTTTGATAGCGCCGGTGTTATCAATTGTTAAGATCGCAGGGTTTGAACTTGTGATAGTGAAAGGAGCTTTTCCGTTCATCACAGCAAGGTTCATTGTTGCATTCTCTTCAATCGTTGCTGCGGCAGGAACCAACCACATTTTTTTACCTAATAAATGATCAACGGCAGAAAAAGCATCAACGCGACAATTACAAGCCGTCTCGATTGAAACTTTAGCTCCTGTCGTTTGCAAAAGCGCACGAACTTGAGCTCCCGATAAGCTTGTATCTTGAGACTTTAAAAAAGCGACAAGTCCAGCCACCAGAGGTGTTGCCATTGATGTTCCGGAAAGATTTCCGTACTTATTCCCAGGAAGTGTCGACATAATGTCTTCGCCTGGAGAAGAAACATGCACTGTTGCTTTACCGTAATTACTCCAGCTTGGCTTGCTATCACTTGAGCTTGATGCTGCCACTGTGATTGTGTTTGGTAAGCCAGAATTAGCAGGAAAAACTTCAGTATTATCATTATTTTTTCCATCATTGGCTGCCGCTGCAATAAAGATAACACCTTTATCATCAGCACGCTTAATAGCTTCAAGAAGCGGTGTTGCTTGATTTCGCGGAATGGCCGCTCCCCAGCTAGCTGAGATCACTTGCACATTTTTTTCGATAGCAAAATCAATCGCTTTAATGGCTGACTCAAGATCTCCAGATCCATCTTCACCTAAGAAGCGAATTGGCATTAACGAAACTTCAGGACTTAACCCGATAATTCCACCATCGACTAATCCAGTTCCACCGACGGCCCCAGCACAATGAGTTCCATGTCCTGGGTTCTGAGCTCCCGTGACATCCATTGGATCATTGTCATTTTGTTTAAAGTCATAACCCTGCACCATATTCGGAGCAAGACTGGCATGATTGTAATCAACACCTGTATCAATTACGGCGACAGTGACGTTGCGCTGACCTTTGTTACCAGCTCGCTGCCAAGCTTTTTCTGCCTGAACTTTACCGATGGCCCATTGATCTTTTAATTGAGAGCTCTGAAATGGCGTTGTGAATGCATAAACTTTTGCATTTGGCACCACGTATTCAATATCAGAACGGTCTAATAAAGACGCCAGAACTCGCGCTTCATTTTTAGAGGCAATATCGATTTTCACTAGGCTTCCAACATCATGTTGGCCAGTGATTCGAAATTGCGATCTGTCCTGAGCTTGTAAAGACAAAGATTTTAAAGCTGATCCGCTTTTATATTTCACCAAGTATTGCCCCGCGAATGCTTGGGAAGCGATCAGTAACGCCCCTAAGATAATCATTTTATTCATTTAACCCTCCATAGTTGCTGAAATCATAGGCCGATAAAGTTAACAAAGAATAGTGAATTCTTTATGACACAATCGACCAAATTCTTTTTGCAAATATTTTGACCCATTTCTTTTAAAGCTTCTTGCTAATTTGTCAGAAGAAAAAAACAATAAAAGCCACCATGACATTATTAGAAGCGGTTATACTTGCCATAATAGAAGGGATCACGGAGTACCTTCCTATTTCTTCAACAGGCCATATGGTCTTAGCCTCCACCTGGATGGGACTTGAAAAACAAGAGTTTGTAAAAAACTTTGAAGTTATCATTCAATTTGGAGCGATTCTTTCTGTCCTGGTTTTATATTGGCGAAGGTTTTTAGTTTCACGAAAGCTAATTCAAAATATTATGTTCGCTTTTTTACCAACGGCTATGATCGGTTTTCTTTTAAGACATCAGATCGATTTGCTTCTAGGAAGCCCCTATGTTGTGGCTTGGTCACTAGCTATAGGAGGAGTAGCCCTTATTGCGAGTGACCAAATTTTTGCGGCCGACCGAGTCGGAGTCAGTGCGGAAGTCTTAACAACAAAGCAATGCTTGAGCTTAGGAGTTATTCAATCGTTGGCTATGATTCCAGGAGTTTCGCGCTCAGCGGCTACTCTTCTTGGTGGCATGGGGCTTGGTATGTCTCGGAAAGAAGCGGCTGAGTTTTCATTTTTATTAGCTGTTCCTACATTAGGAGCCGCAGCCCTATATAAGACACTCAAAATGTGGAAAGACGCACCGATCATGCCCGAGAATGCTGTCTTACTTTTAGTGGTTGCAAGTGTTGTCGCTTTTTTTGTTGCCTTGGTGGCCATTCGGTTTTTTATTTCATTACTACAAAAATATGGTTTTAGCATGTTCGGCTACTATCGTATTATTTTAGGCGGAATTATTTTGTATGTTTTAATGACAAAAGATCAGATCAGTTAGATTTAAGAGGAAATATGGAAACCTTAGGACAAACATTTTTTGTAATGCCCAATTGGAAATGGTTAGCTCTTGTTTTAATTTTTTCAGGAGGCTGGGCGGCAAAGCCTCTTTTAAGCGCTTTAATTTTACGCTTAAAATCCATCCCTAAAAATTGGCCTCAAGTTCAAAATCGTTTTTGGGGTCATTTTCTAGAACTTCAAATTCAACGGCCCTTAGCTGGAATTATCATCGCCCTTTTTTGGAGTGTGGCTTTAGATACTATTCAACTTCCTGAAAATCTTAAAAAATATGCTCTGGTATTAACTCAACTTTGGCTGGCATTTAATTTAATCCTTTTAGCCTTAATGGTCGTGGATGCGATGGGTTTACTCCTGATCGCCTGGTCTCGAAAATCATCCACTAGCTTTGATGATCAACTCGTTCCGTTTTCAATGAAGGCCTTAAAAATTCTCGTGGTTCTCCTTGGCATTTTAGTTCTGCTTCAAAATTTTGGAATGAATGTTGTTTCTATTTTAGCGGGACTTAGTATTGGAGGCTTAGCCCTAGCTTTAGCGGCGCAAGATACCTTCGCTAATCTTTTTGGATCGATCACAATTTTTTTCGATAGCCCCTTCAAAGTCGGAGATCAGGTTAAAATTTCTGACACCGAAGGAATTGTTGAAGGCATTGGTTTTAGATCCACCCAAATTCGAACGCCCTATAATTCATTGGTCAGTTTACCCAATGCTATTGTTGCAAAGGAAAAAATTGATAATCTTGGGGTGCGACCCGCGCGACGAATCAAAACAACATTAGGATTAACCTATGATACCAATCCAGAAAAAATTCAGCAATTTTGTAGCGGCTTAGAATTTTACTTAAAAAATACTCAGCTCATTGATCCTGTGACGGTGCAGGTGTACTTTACGAACTATGGAGCTTCGAGCTTAGATGTGATGGTGAATTATCATATCTTAACTTCGGATCCGAACGTCGAGTTTCAAGTGGCCGAAAAAGTAAATCTTGAGATCTGGAAAATAGCCGAAAACTTTAAGGTGGATTTTGCGTTCCCGACACAGACTGTTTATTATAAAAATCAAGTGACCATTTAACTGACAAATTGATTTACAAATCTAATGAATTAACCCAAGTGATAAAAGTTTTTAAACCACTTTCTTCATCGTTTGTATCAAAAACTTCGGCGCAGTTTTTACTGTCTTTTTGGTCTTCGACCAGGGCACAGGTGATCTCAAAAGTTTGATTTGGCAATCTAAATAAAACGGTAAAGTAACCGGCGACCCAATCTGGAATAGGTTCTTTAAATCGCACTCCACTGTAGGAAACGTCCAATGTTTCCGTGCGAAAAGTTTGCGATCCTTGAATGATTTCAACCGGTATACAAATTTCGTGTCGACCGTGCCTGCGATCTTTTAAAAGACGCGCGGGCTCTTGGGATACAATTTTAACTTGAGTGATTTCAGCTTCTGCTAATTCAACGCCATGACTTGAAATGGGCGGCGCACCTTCGATCACTAATGGGACTTCATGACTTTGAATCTCAAATCCCTCAACATTTGCAATACAAGTCCACTGACTCCAACCTTTTTTCCAAACAAGACAAAGTTGAAATTCGGCTTTCGTGAGGGTGCTAGCAACAAGTCTTAATTCATGATCCGTCAAATCCTTTAAAGTCCATGACTTTAAAGGATTATGAAAAGCCCAGCCTTGAGAACGAAAAAAAAGACCCCTCAACATTACTTCTTCTTTGAAGATTTGCTCTTCTTCGCGGGCATTTCAGAAGCTTCTATTTTAGCTGTATTAATTCCCAAGCTTTGAGCTCTGATCTTTGCTGTCTCTAAATTGGCTTTTTCAGTTTCATACTCAGCATCAGCGGTTTCTCGTTTAATTTTTGAATCTGCGGCGGCCGATTTAGCTTGATCAATTAATTTTTGAACACGATCTTTTTCGCTTTTTGCTTTGCTGGCTTCATCATTTAATCGCTTCACTTCTTCTTCGTCTTTTTTGGCCGAGACCTCAAAGTCTTCGATGGCCTTTTTAAGCTTTGAAGCATCCAGATCGGCTTGCGCTTTTTCTTTCGCAAGTACAATACGATTTTTTTCTAATTCTTTTTTTGATTTTTGAGCCGCTGATCTTGCTTTTTCTTCATCATTACTTAAGCGTGATAGTTTTTTCTTTTCACTCTCGACATTTTTTTCTAGATCAGACAATTCCTCTTCTGATTTTTTTCTTTCCTCATCGGCTTTCTTGGCAGCTGTTAAAGCTTGCTCTTCCTGAGATTTAATTTTTTCCATCTCAGCACTGGCCTTTTTCATTTCAGCTTCTGTGCGTGCCTTTTCTTGACGAGATTTACTTTCTTCAGCTTTAGCCAAAGCAATAGCTTTTTGCGCCGCTAATTTAGTCTGCGCTAATTTTTGCTCGGCCTGTTTTTCTTCTAGCTTTGCACGGTCCGAATCATTGATGGCTTTTTTTCCACCTTCTTCAGCGTCTTTTTGTTGATTCTCAGTTTTTCGCATTTCGTCTTGAGCTTGCTTCATGGCTTTTTCAGCTGTGGATCTTTTATCATCCGCATTTTTTTTGACTTCATTGGCTTTTTTTATTTTTTCTTGAGCCGTACGAATTTTTTCCTGAGCTTCCGCTGTTTCTTTTTCAGCTATTTTTTGATTTCTTTCAATCTCTGCGGTCTCAAGCTTCATGCGAGCGATATCACGCTCTCCTTCAGCCACTTCTTTTTTTGCCTGAGCTTCAACCGCTCGAGCTTTTGCGACGGCAGACTTGGCGCCACTTGAAGCCACTTCGCGACGTTTCTTTTCGTCGTCGACTCTTCGTTTCACATCAGCGGCATCTGATTTTGCAGCTTCAGCATCGGCGCCGGCTTCTTCTGCTTCAATTTGAGAATTTTCAACTTGTGCCAAGGCGATGGGTGCCCCAAAAGATAGTGACCCGACAATAACGAACAGATTCATCCAATTTTTTCCCATAACCATCTCCTTAGATATTTCTTAAATGATAATTAGATTAACCTAAGGATTTCCTTAATTTAACTCGTTTGACTAAAAAAAGGACCTTAGGACCGGTCTGGTTTTTTTGTCACATTTACCTCGAGACCCCTAGCCGATCGGCGCCCTTCGCTGTCACTGTCAATATCGTGGGCACCGCCATCTCTCATAAAATGCAAAACGGAACGTCCCATGGTGGCACCGTCGTTGCATTATATATCTGCAACCCCCCATGGCGGCCAGGCCCCTCCCCCCCGAACCTGGTCGCTGTTTTTTTCTCTCTAAGATCTAGTTTTTAATTTCAACAATTTCAAAGTTTTCATTCATCCCTCAGAATAAAGAGATGCATCCCATTCAAATTTTTATTTTAGCAAGCCTTATTGCCACTTCAACTTTTGCAGCCACTTGGACGGTGTTGATTGATCCAGGTCATGGCGGCGCCGATCGCGGGGCTGTCTATACCGGAATAAAAGAATCTGAGTTGGTCTTAGCCGTTAGCCAAAAGCTTCGTCAACGCTTTGAAAATGATCCTCGATTTCGAATTCAGCTTTCAAGAGATTCTGATATCACTATGGGCCTTCCCGACAGAGTTCGTAAAGCCGAGGACTTAAAAGCGGATCTTATTATCAGCATCCATGCTAATGCCTCTGAAGACGCGCGGGCCCGAGGCGTTGAACTTTATGTTCAAAATCCAATGGCTAATGATGAGGAAACTTTATTTCTTGCCCATCAAGAAAGCCAAATTGTTGTTCCTACAAAAACACAGGAAGATGGTTCCCTTTCTAAGTCAAAAGATGTTTCTGCCATACTTGAAGATTTACGCCGACAAAATAAATTTTTTAAAAGCCTGGAGCTCAGTGAGCTTTTGAAAAAATCTTGGCAAAATTTGAGACCCAAAGCCTTAGTCTCAATCAAGCAAGCTCCTTTTTTCGTCATTTCCCAAGGTCGCATACCTTCAGTCCTTGTTGAAATTGGTTTTTTAAGCCACCCGCAGGAAAGTCAGCTGCTTAAAGATCCCCGGTACCAAAAAGAAGTGGCCCAAATTATACATCAAGGAATTTTAAAATATCTTGATGCAGAATCCACCGTGTTATCTTCGCTATGATTGACCCCGCCTAGCTCTCCTTATAAGTTAAATTTTATAAGGCAGGTATTTTATGCGAGCAGATGGACGACAAAATTATCAATTAAGACCGATTAAAATAACCCCTCATGTTTCAGAAAACGCCGAAGGCAGCGCCCTGATAGAGTTTGGAAAAACTCGGGTCCTTTGCACCGCTTCGTATGAACCAAAAGCCCCTTCTTGGTTGATCGGATCCGGTGAAGGTTGGATCACGGCCGAGTATGGCATGCTCCCCAGATCAACCCACCAAAGAATCAAACGGGACAAAGCCATGACCAGTGGCCGGACTCAGGAAATTTCACGCTTGATCAGTCGCTCCTTGCGTGCATCTGTGAATTTAAAAGCGATGCCAGATAAACAAATTATGATTGATTGCGATGTGATCAATGCCGATGGCGGGACAAGAACCGCAGCTGTCACAGGTGGTTTTGTAGCTATGGCCTTAGCTTTAGAAAAACTTTTAGCGGTCAGCGAAATTAAATCAAATCCCCTAACTCATTATGTGGCAGCCGTCAGTGTGGGCTTAAAAGGCGCGCTCACCACTGATGTTTTATTAGATTTAGATTATGAAGAAGACTCGTCGATTAGCACTGATATGAATTTTGTGATGACGGATACGGGTCGATTTGTCGAAATTCAAGGCACGGCAGAGGATCAACCTTTTAGTCAAGAGCAGCTGATGGGAATGTTAGGTGTTGCTCGCCAAGGCATTGAGCATTTATTTAAACTTCAAAGCGAAGTGATCGGACATTTTTTTAAAATCCCCGTTCCTGTTAAACCCGAGCATCCGTTAAAAGATTGAGGAGATTAAATTTGGAAATCTGGGTCGCCACAGGAAACAAAGGTAAGTTGCAAGAAATGGAAATGATTCTCAAATCACTTCCTGATTTGCAAATTCATCACCAAGGTGAGCTTCGCACTTTCACTCCGCGTCCTGAAGATGGAAAAACTTTTTTAGACAATGCTCGAATCAAAGCTAAAACCTTAAGATCGGTTAAAAATACCCAATGGGTGATCGGTGAAGACTCAGGCCTTGAAGTTGAAGGCATGAATGGTTTGCCCGGAATTCATTCAGCAAGATATGCAGGCCCCAAAGCCAGCGATTCAGAGAATATCTCGAAATTGATTAAAATGATGGGACTTAAACAATTGCCCAATAGAAATGCAAAATTTCATTGTGCCATGGTGATTTACTCTCCCGATGGGGAAGAATGGGTTTTTGAAGGCAACCTTAAAGGGCAAATTTCTAAGTCTCCCGTTGGAAACATGGGGTTTGGTTATGACCCTGTTTTTATCCCCGAAGGACAAACTAAAACTCTTTCCGAGCTGGGTCCCGGTTTTAAAAATCAAAATAGTCACAGATCCCAAGCGTTAAGAATGTTCTTAGAGAAGCTAAAATCCATCTAATTTTTGACATCAATCTAAGCCCTTGTTAGCCTCGGCCAACTCATTACCAGGGAAGATTCTATGACCGGCCTTAAGATATTTTCTGGAAATTCAAATCTCCCTCTGGCTCAAAAAGTGGCGACTGCCGCCGGCGTTGAACTGGGACATTGTTCAGTATCAAGTTTTGCTGACGGTGAGATTCAAGTCGAAATCCATGAGAGTGTTCGCGGACAGCATGTTTTTGTTATCCAAAGCACATGCCCCCCAGTGAACCAAAATTATATGGAATTTTTTATCATGCTCGATGCTTTGAGAAGAGCTTCAGCCAAACAAATCACAGCTGTGATTCCATATTATGGATATGCTCGGCAAGACCGAAAAGTGGCCCCTCGGGCCCCGATTTCAGCAAAATGTATGGCGGATCTATTAACCACCGCTGGCGCCCAAAGAGTGGTTGCCGTCGATCTTCACGCTGCTCAAATTCAGGGCTTTTTTAATGTTCCGGTGGATCACTTATTTGCCATTCCTACTTTGGCTCGGGCTTGGCGGGATAACTTTGGCCACGGGGATGAGTTTGTTGCGGTGAGTCCTGATGCCGGTGGAGTTGAACGCTGCCGTGCCTTCGCCAAAAGAATTGAAGCTTCTATTGCTATCATTGATAAACGCCGAACCGGCCCCAATGAAGCTAAAGCTCTTCATTTAATTGGAGATGTTACAGGAAAAACAGCTGTTATTATTGATGATATGATTGATACAGCGGGGACTCTTACACAAGCAGTTGACAGCCTCCTTAAAAATGGTGCAAAAAGGGTGTTCGCCGTTGCAACGCACCCAGTTTTATCCGGTCCGGCCGTGAGCAGACTTAAAGAAAGTCGGATCGAGAAATTGTGGGTGACTGACTCGATTCCCTTGTCAGAAGCGGCTCAAAACTGTGGAAAGATTGAAGTTGTTTCTGTCGCCCCTGTGCTTGCAGAAGCTATCAAAAGAATCCATGGCAACGATTCGGTCAGTTCTTTATTTGATTAAAGACTGAAGAGAAAAAACGGAAGAAAAAAAAGAGAAGGACCATCATGAAACAAAGACTCGAACTCACTGTAGAACCCCGCCAAACTGGCAAGCACAACTCTCGCGCTCTCAGAGTCGCACGAAAAGTTCCAGCCATTGTTTATGGTTCTACTGACAATGCTAATATTTTCGTCAACGAAGGTGACATTGTTCGTTACAACACTCGCAATTACGAAAATGCTCTTTTTAATTTAAAAAGTTCAGATAAAAATGCCAACGGTAAAGTTGTCCTTATAAAGTTTGTTGATGTTCATCCATTAACTCGACGACCTGTGCACGTTGATTTTTTCGCTTTAGATATGAAGAAAACTGTTCGCGTCAGCATCGAAGTTAAATTAGAAGGTAAACCGATCGGTCTTGCTGAAGGTGGTTTACTGAATATCGTCAATCGTCAGATCGAGATCGAATGTCTTCCTGGTGATATCCCTGAATTTTTTACGGCTGATGTTTCTAACATGGGCGTTGGCGATGCTCTTCACGTTTCAGATTTATCAATTCCTGAAAAATTCAAAGTTATTTCTGGTTCTGAGTTAACAGTTGCGGTTGTTAATCTTCAGGAAGAAGAAGCAGTTGCTACTCCTGTGGCAGCTGATGCGGCAGCTCCAGCAGCTGGCGCAGCGGCAGCAGCGGCTCCTGCTGCGGCGGCAGCCGCCGGTGCGAAAGCGGCAGCTCCAGCAGCTGGCGCAAAAGCACCTGCTGCTGGTAAAAAATAAATATTGTTTCCGTGGTAAGGTCTTAAGACCGAAAGCGGTATTTACAAAGAGCGGCGACCAACCGCTCTTTTTATTTAAGGAGCTTTTTTTTAATGGCTTGGTTAATTGCAGGATTAGGAAACCCAGGCAACGAGTACGTTCTCACTCGACACAATGTTGGCTTTATGGCGATTGATTATTTACTTAAATCTTGCAGCCAACCCCCTAGCAAAACTGAATTTAAATCCTTCACTTCAAAATTTATGTGGGAAGACGAAGAGGTCATGACGATTCGACCTCAAAACTTTATGAATCGCTCGGGCGAAGCTGTGCAGGCAGCTCTTAGTTTTTATAAAATATCTTTGCAAAACCTGATTGTGATTCATGACGACATTGATCAGCCCTTTGGCGGATTTAAAATTCAAAAAAATCGTGGTCATGGTGGTCATAATGGAATACGCGACATCAGCGAAAAATGCGCTTCCGCTGATTATTATAGAATTAAAATTGGAGTCGGTCGTCCTGAAAATCCTAAAATGAATGTGGCCGATTATGTTCTACAAAGTTTTTCGCCGGATGAACTTACTGCCCTCCCTCCACTTTTAAAAAAAACAGTGGATGCGGTAGAAACCTTATTAACCGAGGGTTTTGAAATCGCCGGCACACGCTTTAATAATTAATTATTTTTTTACGAGGAGTTTTAAATGGCATTGCAAGTTGGAATTGTTGGTTTACCAAATGTAGGAAAAAGCACTCTTTTTAATGCTCTCACTTCCGCCAAAGCCGAAGCTGCCAATTACCCTTTTTGCACCATCGATCCTAACGTTGGAGTCGTGACAGTTCCTGATCCTCGGCTAGATCAGATCACGCACTTTATTAAGCCTCAGTCGGTCATTCCTACCGCGATGGAATTTGTAGATATTGCGGGAATTGTTAAAGGCGCCAGCCAAGGCGAAGGCTTAGGAAATCAATTCTTAAGTCATATTCGGCAGACTGATGCAATTGTTCATGTGGTCCGATGTTTTGACGATCCCAATATCATTCACGTGTCAGGCTCGATCGATCCTTTACGCGATATGGAAATTATTAATACAGAGTTGATGCTTGCCGATCTTGATTCGGTTGAAAAAAAATTAAAACGAATCGAAAAATTAGCCCGCACCACCACGGATAAAAAATTAAAAACAGAATTTGAAGTGACTGAAAAAGCTCATAAAGCCTTAGGACAAGGGCTTCCGGCAAGATCGGTTTCTTGTGACGAAAATGAAGCGCCTTTTATGAAAGAGCTTCATTTGTTAACGACGAAACCTGTTTTGTATGTTTGCAATGTTTCGGACACTGATTTTGCAGCTGGTGGAAATGATTGGGTTAAAGCTGTTGATAAACGCGCCAAAGAAGAAGGAAATCTTGCCATCCTTATTTGCTCTGCGATGGAAGCTGAAATTGCACAACTGCCTTTAGAAGAGCGACAAGAGTTCCTTGCAAGTATGAATGCCACAGAGCCAGGCCTCGCGCGATTGATTCGCGAAGCTTATAGTTTGCTGGGATTACAAACTTATTTTACCGCCGGAGAAAAAGAAGTTCGAGCTTGGACAATTAAAGCCGGAACTAAAGCCCCACAAGCTGCCGGAGTGATTCATACAGATTTTGAAAAAGGATTTATTCGAGCCGAAACTTATCACAGTGAAGATCTTTTTAAACTAGGCAGCGAGCAAGCGGTCAAAGAAGCTGGCAAGTACAGATCCGAAGGCAAAGAGTACACTGTTAAAGACGGCGATATTTTATTTTTTAGATTTAATGTTTAATTAAAATTTCGCTCTGCGGAGCGACGGCCATTGCGCCTGCTGGAACATTTTTTGTAACAACGGCGTTAGCTCCTATTTTAGCACCGTCTCCAATATGAATAGGTCCTAAAACTTTAGCACCCGTGCCAATCAAGACTTTATTTCCAACCGTAGGATGTCGTTTGATGGGATTAAATTTCATTCCCCCTAAGGTCACACCATGAAAGATAATACAGTCGTCCCCGATCACTGCTGTTTCTCCAATAACAACACCAACACCATGATCAATGACAAGCCTGGCTCCAATTTGAGCTCCCGGATGAATTTCGATTCCCGTCAACCATCTCGAAATTTCCGCAATCAATCTTGCAATAAAAAATAATTCTACTGAGTAAAAGGAATGAGCGAATCTATGAAAAAAAATAGCTTTGGGTCCAGGGTATAAGATTGCAATTTCTAAGATCGATTTGGCCGCTGGATCATAATTTTTATAAGTTTTTAAAAACTGAATCATATAACTTTTAATTCTTCGCAGATTAAACTGCGATTAGTTGAATCATAGAATGTAACTTGTGATAGGAAAATTTGTCGGCCATTTTTTATTGCAAAAACGAAATGTCCACTCAGCGCAGTGACGTGCCGATCTCGGGTCGTATTCACTTTTAATCCTAATTTACTATTTTCTTTTGCAACCTCACTACTCATTTCGAGGTACTTATTGCAACCAACTCCATAAACTTCACCATCTAATTTTCTTTTTCTAGCACGACTGACATAAAAACTTCTTATTTCAGGCGCTTCTTTCCATTCAGGCCACTCGAATTTTACAAAAAAACTGCCCAGGCTATTACCCGTATATTTTGACAAATCAATTTTACCACCGCCGCGGGGTAATTCGATACGAATCTCTGAATTTGTTAAAACATTCGGGTTATGTTCTTTTAAAATAACTGTAACGGGCGAAAAAAGAATCGTATTACGATTCAATTTTTTTTCATCATCTTCAATAACTTCTGGCCTACTCTCACCGATTCCGATGGGATCTGCTTCAATATCATCCCACATTTTAATAGGAACTTTAATATCATCCGGGATCTCATCAATAAGGATTTTATGCGAAAGAGCATAATCTCTTTCGATGGGCTTCGTGCAAGAGACCATAAAAAAACTGATTAAAAAAATGATGGAACTGGATTTTAAATTTCTCACTCGTTCTCCAGCTGATCTCTTAACTCGATCAGTGGCTTGTAATGTGGTTGAAGCTCAAGACCTTTCTTGACCAAGTCCCAAGTTTGAGCCAATTTTTCTTTTTCTTTACTTAGATTGACTCGCGCCCAAGAGCTTATTCGAGTGACATCATTTGAATTTTGAAGATACGCTTTGCGAAAATTTTCTAAAGCACACTGTTGATCATTTAAATCCTGACAAACTTTTCCAAGAAGCAACGAAGTCACAGGAAACTTTTTTAACTCAGGTGAGTTTAAGAGAGTTGCGGCCTCTTGTCGGCGGCGATTTTTAATTAAAAAATGAGCCTGCGTTAACATTGCCATTTCATTTTTTGGCTCTTGGGCAAGAGCTTGATCAATCCACTTTTTAGCTTCAACATTTCGATTTTCTTCAAGATAGCAAAGCGCGCGAAAAGATTTTCCTAAAGCCGTTGATCCTTGATTTTGAAAAATAAGATGACAAAACCTCTCCAAGTACTCCCACTCAACAATTCGGCGATCCAAGCGAGGCTCAAAAGTAAAATCGGCAGACTCTTGAAGAGGAATACTAATAAGACTTTCCATGGTTGCATTTAATCCCTCTTGATTTTTATCTACCATTTGTAAATATGCCAAAAGAATTCCAATTTCTTTTCTCAGCGGGCGCGCGATCTGCAAATAATCCCTTAATTCATTTTGAACTTCTTTATGAGAATAATTTTGAGACTCTGCAGCCAATGCCGCAATTCCATATGTAACATAGGAGCGATAGTTCACAGGTGGTTTAATGGAATTAAAGAAATTCAAAGCTAAACCAAAGTCTCCTTTTTTAAGATAAGTAAACGCTAGATTAATACTAGCTGCTAAATTATCTGGATCTGTCGCCAAGGCTTTCTTAAAAAAATCTTGAGCTGTTTTTAAATCACCATCAATAACATGTGAAAGTCCAATTCCTATAAAAGCATCTGAATTTTCCTGACGAGTCACTCCCGCGCGACTGAGCTCGGATTCAAAAACTTTTCGCGCCCATAAACTATTTCGATCAATTTGCAAAATTGGCAGAGCCACCTGAAAGGAGGTCGCTTGATCTGGTTCTCGAATTTCTTGGGCGCGATGAAAAAAGTCGACCGATTTTTCATGCAGCAAAATGTGGTTAAAATGTAAAGCTTGTCGAATATTATTATCGTAACCCTTACCTTCTTTATAAACTTTTTTAGAAATAACAAAGCCAATAATACTTGTTAAAAGAAAGGTGACCGTCCAAATGAGCGCTCCAAGATTTCTCGATTTTTTTTCCATTTGTGCATGGACGCGCTGGTCATTAAGGATGCCAAAAGAAGGCGCCTGTGAGTTTTGTTTTATAGTTGATGTCGGAACTGCACCCGGCACCGGGGTAATGTCTTTAAAAAGGCTCGGATCTGTTTTTGTAGGCGTTGGTGTTCCTACTTCAGTCTGAGCCCAATCAGTTCGCGAAAGAGTTTGTGTATTATGAGCCGTATTCATTGTCTCTTCCACGTGCGTGCTTTGTTCGTGTCTAAGTCCCTGCACGACTTCAGAAAAGATTGAGTTTTCACGAATATAGACCCAACGGGTTTGCGGCTGGCGAACTTCATCAATGATTGAAATATGTTTTTTAATGATCCCTTTCGCCAGTTCTATTGCAGAAAAAGGTCCTATAATTTTAGACGAGGACTTAACCAGCCAATTTTTTTCATTTTTGTCTAGCTCAGCCATAAACGTCCTGTTCTAATGTCGAAAATGTCTTCGTCCTGTGATCACAAGGTGTACACCTAGCTCTTTAGATTTTTTGAATACTTCTTCATCTTTAATGGATCCACCGGGCTGAAGAACCCATTTAATTCCTGCTTTAGCAATTTCTTCAATCGAATCAGCGAACGGGAAAAATGCATCACTGACTAACACAGCTTTTTTTCCATGATGAAATTTATGATATCTTTCTAACGCATGTCTGACGGCATCCACTCGGTTGACTTGTCCCATGCCAAGTCCAAGGCTTTGACCCCCACCGACAACTGCGATGGCGTTGCTTTTTAAGGACGCACAAATTTTTTCTCCGAATTTAAAATCAGCCATTAGCAAGGCGTCGGGTTTTTGTCCGACATATTTCCAATCTTTTACTTCTGAAGTCCCGGAATCTATATTTTGAGTTAATAATCCGCCAAAAATACTTCGAATCTCTTCTTTTGGCTGAACCATAAAGTCTGTTAGCTCTAGTATTCTCAGATTTTTTTTATTTTCAAAAATTTTTAAAGCTGATTCATCGTATTCAGGAGCAATGATACATTCTAAAAATATTTTATTAAGCTCTTGTGCCATTTCTTCTGTGACCGGACGATTAATGGCGACGATCCCCCCAAAAACACTGACGGGATCAGAAGCTATACACTTCTGGACTGCAATAAGAGCTTTCGAGTTTTGCGAAACACCACATGGATTATTGTGTTTAACGGCCACCGCGGCTGGTTCAGTAAAATGGCAGCACAAATTAAGTGCTGCATCTAAATCTAATAAATTATTATAAGACAATTCTTTACCTTGCAGAATTTTTGCCGTGTGAAGCCCTTGGATTGAATCAAATCTTGAAAACCAAGTGGCTTCCTGGTGGGGATTTTCACCGTATCTTAAACTTTGCACCACTCGACCAGCTAAAGTTTTTGGATCTTTGAGTTGCGGGCTTAAGGCCTCTGCAATCAATGAATCATAAGCTGAAGTATGAGCAAAAACTTTGGCTGCTAAAACTTTTTTTTGTTCTAAGCTTGGAATTTCAGTCTTAGAAATAAGGGCATAATCTTTTGGATCAATAATGACAGTGATAAATTCAAAATTTTTAGCTGCTGAACGCAACATGGAAGGACCGCCCACATCAATTTTTTCAATCAAATCACGCCCTTGATAGCCTTTTTTAAAAGCTTCTTCAAAAGGGTAAAGGTTGACGATCACTAGATCAAAAAATTGAACCGAAAATTCTTTAAGAGATTTAACATGAGTAGGCTCGTCAGGACGACCCAGCAGACCCATATGAACTTTGGGATGCAAGGTCTTCACTCGGCCATCAAGAATTTCAGGAAAATCAGTCACCTCAGAAACATCAGTGACTTTCAAACCTGCTTTTCGCAAATAATCGGCAGTTCCACCAGTGGAAACAATTTCAAGTCCTTGAGCCACAAGCGGACTCACAAACTCAATCAAACCGGTTTTATCTGAAACACTGATCAATGCTCGTTTCCACATTAAAATGGTGACCTCGACAGGAGAAGTTTTAAATCATCGTTAGTTAAGAAAAGACCCGCACCTAAATAGCTTGATCTTAAACCATCTTTGTTTAACGAATCGTTGATACCGCCGATTAAATAAATCCCATGAAATAAGTTATACTGCAATGAAGGACGAAGATTTAACTTGGAAAAATTAAACGCATCGACAGAGGCACGAAATTTCTTTTTATAAAAGTAATAGTCCGCACCAATACCGCCAGTATTTTCCATTAAACCACCGCGGACTGTAAAGTCATAAAAACTTTTAGCAAACAAAACCGTCAGCTTAGTTTTATTGCGATACGTTTTTTGCTCACTGATGGTTGAGGAAGTACTACCTGCTGTGGTTGTTGTATCCGTTGTTTCAACAACTCCCGCGGGATCGTCAATTAATGCAACATAGTAATATCGGTCTAATCCAGGTTGGATTTTTATACCGATGTAAGATTTTGTGGCTGCAATAGAATTTAAATATTCACCGTGAAAATCAAATCCAGTTTGAATTTTATCAGCTGTACCCAGCATCGAATTAACACCTTGGACTGCGGTATTAATTTCTTCCACTGTTGATTCGTCATTGACGAGTTTTCCAATAGTTCCTTCGCCCCGATTAATTTTTCCTGTGATCTCATCAATATTTTTTAACGATGAATCCACTCGTGCCAAAGCGCGAGTCCAAGACTTTTTTAAGCCCATATCTGAATCATCATTAACCAATTCATCCAAAGTTCCAGTAATATTGTGAACTTGATCTACGATGTCGTTAATTTTTCCTTTGTTCTTAGCTGTCATATCAGCTAAATCACCAGAAAGTTTTTCAATATTTTTTACGATTCGACCTAGAATATGTTTTTGTGTTCCATCTTCTAAAACAGATTCTTGCAATGCTGTGGAAACATTTTTTAATGACGATGTTATTTCACTCACTTGACCAACTAGGTTTTCGATAGAGCCCGCATCTTTTACAATTAGAATTTGCGCTCCATCAGGAAGTGGTGGATCTGTTGGCGAACCTGGATTTACTTCAACGTGCTTGTCTCCTAATATACCCACGGCTTTGACCGTGACTGTGGCCGATGTCGACAGCGAAATATCCGATCGGACACTGATATCGATACGTGCTTGCCCGTCTTGCAATGAAATATTTTTTATTGAACCCACAGGTATTCCTGCTGATCTTATCGATGAACCTTTAATGAGTCCGCCCGCATTCGGGAGCAGAAACCATGCTTTTTTAGCACGCCCCATATAGCTCGGATCATCACTGACCTGCAAAGACATAAAGGCAATTAGTGAACCCACTGTGAGAACAAGAAGCCCTACTTTGAATTCGGCCATCTTTAAAAAACTCATTCTTGCTTCATTCCTTTAGAAACAAATCTTTTTACGAGCTCGATTTCACTCTTATAAAAGTCAGCAGGGGTGCCATATAAAAGCACTTTTCCGGCATCAAGCATCGCTATATTATCGGCAATTCGAAAAGCAGCATGAAGGTCATGAGAGACCATGACCGACGTGGTTCCTTTGTGTGCACGATGTGTTTCCACTATAAGATTATCCACCATTTCTGTCAGAATGGGATCCAGTCCTGTGGTCGGCTCGTCATAGATAATGATTTCTGGATCTAGGGCGAGAGCGCGAGCTAGACCGGTTCTCTTTTGCATACCACCAGAAATTTGGCTGGGTAATTTATCAAAGTGATTTTTTTCTAGACCGACAGCGATCAGCTTTGATTCCGCCGTACTTATAACCTGCTCAGGACTTAATTCGCGACGATGTTCTAGCAAAGGAAAACAAACATTTTCTAAAACCGTCATGTCGTCAAAAAGGGCTGCCGATTGAAATAAAACACCAAACTTACACCGAAACTTGGTCAATTCATCATCGGATAGTTGTCCGATATCTTCTCCCAATATTTCAATTTGACCGGAAGTAGGTCTAAACAGTCCCAAAATATGCTTCAACATCACACTTTTTCCCGTTCCGGAAAAACCAATGATCGCCGTTAAGCTTCCTTTTGGAACCATCAAATTGATCCCTTTAAGAATAAATTCTTTACCGTCAAAAGACTTTTTAACATCAGTGAGTTGGATGGCGGCATCAGACATTAAGACATTCCAGTCGTTAGATAAAACAAACGAATTAAATTTGTGATAAAGTAATCAATGACGATAATCATCACCATACTTAAAACAACACCTCGATTGGTGGCTTCACCAACTCCCTTTGCACCACCCGTGGTATTGAACCCACGATAAGTACAAACTGTCGCAAACACCATTCCAAAAAAAGCCGCTTTAATTAAACCTTCATTGATATGACTGACTTTAATAATATCGCGAATTTTTTGCCAGTAGACGGCTTCATCTAAACCCACTAATTTTACACAAAGAATCCAACTTCCCAGCATGGCGACAAAATCAAAAACCGCAGTTAAAAGAGGCATACAAATAATCGCCGCAATCACTCGTGGAGCAATAAGATATTGCTTGGTATTAATGCCCATCACATCTAAAGCATCAATTTGTTCATTCACTCGCATGGTACCAAGTCGTGCGGCCATCGCACCCCCAGCCCGAGCGGAAACAATAAGACCTGTTAAAACCGGGCCTAGTTCTCGAGTGATTCCCAATGCCACAGTCGGTCCAACCATATTGACCGCGTTGAAAAGTTTAAATCCTAAATAAATTTGAAAAGACAAAGCAAGCCCAGTGAACAGACTTGTTAAGGCAATAATTCCTACCGATTGGTTTCCGATAAATTCCATATGTTTTATTACTTCACCAAAACGATGGGGAGGCTGCACAAGTAATCTCATGCTATCGTAAAAAAACAGAACAATATTTCCTGTTTCCGTCACAAAAACGAGAGTCGTCTTTTTAATTTTATTAAAAATTTCAGAAATCATATTTGATTTCCTTGGAAATATAATGCCTTGGTACTCGTTCGCCAATACTGGTTAATATTTCCCATGGTATCGTTCCAGCCTTCGTTGCAAGCTCAGTCGCTGAAAGAAAATTTCCATTTGATGAAGAACCAAAAAAAACAATTTCATGCTCTTTCTCAGGATCAAAGTTTGCTTTTTTTGCAACTTCGGTCACATCTAACATTAAATAATCCATACAAATTTGACCGACAAAAGGGACACGCTCATTAAGAAATAAGGCCTCGGCTTTATTTGAAAGAACCCGGTGAATTCCATCTGCATATCCCAGCGGAACCACGGCAATTATACTGTCTTTTGAACAACGCCAGGTTGACCCATAAGAAACTCCGTCGCCTTTTTTCAATTGTCGAAAAACTCCAGCGACCGATTTAAGACTCATTACTGGCTTTAATTGAAAATTGAATTCTTTTTCAATTGGATTATAGCCGTAAAGCATAAGACCTGGTCTTAAACCCAAACCTTTTGAACCTACTAAGTTTTTTAATTTTTTTTCAGACTTTAATTTTAACACACTTAAAATTCCTGCACTGTTCAAGATGTGGACTTTGACGTTAAGGGCTTTAAAAGTATCTTGCACAAAACTGAACTGAATCATTTGTGAATTTGTTGTTCCTTGATCTTGAAATCCATCTTCCCCTTGCGAGAGATGAGTTAAAATAGCTTCCACTCGAATTTTTTTATTCTGCCAAAAATAATCAAAAAGTTTTTGTGCTTCATTCACTGAAAACCCTAAGCGATTCATGCCCGTATCAAATTTAAGATGAACTAAAATTGGACTTGTCGATGCCTGTTCCAAATACTCAAGATGCTTCCAACTTGAAGCCACAGGAGTCATTTTATTTTCAATAATTTTTTGTGCCCCCTCTTGGTCAAAACCTCGAAAAACTAAAATTTGAGCTTTTACTCCTGCCTCACGAAGCAACAAACCCTCTTCAATCAAACATACGCCCAGACTTTTAACACCGCACTTTTCCAAGTAAAGAGCCGTTGGAACATCGCCATGTCCGTAGGCATTTGCTTTCACCATAGGACAAAGAAACTCATCAGGAAAATTTTTACGAATCGCTTCAAGATTAAACTTCAGGTGATCTAGATTAATTTCAGCATAAGTTTTTCGATACATATTCATAAATCAACCAGGCTCGATCAAAATTTCAAATTCAGGAGCGTGATCAATAGGGGCTTTAGAAAGGCAAATTTTATTTCCACCGCGACTGGCAATATGGTGAAGAGCTTTGGCTGCAGATTCTTCCATGGCGGCCGCAGAACCACTCAGTGTTGGATACTCACTGATGCCAATGCTAACTGAAACTTTAATCCCACTTTCAGCCGTCATGGAGTTTTCAACGAATCTGCGAACCCGTTCAGCTCGAAGTAAAGCCCCTTGACGATGACAATGGGGCATCAAAACTGAAAACTCATTCTGTGCGGATCTTGCGACGCAATCATTGGTGCGACTGGATTTTAAAATTAATTTGGCGACTTTTTTAAGAAGTAAATCGTGCGCACTATCCCCTAAAACTTGCTCAATTTCAAAAAAATCATCAATGGATATTTTCATAACTGAAACGGCTTGTTTTATTCGCAGGGCGCGCTCAACCTCTTCGATCAATTTAATATCGTAATATTTTCGATTAAAGACTTCTGTGGCCGGATCTTGCACTTCTAATAATTCAATCTTTTTTTGCAAATCAAAATAAGAAAATGCCAAAGCAAAAAGTGAAAACTCATTCATCAAGTTTTCTTTTTTAATCAAATCAAGATCAGTAGAAAAAATAAAAACACCTTCAAGCTGACCTGATACATACAAAGTCAGAAGCTGAGGGTTTTTGATTTTTAAAGTTTGTTGCGCCATTTGTAAAATCGGAACGGGAATAACGCCTAAGCTTAATTGGGTTGAAAGATCTCGCAATGCCAAGCCTTCAATTTGGCATCCGACACCTTGTATTTCTTGCGGATTAACGCCCAAGGCTTGAGTTGAAACAAAAGACAATACCGAGGACAGAAATCTAAAATGATAGATCGGTTGAACATGACAGTATTCAAAAAACTTTTGAATTAAAGCTTCGCGGCTAGAAGCGCTCTGATAAGCCACAATCCGCGAACTTAAAGGGGGAATTTCTAAAGGTTGCGATATTGTTGGAACAGTTTTAATTTCTGGCTTTAAAACTTCGGGTCCACTTTTAAGGTCGCTCAGCAATTGCTCGTTTTGATAGATGTAATAAATCTTTTCACACAAGCGATCCACGCTTGTAGAAATTTTAAGGCCCAAATTTTCTTTTTCAAAAGAGACAAACTCGCCAATGGCATGTTCAAGAAAATCGACAAATGAAGCAAACTGCGAGCCTAGGCCCAGCGCCACAAAACGAGTTTCAGGATTCTGGTTTAAAATATTTTCTATAAATTCATTTAAAGATCCTTCTAATTCAGAAATAGAAAATACAAGCACATGGGGATTTTTACTTTCTAACCTTTCGACAAGGTCAGTCTTGTCCGTCACCAAGTAATTTTCATATCCAGCCCGAGAGATCGCTGATTTAGCTTCCGCCCCCCAATCTGGATCAGTGGCTATAACCAGGACACAAAATTTCGAGGCATGCTCACGAATTCTCAATGACTTTTCTCCGAGGACGTCGAATTTCAACTTTGTAATCGTCTAAAATTGAAGATGTTTTTTCATGTGTAAAAATAACTGCTTTCGCTATTTCAGGAGATGGTACCGAAATTGTTTTATCATCATCTAAAGTGACCGTTGCTTCTTGTCCGTCTTCACTTTCATTAAAATCTAAAAGATGCTCTATTTCAACATCGGCTGGAGAATGCCTCGCCTCGGATGACATCATTTGGACAGGTGCCGTTTCTTTAAATAAATTTTTTACGTTTAACTGGTCAGGTAAATGAATAGTTACTTTCGTACCCTGTCCTTTTTCGGATTCCACTTTAATGTCTCCTCCATGTTGCTTAATCACTCCGTAGGACGCTGACAATCCAAGACCAATATGAGTCGTAAAAGTTCGGGTTGTAAAAAATGGATCAAAAATTCGAGATAAATTTTCCGCAGAAATGCCTTCGCCATTGTCTTGAATGATGATCTCAACACCTGTCAAAGAAGGTTGAATAGTGAAATTAATTTCTCGTTTTAAATTACGAGAAGTCGCTTCCATTGAGTTTTGCAAAATCGCATCCAAAGCTTTTTCAAGCAAATTGGTGTCGATGGCAATTTCTTTGGTGTCAGTAAATTTTTGAATCAATTGAATATTTCTTTTTTGCAGTTCAGGCATAAGACGGTGAATTAAACTCCTTGCAGAGTCTTCTGGCTTTATCATGACCATCGTCGTTTCTTTTTCTTGTGCAAAATTAAAAAGCTTTTCAAGAACTTCTCTGGCCGATCGAGCCTCTCGAAGAATTGATTTCGCATGTTCAGCCAGTGTTTTATCTTTTTCTGTTTCCAAAATAAGCTGACTAAATCCAAGAATGCGCGATAGGGGCGAGCGCATCTCATGCCCAAGAGATCCTGCGATTTTTTTAAAAAGTTCCTGCCTGTTTTCTTGTGGAGGAGCTGACTGCGATGCGACGTCAGATCTGACCTGCAACCCTGACTTTATTCTTGGCGGAGACATTGGCGGAAGCGGGCGCTGTGCCTCTTCTCTCTCAGAGTGATGAGAAAAATTTAGAAGGCTGACTCCACCTAAAGTTAACAACACCAAACCTAAACCAAAAAATAAAAATGAAGCCCATACTTTATTTTTATCTGTTAAAAGATCGTTATAAGAGACCGCTGCCATAACCACTAAATTTGAATTTTGCGAAGCTTGGTAATAACCTTGAAAGTCTTCGCCACTGCTGTCCTTGAAAGATCCTCCACCTTGTAGCGCCCCTGAAGACTTTAAATCTTTAAACAAATACTGATCGGAGACTCGAGTGCCAAAATATTCCATCTGCGAATGCGCTAGAACTTGCCCGCTCTCATTCACAAAAGAAAGTTTTGCGATGGTTCCCTTATAAGTCTCTAGTAAGCCTTGTAAGTATTCTGCCCCCGTCCATAAAATTAATTTGCGATTTTCTGACCAAGGCCAAACCACCATCAGCCAATTTTTATTTTGAGAATCTTTCCACGGCACTAACAAAAACTTTCCTTTTGCCAGCTCTTTTCCTTGCAGATCTTTCATCGCCGTCGCTAAATTGGTGTCATCCAACCCCGTACCATCTTTGATCGATACATTTTCTAAAGTGGGATTATTTAAATCTCGAACCCAGGCAACGGCCTTAAAAGGATCCATTGACGTCCAAAAAATTTTATCTCTTTGCGGAACTTGTAAAAGGGGGGCTCGCAACTGAAGATCATGAATCATTGACTGAGTTGTTTGTTGTAGGGACGCAATCTGCGTTCGCATTTGAGCTTGGGCCCAACTTGTGCGGTCTTCACGAATAAAATGATTCATACGCCAGATCACTGCCGCGATGAAAATCACCGACAAAACACTGACAAGGCTAAGAATTTTTAACTTCATTTCGCTCCCGATTCCATGGAAACACGTCTTCTATATATGATTCTAAATAGATTGCGTTAAGAATCAAGCAAGAGTCCTTTGCCAAAGAAATGAAACAGGTCTAAAAGATCTTCCACCATGTCGACGTTAAAGACTGATATTTTGATTATTGGCTCGGGCCTTGCCGGACTTGCTCTGGCGCTTAAACTTCCAGAAAGTTTAAACATCATAATTCTCTCGAAAGAAGCGGCCCAAGACACAAACACGGCGATGGCCCAAGGTGGAATTGCCGCTGTTTTATCCGAAGAAGATAGTTTTGAAAGCCATATTCAAGACACAATGGTTGCCGGCAGGGGGCTTTGTAAGCTTGAAACTGTGAACAACATAGTGCGTCAAGCGCCTGCCCGAATTAAGGATTTAATCAATTGGGGTGTCCAGTTTGATGTTCGGGGCGAGCGAACGGGCAAGCTTGGAGAAATCGACTTAACTCGCGAAGGCGGACACAGTTTTCGTCGAATTCTTCATCATGACGATCAAACGGGACAAGAAATACACAAGCATCTTTTGAAACTCGTGTGCGAAAGAAAGAATATTTCAATTTTAGAAAATCATTTTTCTGTTGATTTAATCCTCAGTAAACAAATCGACCCCTATGATTTGAATCCCACTCATTGTGTTGGTGCCTATGTCTTAAATAAATCAAAAGGTGAAGTGGTGGCTATCACTTCACGCGCGACGATTTTATCCACTGGCGGTGGCGGAAAAGTTTACCTTTATACAACCAACTGGAGCGGCTCGACGGGTGATGGAATTGCCATGGCTTATCGTGCGGGGGCTCGTGTTGCAAATTTAGAATTTATGCAATTTCATCCCACATGTTTATTTCATCCCGCGGCTCGAACTTTTTTAATTTCAGAAGCTTTAAGGGGCGAAGGTGGCGAGCTCGTCGATAAAAATGGGCAAGCCTTTATGAGCAAGTATCATCCGCTGGGCGCTCTTGCACCCCGAGATATTGTTGCCCGATCCATTGATGCAGAAATTAAACGAACGGGAGCCCAGTGTGTTTATCTCGACATGACAAAACTTGATTCTGAATTTATTCAGCAAAGATTTCCTGCGATCTATTCTAAATGTTTAGAGTTTGGAATTGATATTACGAAAGAACCTATTCCCGTTGTACCTGCAGCTCATTATTTATGCGGAGGCGTCTTAACTGACATCAATGCCAGAACTGACATCAAAGGCTTATGGGCCATTGGAGAAACGGGCTGTAATGGTCTGCATGGCGCCAATCGTTTGGCTTCGAACTCACTGCTAGAATGTTTAGCAACTGCTTCAAATAGCAGTGACGATATTATTAAAAACTGGGAAGAATTTAAAACTTACCCCAAAGATCCTCCTGATTGGGTCTATCCCATTGAATCCAATGCCGATGAAATGATCGTTATTCATCATATGTGGGATGAGATCAGAAGATTAATGTGGAACTATGTCGGAATTGTTCGCTCTGACAAAAGATTACTTCGCGCTCAGAATCGCCTGAGAAATATATTGTCTGAGGTTCGAGAGTATTACTCCAATTTCCAAATTCACAGCGATATTATTGAACTCAGAAATATTGCTCTTCTTGCAGATCTTTCCGTGGAGTGTGCACTTCGTCGCAAAGAATCGAGGGGGATCCACTACAGCCTCGACTACCCTTTCGTCCCTGATCAAAGCGATTCGTCACCAAAAGATACGATCCTTTTTAGAAGACCTCGCTAATTTTTTTGAACGAAGCCATTGCAGGACATAGTTCTTGCCGGTTTTCAAAATCTTGTTCAAAATAACAAAATGTATAATCGAAGAGAAGGTCACCTTGCTGGCCACGATAATTTGAAGTTGTTTTTTCAAGTTTGGCAAAATCCTAAGGCCGAAGGCACTGTCATTATTGCCCATGGCCAAGGAGAACATTCCGAATCTTATCATCGCCTGGTTAATGCCTTTGACAATGATCGATGGAACTTTTGTGCTATGGACTTGCGGGGTCATGGTCGCTCGGATGGTAAGCGTGGCTACGCCACTGATTTTGAAGATTACTGCAAAGACTATTATCTTTTTGTTAAAAAAATTATTCATGATTCCAAATCACTAAAAGGGCCCGTTGTTCTTTTGGGACACTCGCTCGGTGGACTTATTCAACTCAAAACATTAATAGATTATCCGGATTTAAAAGTCGCGGCTCAAACCTGCAGCTCACCCCTATTGGGATTAGCCGTTAAAGTTCCAGAGTGGAAAAATAAAGGGGCCGAGCTTCTAAACCAGTGGCTTCCAAAAACAACTTTATGGAATGAGCTTTCAAGCGACATGCTCTCCAGAGACTTAGATGTGATTCGCGAATTTGAACAAGATGTCCTCCGCCATGGTCGAATGTCACCTGGAGTTTTTTTAGGCTTAAAAAATGGATTTCAAATTGTTCAAGCCAGAGCTTCGGAAATTAAACTTCCCACCTTTTTTCAAATTGCTGAAAATGATCTTGTTGTGAGCTCCACTGAAGCTCAAATATTTTTTCAAAACATAAGCTCTGTCCTTAAAGAAATTATAATTTATGGTGAAGACACCCGCCATGAAATCTTTAATGATTTGAACAGGCAAAATGTTTACACTGATCTAAAATCCTTCTTAAATTATGTGCTGGAGAAACACTCATGAAAAAGGTTTTAAATCTGACATTGATTCTTATTTTACTTTCAAGTGGCTGTGCCACTCGCGAAACAACTTCAGCAGGAATTCAAGTCGCAACACAATTAGAATCAGAAAAAGTGATTGATCGCTTTACAGACCGTATTGAGTCTTACAATGGTCTCTATAACACTTTACAAGCCTCTGCGACTTTACATAACACCTCTGTGACAATAGCCCTTCTAGATCAAAATGCTCGAGTCTTTCAATGGGATCAGGGAAAATTTGATTCGCAAAAACTAATCTCGGAAGAAAAAAAAAACAAAGAGACTGAGTTTTTTTTAAGCTTTTTTTCTCCAGAAAAAAAACATGACGATTTAAGTAAAAATCCAAGTATTTGGAAAATATTTTTAGATGTTAATGGTCGGCGATATGAAGGGAAAGTTCAAAAAATAAAACTTCAGACAATTGAGCTGCAAGGTTTATACAGCTTTCACAATCGTTTCTCAACACCCTACCAGGTGGTTTTTCCAGTCAGTGTAAGATTGATTGAAAATTATCCTTCAAAACTGACATTAACAGGACCGGTTGGATCTGCCACATTAAGTTTTGCATCGATTGATTCTGTTAAAAATTAAAGACTTAAAAGTTCCAAACAAGTGTGGATTCAAGAACAATCAACTTATTTTCAAACCTCGGCGTTACCGCCAGCTGCAGACTTTTCTCTTCTGCAAACGCAAACCAACTTCGACTCATCGAAAACAACCAAGGCAATACAAGGACAGCCTTAGCCGTCTCTGTTCGTTCGACGTATTGAGACGTCGAAAAAATTCCCAGCATCCATATCGTCGACCATAAATAAGATTTCCAGAAAAATTCTTGTTCATTATAATGAAACTTCAAAATCTCATCCAAATTTGGCTGATAAAAAAGTCCACCTTGCCGAGGATCCTCACATTGAATTGCTGACATACTTTTTAATCCAAAGTAAATCCATCCGCCAAAACCAATAAATGAAATTGTTTGGAACCCAACACTTTCACTTGTCGTAGCCTCCAGACGAGGAAGATAGGGCAACAAGGAGCCTATTAAGAGAGCTTTTGTCATCAAAGGATAGGGGCTGTATTGAAGTCCTTGTCTTCGGGTATCAATGGCCCGAATCTCTTCCAATGTACAAACTTTGCCCCAAGCGGAAGGTCCAATAAGAATAAAAAGTAATAAAATCTTTTTCAATTTTTACCTTTTGAATCGACGAGAAATTTCTAAATCAAAAATTTTAGGTGCCAATCTAGCAATTTGAAAACCTACTCCTGCAATTCCTTTTGGCGACAAAACCTCAAGATCTAAATGGATTGCTTCGCGAATCATATCCGCATACCTCGACGGGGACATGGCTCCCTTAGAGATATCAAGTTTTTTTCCAAAGCCTTCCACAATTTGATCAAACATTCTAGTTTTAATAGCCGGCGTGATTAAACTTAAGGTCGTAACATTTGTTCCCTTCAGCTCAAGACGCAGACAATTTGTAAATGCTAACACGGCCGCTTTTGAGGCGACATAAGTCGTATTCCCGGGCAAGTGCATGGCAGCGACGACACTGGAATTATTGATAATTTTTCCTTTTTTCCGTTGCAACATCCGTGGCAGAAAAGCATGTGTCAGCTGAATAAGTGAATTTACATTCACTTGCAAGAGCTGATAAATATCATCCATGTTTTGATCTTCTAATAAGCCATCTGTTAAAAGTCCCGCATTATTAAATAAAATATCCACCTTTAAATCAGCCGTGTCTTGAATCAGTTTTTCAACTTGATGGCGATCAGAAAGATCAGCAATCCATAGCTTACAACTCGAAGCTCCTGCCGCAAAAATCTCTTCTTCTAACTCATTATCTTTTTTTCTGACAACCAAATGAAGGTGAGCTTTATCTGCAGCTACGGCTTTAGCAAAGGCGCGCCCTATCCCCCGATTGGCTCCCGTGATTAAAATATTTCCCTTTGTTGTTTCCACTAACCCTCCGAATTTTCATGATCTGGGTCAAAGCCCCAAGAGGCCAAAATTTCTTTTTCTTGATTAGGATCCATCGCTTTTTTAAATTTAGCTCCAGATTGACCTTTGACTCGTCTTTCGCAAGAAGCCCAATCTTTATGCTTTTCCAATTTTCCGCCTAGCACACTTAAGTAAGAGTGGGCTGTTTTCTTTTCGTGGGATTTCATCACAGGCAAATCCTCAACCGGCGGAGGCGAAGTTATATCTAAGTCATAATCCGAAGAAGGACCACGAAAAAAACTAAACTTTTTTCCTTTTGAAAAGGCCACCGCGATTTCATCACACCGCTCATTTCCCAGAGTCCCTTTATGTCCTCTAACATAAAGCCAAGAAACTTTGGAACCTTTCAGTCTACCTAAAACAGCTGTCAAATCTTCCCATATATCACGATTTGAAACTTCGTTACCGGCACTGGTTTTCCAATTATTTTTGCGCCAACCCCACGCCCACTGCGTGATCCCACGAATTAAATAAGTCGAATCAGTATAAATTGTAATTTTTTTTTCTTCAGCCAAATTTAATTTTGAAATAAACTTAAGAGCTTCAAGTGCGCCGGTCATTTCCATTCGATTGTTTGTCGTTGCGAAATCGCCGCCACCCAGTTCCTGCACCTGATCTTCACTGTCTAAGACAACAGCGCCCCAACCGCCAGGCCCTGGATTCCCTGAACAGGCACCATCAGTATAAATGATATAACTTTTTTCTGATTTCACCATTTAAGGTTCGCACTTCATCTCGTGACATTCAAGGGTTCATATAGCTCTGCGGCACTCATCGTTCTATTTCGACTCTCCTTTTCAAAAATAAATAGCCCCCAAAGATGAACTTGATCTGAATCACTGATTAAACCCATTTGCTTCATGGCCCAGGCCGATGTCTCTAAATTTTTTAATGTCTTCATGGCATCTCGTGTTGATCCCATTCTATAATCAAGAAGCCAAACTTGATGACCGTCACGAAACCAAAGATCCACTTTGCCCTGATATCGCTGTTGTTTGATTACAATGATGTAGCGCCAGTCAGTTTCACCTAGGCTAATGATTTTATCGAATGGAATTTTTTTAAAAGACTTTAAAAAGCTTAAAACTTCTGCAAATTTGTGATCGGCTTCATCCCAAAGATGGGGTTGGTAGCGAATCGCTTCTAATAATCGATAAAGATCCCCACCACGGCGTGAATTTTCTAATAAAATCTTAATTTCTTCGGCCGAAAATTGAGACGCTTCAGTGAATTGACTTAACTTAGAAACTTCTTGAAATGGCGCGCGGATATCTAAGAAAATCTCACTGGAAGATTCAAGGGCATGGGGAGATGGCAATTTTCGACGAACTTGATAATTAAATTTTTCTTTCTCGTGAGATCCTTCGGTCGTGGGAAATGGAAACTCACTAGCCCAACTTCCTTTTCTGGGATTTTCTGTCCAAACAAAAGATAATGTCTCGCGAGCCCGAGTCATAGCGACATAGAGTAAGCGATCAGACTCTTCCTTTTCCTTGGCTTGCCGATCACGAATCATTTCTAAACCACTTAAACTTGAAATCTTTTTCTGATCTATAGATTTTAATGATAAGGTCCACTCCCCTGTCATTTCGTCAATCATCCACCAATCGCCTTGAAATTTTCTTTGATCTCCACCAAATCCAGCAATAATGACATGTTTAAATTGCAGCCCTTTTGAAGCGTGAATAGTCATTAAATTGACTCTTTCGGGCTCTATCACAGGAGTGGCATCAGCTTGCTCTTGACCTTCGACGCTGGCTTCAAGATTTTCGATAAACTGCAAAGGATTAAATCCGGAAGTTGTTTCAGCCATTTTAAAATCAATCAAAATTTTCCATAGATTGGCTTCGCGCCGACCGCTAGGGTCTAACATATGAGCCGTATCAATGAACCCTTGGTTGATCATTATGCTTTTCATCGTTTCAGAAAAACCAATTTGATGAGAAAGGCTGACAAAGTATTTTAGTTTAGTTAAAATGTTTTCTTCTAAGGAAGAATGATAAGTTTTCCAAAAGTTCCATAAAGAGTCTTTGGCTTTCCATTCTTGAGTGATTTTTGCAAGCTCCGAATCAGGGACATGAAACCAGGGACTTCTGAGCACCGTGATTAAATTCAAATTATCATGAGGATTTGATAAAAATTTTAAAATAGAAATAAAATCTAAAACCTCTCGCCGTTCAAAAAAACCCCCTGCGCTATAAAGTTGCACTGGAATTTTATACTCCAAAGCCATTTGCGCAACCACTTTAAGAGATTTATTAGTCCGAGCTAAAACGCAAATTTCTTGAGGCAAGGCTCCATTTTTTATTTTTTCTTCTATCAATGAAAGAATGGCTCTTTCTTCACTATTTTTTTGTTCTGCATTTTTATCAAGGATTATAATATCACAACAATATTTATCTAAACTATCTGCACGGTAAGGTATCATCGCCGCAAACGCTTTTTTTTGCTCAAAGTAAGAATTGATAAATCCTAGAAGAGAAGCTTGAGAACGATAATTAGTTAATGATGTTTGAACATTACCTTCAGAGTTTTTAATTTGCTCCACTTTGGCATGAAAAACATCAGACCTTGCTCCTCGGAATAAATAAATACTCTGCTGTGGATCTCCCACAACATAATGAGCTGAATTGCCAACCAGATGCTTAAGCAGCTCAACTTGCAATGGACTGGTATCTTGATATTCATCAATCATCCAATAATCCCATTGCGCAGCAAATTTTTCAGCAGTCCACGGCGATGTTCGAATCAGTTTTAACGCCAAGCCCTCAAGATCTGACATAGAAAGGAGCGAACTCGACAATCGCTCGTTTAAGTTTTTGGCACAAAATTCTTTGGCTAGGGCTTCGAATTTTTCACTGACCTGGTGATGTCTTTCATGAAATGCTTCCTGACATCCTTCTTGCTGAAGCCAGGCCTTACAATCTTTTATATAGCTATCAAAATGACCATGTAAATCTTCATCAAACGGAGGCTTTTTAGAGCTGAATGGCGGCTTCCTACCAAGTCCTTCAATGAATAAAGAAAAAGTATCCCAAGTTGGAGATTTTAAATTCCTTAAGATCTCAAATTTTTGTAAATAACTTTTCCAACTATCAGATAATTCAAAAGCTGAAATTTGCTCGTAAAAATCGGACCCTTTCAGTGCCAATCTAAGTAAAATTTGATCCGACATTTTATTTAATTTATTTTTACTTACCGGATAACTATTTTCATGCAAAAAATGCTGCTGATAATACTGATTTAAAATCGATAGTAATATATTAATATCGTAACTCTCTACAAGATCTATCCATTGGGGATTTTCTAGAAGTAAATTTCTAAGAATTCTTTTACCTCGAAAGTACACCTCGGGGGCATCGATCAATTTAAACTCTGGAGCTAATCCTAAATCCTTACCGTACTGAGTAAGATAAAGACTTAAGACTCCATGGATCGTCGAAATATGCACTCGAGACCTTGAATTGATATATCTAAAAAGATCAGGCAATTCTTTTTTAAGCGCCTCAGCCAAAAGTCGTTCTCGTATTTCCTGTGTCGCTTTTCGGGTGAATGTGGTCAAAACCATCCTAGGAAATCGACCATTTTCTTTTTTGAAGGCGAGAGCTCTTTCTTCAAACAATCGAATCAACGTTGTTGTTTTGCCGGCCCCAGCGCCTGCTCTTAGTATTGTATTCTTAACTAGAACATGACCTATGTCAGATGGGGCGCGCGACACATTTGCCTCCAATGACATTCAATGCAAATTTCTTCTTCCCGAGGTCGAGGCGGGAATAGTCCTTCATCAATATGACTCATCACTTCTATCAAAGTTTTTTCTAAATCCTCAATCAAAGATTTTTTAGTCGGAAGATCCGCCCAGGCACCGGCGCGCTCTGCCATGGAAAATAATTCTGAACTGCCCTCGCGTAGTCCGAGCCCTCGGTGGCGTTCCATGTTTTTAAAAACATAATAAAACGCACCCACCACTTCATTTTTTTCCATGACATCATTTTCTAAAGCCCAAATATAAAATAAAAGCTGAAGTTTATTATTATCCTTCCAATTGATATAGTTTTCAGCCGAAGAAGATCCTGACTTATAATCAATAACAACTAAATGTCTTGCGCCATCACTATCAACTCGATCTATTTTTCCACTCATAAAAAACCGGCTTGAAGATTTGTCATGAGCCTTTTTATCCATTTTTTGACTTTTTAGAACACCTTCTTCTTGCCAAACCTGGTAACTCCAGGATTTCTCACGATCCACTGTCAAAGTTTTTGGAAAGCGTATAAACCAATTTTTTTCGAATTCAATAAATCTTTGAGCTATCAGTAGAAAGCGGTTTTTATAGGCGGGCCATAATTCTTGATGAAAGATCTTTTTAAATTTATTTTCATAAATATTTTGCACAGTGTTTTCAATTTCAAAAGTGCTTAAATCATAATTTTTTTTATTAGAAGATAATATTTCAAATAAATCATGAACAAAACTTCCAAAGATCCGCGGATCAATATGCAAATCAACTTCAGGCAAATCTTTTAAATAAAAAATGGCCTGGACCGCAAATTTAAACGGGCAATCCAAATAGGTTTCAACCCGGCTTGGCGAGAGACTGGGCTTTTCAGCAGAAATAAATTTTTCAAATTGTTCTGGATTTTGATCCATTTCAATTCGCGCTTTCAGTCGCTTTACTTCTTCATCACTAAATCCACGAAGAGAATTTAAATAAAAATCTGAATTTGCATGCTGGATATCATCCCAACGAGTGCTCAGGGGTGCCATAACTTGGGCTTCATCAATATTTAGTTTCAGCCAAAAACTTGATGGCGCCTGCATTTTCCCACTTAAAGTGACTATCCCAAAAGTAAAAACATCTTCTTCAGAATCCGTTTCAGCAAGCATCCGTAATTCAAATTCTTTTGAGCTCAAATCATGGTTTTCAAGAAAAAAACCTAAATCTGAAAAAAGTTTTTCAACCTCAAAATGCGATAAAAATTGACTGCTGCTTTGTTTTAAAGAATCTTCTGACAGGCCAATAAATATTCTTTTACGCATTTTAAAAGACGGAGCCGCCATCAAGCTTGCTAAATGAACCCCGTTAGGATTTGCACTTTTTAAAGATATTTCCAAACGAACGACTAAGCTTTCAAGATGCTCCAGCCAATCATGCCTTGGCAGTCTGGTATCAGAATATCCATGATGGTAAATTTCATCTAAAATTAAAGCGAGTGGTTTTGTGTCGTCCTCTGCGCTCCACAGCCTAGAAATAAAGACAATCCATTCATCTCGATTGGGTGCTGTAGAAAGGCTTAAGGGCTTTAAATAAAGTTCCTTCATCTGAGAATGTTTTTTTAAATCTTCAGAACCAAGAATATTTGCAAATAGAGACTTAAATTCTTCATAATTTAGATTTTGGCTTTTATAAAAATGCATTTCTAAATCGACGCTTCGAACTTCTTTAAGTAATAATCTATTTCCTGCCATCCACTGCTGCACACTCGGCAGTGATGAGAGCTTAGTCGTCACTTCTTTATTGGTTGGTATGCCTTCTTGATCTAAAAAACACTGCAGGACGGGCCAATAGTTTTCAATATCAGGAGAAATAATTCCAATGGTTGAAGGTAAAATTCCCTGATTCACCCAATCTCTAACGACACTGACACAGTGCCTAATTTCTGCCAATTCTCCAGAAAATTTCTTAACTTGTATAATTTTATTATGAAACAAGTCGGATGACGGCAATTTGGATTTTTTTGTAGCATGGGACTCAAGATGCGCATAGGGACGCATTTTGTATTTAAAGTCATTTTGCCATTCACTCTCTACAACGAAAACTTTAATCTCTATTTGCCGGGATAATATTTTTAAAAGCTCAGCTTCTGACCATAAAATTTGACCGCCTAGATCGACCCACAAAGTTCGCTGCCAATGATCTGTGACTATGGCTTGGGGACTGCTCTGCTGAATAAGCAAAGAAGAAAACCAACTGGGCAAAACAAAATCTTTTTCTTCATATAAATATTGAAAGCAAAGTTTGGTCAGAATGTACCATTCCGCCCACCGATCTTTGATATTAAGATGATTTTCTAGCCAATCTCTAAATCGTTCCTCTCCCTCTGGATGTGATAATAATGGGAGGAAAAATTCAATCATTTCTAAAATTGTCGATGCTGAGGCTTGATTCAGTTTCAAATCACTTATGTTTTGTCTTAAAAAATTCGACAAAATAATTCGCGCCCAGCCACGTTCAATAATTTTTTTCTTTGGATACTGTCTTCGATAAAGCAGACGCCATAGATCTGTTGCTCGTAGAATAGAAGTATCTACGAAAAATTGATCTCTTTCGATCAGTCGATTTTGAATTTCTAATTTCGTTCGAAGGTCTGAAACCAGCCAACTTTGTGTTTTTGCATTAAACTGCGAAAACTGTTGAAGGATATCCGAGCGCTTCTGAACTTTAATAATTTCAAGCATATTATCGACGTTGTTTTACTCTTCGCTGCTTTCCGTCTTTGCCCGTCATCTTAAAGTCTGCATCCACTGAAATATTAATTGAAAAACTGGCTTCAGTTCTAAGATCGGGTGTCTGACCTGGATAATCACCGGTTTCCACAGTGTAATAAGCAGCGTCGACCTTTATGAACCAAAGATTAATCCCTGCTCCAAAACTTTGGTACCCTTGACTTAGTCCGGCACGAACATCGATCAAGGGAAGTGAAACTTCTGTCCCCATATGCACTTTTTTCCCAAACTGTATGCCATTTACATTGATATGGCGAATTTCAGCCCCCAAGCGCCAATCAAGACCCGAAAGGTCCATTAAAGTTCCAGCGCCTAAAATAAAATTATCTTTAATGCGAGGCGGAGAAGCTGTCCCTCGTGTCATGTTAAAAGCCAGTGATCCAGGGTCTTTCCACATTGCGACCACTCTTGGAGAAAAAGGACCTGGCACTTTTGCCATTAATGCTAAGTCCGTACTAAACCCCGATCCCGCGTTTGCAAACTGACTTTCAATACTTGTCCCTGTTGCAGCTGCGATCGTGCTCAATCCTAAACTGGTTTCTCCACCCGTTCTTTGAATTCTTTTAACATTCACTCCCAAAGAAAAAGTCGGATTGATCGCAAATCCTGCGCCCACTTGAAATCCAACATCGTTTAAGTAACCAATGTCAAAATCAGGAAATGGAGGTTTGTTTAATCCTCCATAGACTTTTACATCATTAAACGCAGCGATACCAAAGCCAGGAAATACAATCGACGTACGACCATTGCCACCAACCCATAAACTTTTTCCATACAAAGCGGAATAGACGCTAGTTCCACCCGTCCCTAACGCCGCGTAGGCGGTATAATTTTGTAAGCTATTAACTCCCGCTTGAATATTAGCAATTTCCCATCCTAATTTTCCAACTTCACTGAGTGCGGCTGGATTGACAAAAATAGCATCTGTATCGCTCGGAAAAGGAGAGTAAACGCCGCCCATACCACGAGCTCGAGTGGGAATATTATACTCAAACATTTCAGCGGCTTTAGCGCTGGTGTAAAAAATTATGAGTGCAAAAAATATTATTTTTTTCAACATAGCCTCACGGACAACAATTCGTAAATACGGGGTCCACACAACCTTGAATACCAAATGATGTCGACTTAATCGCTGAACGTATGATTTTAATATTCGCCGGCGTCCAGTTTGCGCTATTAACGTCAGTGATCACGCAGGCAGCTCCGCAAGCGGCCTGCAAAGTAGCCAAACCTGTAATAGCCGAATTTCCAGCAACAGCTGCTGTTAGCGCTGTGATATTATCTAAAACCAAACCAAGACCTGTCCCTACTTTTTTAGTATTTAAATCTGTAATGGTAGCCACAGCACAAGCATCCGCAAAGGCAACATCGACCGTTCCTGTTTGATCTATATCTGCTAAAGACCTCAGATACGTTCCCATTTTTGCCAATCCAAGAATTGCCATAAATAAATTAATATCAGAGGGCCTCGACGCAGAAGTTGCTCCATATTTTATTTCAATTTCGAACTGAGCTGTATCACAAGAAGCAGGTGTCACCGTCACCGTCTGAAAGGCCTTCATCATCAAAAGCATTGGCGAATCCGCCGTCACTGCCGTGATAGAAGTAATCATATTAAAAAAATTAAGACCACATTTTCCAGCGTAAGCCGCTGCTGCCGTTTTTGTGACTTTGGCTTCATGTCTAAATCCAGAAATAATTTGATCAAGAAATGCAATCGCGGCGTCGTAATTTCCCAGATTAATTGATTTTATCGCATTTTCTAAAAGAGCTTCTTCCGTCGTTTTATTTGAAAGCTCAGTATAAGCATTTCCATTGCAGGAGAAAACGAGTGTCACTATTAATAGAAAAAGAATTATTTTAGAAACGAAATGAAATCTTAGCAACATATCTCCGATCCTCTCTTGTTAATGTAGTAGAACTACCAATTTCTTCTCCGTAAGATGCAATTTGCAACTGAAAACGCTCAGATGCCAACTCAAATCCACCTGACAAATATCTCTGATTCATACCAGCTCTGACAAAAAATATATCGCCGAAATTAAATTCAACTCCCGCATGCAGCAGTTTAGATTTATCTGTTTCAACTATTCCTGAACTAAGGCCTCGATATTCTACACTCCAAGAAGATCGAACCGAATTACTGATAATTGGGAAGATAGCAACCCCGACATCAATATCTTGAGACTGAGTGGCAGGTCGAACTGTTGATGTTCCCAACCGATTTCCTGAGGATTTATCAAAGGCTGTACTGCCAATATCGCGAACAACCACTGTCGCCGTTGGTATAAATGTCCATGGACCTGCTAAAATAATTGCGGCATCGGCGCCAATTCCAAGCCCCTCTTTTGCGATTCCTGTTGTGCCTAGCGGTGCAATTTCAAGCTCACCCAGAGGATTTAATGTCGGCTCAATCACTTCGATTCGACTTGTTGCTTTTCCAGTAAAACCAATTTTTAATCGACCTTCAAAAAGTCGTAAATTGTATCCCAATAATAAAGCCATATCGTCTCGGTAAAATGTATTCACCGATGTTCCTGCGGCATTAGCTTCGACATTTAAATTATAGTTAGATAAGAATGCGATGCCAAAATTTTTCGCAACAAAAGAAGGCATGATATGACCTCTTGTGTGGAAGTAAGTCAGCGGAGATAACACGGCGGCCGGAACAACTTCAGCCAAACGAAAGGGCTGTGTAAAAGCTTTGGTTGAATAAATATCAGAAGCGCCTTTGTTGGCTTCTAATTCCGGATCAATAATAGTTCCATAAAAATCTCGCAAACGACCTAAAGCTGCGGGGTTAACAACAATCGCTGTTTCATCATTAGCGACGGCCACGGAAGAGCCGCCCATTCCTAGATAACGAATTCCATTATAGTATTCAATTCTTTCCTGTGCAAAAGCACAGATAGAACCTATTTGAAAGATTCCAAAAATTAGAATTTTTATTGCGATCCTTGCTATTCTCATTAATTTTTCTCTCAAGTTTGGTCATCTTTTCTATCGGTCAACCAAGTTCTCAAGTTGAGACAGCTATAAGTTTTCTGGCCCTCGGTCTAATCTTTTTAATGCGGTATAAAAGTCTCGCACAGAAGTTTCTTTTTCTTCCGATCAATCCATTTGAGTTATAATAAATAGAGGAGATCCTATGAAAAATATCTTACTTCTTTTGCTCGCCCTTGGACTGGTTGCTTGCGGTAAAGAAAAGGACTCCGACAAAGTGGGAAACGCTCAACTTTGCTTAGACAAACTTGCTTCCAATTCCACTCCTGCTGAAGTCGATATCTGTCTTGCAAAAGCTGAAGGCGTCGAAACCGCTTCTGCGTATGGTTTGCGTTGCGCAGGAAGCTTTATGAAAGAAGGCTTTTTAAATCCAAATAAAATTATCAATGCTATGACCCAATTAACTGGCGCAGCCGGTAGCACCACAAATTTTATGGAACTTATTACTTTTACATCAGCAGCAAATATCACTTCAGACACTAACAATTCTTCCACAGCTTTTAATTACTGCCTTCGAGGTGAAGGAAAAGGTTCTACATTACTGGCATCTTTTGGTTTTATGGCGATGTCGCTTTATAAATTTATGGATTCAAAAAGTGGTGTTTCTTGTGCCGACACACCAGATGCCACAGGTTATGATTTTTCAACTTGTCTGACAGGCTTTGTTACTTTAGCCCCGGGATCAGCTGCGGATTTAATCAATGCCTCATCGGTCGATCCGGCTACAGTCACAATTCAAACAAGTATGGGGGCCGTGATCATCGCGACCAGTAATATAAGTTGTACGGGAACATCTGCCAATACCACACTCTGCTTGTCAATAAGCCAGGCTATCTTAGATGCCGGTGGTATCACTGCCAACCCAAGAACCATCGCAGTTAAATTTTTTGATCAGCTGATCTAGAAAACTAGAAATTCAAATTCATTCTTACCATATACATGCGATTTTCAACGGGTTGAGAAAATGTCCCAACATCTTCTGAAAACGTAACGACATCTAAACTAAAAATCGTAAAAAGTGCAGAAACTCCGGCACTTAAATATCCTTGGTTTAAACCAACTCTGTAATGACCTTTCCACCAGCTACTGACGGCCCAATCAAATTCGAATCCAAGATGACTTCCCTTGCGCCAGTTCCAAGCGGGATGACCAATATCACGAATATCTAAAACACCACGACCACCAAAAATCCAAACAGAGGGATATTCCCATTTAGTACCAACATCTAAAACTCGATAAAGTTTTTCCGGCGCTTCAGATTGGATTTTATTAAAAACTTTAAAGGAATTCTTAAAACCAGTTTCACCGACATTTCGAATCACAGCACCAAAAGTAGGTCGCGCTAATCTGAGCAAAGAAAAAATTCCATCTGATGCCAAGTGCGGCGTAAAAAGAAACCCTAAATCGGCATCAACGGTGTAGCCTTCTTTTAAATCCTGCGCCGTTACTAAATTGGGATTTGCCGCTGCTTCAAGAGCCGTCACTGTTTTACTAAAATAACCCCGATTGACCAATTTCCCCGTCACACCCCAAGACAATCGACCACCATAAAATCCGCGAAAATCGGCTCCGTAGCCTAATGCCAAAGTTGTATCTGTAAAGACAGTTAAATTAATAGCTGGCCCCACATTTTGATGCATGGTCATTTCTACGGTGACATCTGCTGGAATAAATCCAACGCCCCAACCTGGTCTGACTAAAATTCCATTTAATGGAGAAAGTCTTACGCTAAACGTTTTACCATAATATTTTTCAATGGCAGCCACTTGGGCCGTCAGCTTTTGAGCATCCGTTCCCGTTGTTGCTGCCGCCGCTGAAAAATCTTTTCCCGCTGTCGCAAAATTTCCAGAAGCTGCCAGATCTACATATAAATCCAATTCACCGTCTTCTCGTCTTGCCAAGCCAGCGGGATTGTAAAACAAAGCACTGTAATCATTGGCGACCGCAACAAAAGCATCGCCCATTCCTAAAGCTCTTGGTGCAAGGTACTGATGATGAATTGTTTGGGAGACACCTGTATTTGCCATAGCTGGTAAGCTTACCAGCAAGGCAAAAAGGGCTAGTAGGAGTCTGTTTTTGCTCCCGCAGATCATGAAAGGCCTCCCAATTTCTATATAAAAATTGTAATCTTTAATTGAGGATTCTTGAATGCGTCTTTCTCAGTTGGCCGTTATTTTGACTTTTGTCCTGATGTGCGTGCAGAGCTATTCTGCACCTAATAAAGCATTGCCAAAATCACGTCCCCCGAACTCCGACCAAAATGAATTTGATGAAAACCCAGGCCCCACTAAAAAGGAGCCAACGAGCCCCACCTACCCCAATCTCATGGAGCCAAGTGCTCTTGACCTTGAAAAGGTCCAGATTTCTTTTAATCCACGAGGAAAAAATGATTTGAATTTTTATATCGGCGCCATGGGAGGAAATATTTTAACTAACTTATATCTGGATGTCAGACAGTATTTTGGTTTTCGCTATATTCCTTATGAAACCTTTGAAAAAGCTTGGGACTACTCGGTTGATGCTTATACTGAAGGGCTGCTTGGTTTATCGCTGGGACATCGCTGGCATAATAAAATCGATGAACATTTTGATTCCTACTACCGAGTTTCTTTTACAAACTTTATTAATTCCAGTGAAGGATTGGCTGGCTTGATTAATATGCGCCAGATGAAAGTTCTGGTTAGCTTTGGAGTCCCCAATATTTTCGAATTTCAACGACAAGTTCATGGCGAAGTTGGCGCTGGCTACGGACTGGGTGGAGTTATCACTTATCTACAAATTGGTTACAATTTTAATTACTTCTAAATTTAAGTCTTCAAAAGTTCCATTATTATAAATAACGTAATCTGCTTTTTGAATTTTATGAGATAACGGCCATTGATTTTTAAGCCGATTATTAATTTCATTTTCTGACCAGTTATTTCTTTTCTGAATTTGCGCTCTCTGATTTTCTTCAGAACATGCAACGACGACAACGGCATCAAAATCAGAAATATTTTTTTCAAACAACAATGGCACATCGTAAAAAACTAATTTTGATCCTTTCGAGCGTTCAATTTCTTTTTGACGAAGAACCTCGACCTTGACTAAAGGATGAATAATATTTTCTAAATCCCGCAAAGACGTCGAGTTAAGAAAAACTTCTTGTGACATTTTTTCACGATTAAGTTCGCCATTTTCTAATAAAAAATCTTTACCAAATCGTTGAATGACTGACTTTAGCCCAGGAGTTCCTTGCGCAATCACTTGTCCCGCAAGTTTATCAGCATCTAAAACGACATAGCCCTGCTCCCGCAGTAACTTAGCAACTGTACTTTTTCCGGTCCCTAGACCACCGGTAAGTCCTATCCATTTCATGATATTTCTTTATCTTCTTTTACAATGTTCTCAAACACTTAAGTAACATTCTCAGTATACCGATACCATCATCAAGAGGAAACAGTTTTAATGCCTCAAGTGGAACAGTTTGGTAAATACATTCTTCTCGAAAAATTAGCCACTGGTGGTATGGCCGAGGTGTATTTAGCCAAATCCACAGGTGCTAATGGCGTCAATAAAATTTTAGCCATTAAGCGAATCTTACCCCAGTACTCTGAAAACCGCGAATTTATTGATATGTTTAAAGAAGAAGCAAAAATTGCCGTCAATCTTAACCATAGCAATGTGGTTTCTATTTTTGATTTCGGAATCGAGAAAAAGCAATTTTTCTTAGTCATGGAACATGTCGAAGGAAAAAATCTTCGTCAAATTATTAATGAACTTAAACGCGTCAGCGTTTCATTCACAATAGAACAAGTTGTTTACATGATGAAAGAAGTGGCTGCAGGTTTAGACCATGCCCATCGTTGTATCGATGGCTCAACCGGTCGCCCCTTAAATATCACTCACCGAGATATGAGTCCCCAAAATATCATGCTAAGTTTTGATGGCGAAGTTAAAATTATCGATTTTGGAATCGCTAAGGCTGAAACACAGGCTGAGGTCACAAAAGCAGGGACACTCAAAGGAAAATTTGGCTACATGAGTCCCGAGCAAGCCGAAGGACAATCCGTAGATCTCCGAACCGATATTTTTTCATTAGGTATTGTCTTGTGGGAACTTTTAGCCAACGATCGCTTGTTCACGGCTAGCAGTGAAGCTGCCATTTTAAGAAAAATTCGTGATTGTCAGATTCCATCCATTCGCAAAATTAATCCTTCAATTCCACCAGAGCTTGAGCGAATTGTTAATAAGGGCTTGCAAAAAGATAAAAATTTACGCTATCAAACGTCGGCAGCGATGCATAGAGATTTGAATCGATTTTTAAATACTCAGTATCCAGAATTTACCCCTAATGACTTTAGTGTTTTTATAAAAAATACTTTTGCCACTTCTTACCAAGAACAAAAAAGAAAGCTTGTTGAATTTGCCAAATTAAAACCAGAAGAAAGTACATCCGTCACCGCTCTTTCAACGGAAAATAATAATTCCAATAATTCGCCAGACTATATGGAGGGGCTTGAGGAGTTTGACTCACCTTTATCTTTTGATTTAGTCGCTGATACCAAGGTGACATTAACAGACTTAAGAACTGGGATTAATCGTAAAATTTCAAATATAATAAAAGGGGACACTGCTACCGGAATCCGACATGCCAATTCAACTAAAAAACATGGAACTTCAGTCACTCGTTTAAAGAAAAAATCTATTCTCATAAATTATAAAAAATCTTTACCGGTTGCCGTCAAAAGCATTACTTTTGCCCTTTTGGGATTTATACTTGTTTATAGCTTCAAATCTTTACCCGACCATTTGTTTACGGCCAATTATTGGGTCACAAGCTTAAAAAATACATTGGCTCAAAAAAATCCTACTGAAGCGACTTCGGGTGGGCTTGATACAGCCAGCAAGGTTGAATATTTTGTAACAATTCACTCTAATCCTGCCGGAGCCGAGATTCTTATTGATGGAAAAAGTCAGGGTTTTACTCCAGGTCAATTTCGTATTGAAGGAAAAAAACCATTTCATGTCACGCTTATCAAAGATCGATATTTACCCTACGAGCGTGAAATGATCGCCGATCGAGATGCTCTCACGTTTACAGCCACAATGATGCCTCTACCAAGAGCCGGTTATTTAACCATTAATGTCGTAGCTGGTGGAGACAATCCTCTGATAGAAATCAACGGTCAGCGACTCGGTGAAAAGGCTCCGGTGACCAACTATCCAATTCCTGCAGGCGTTCCTATTGTGGTTCGAGCTCGAAATCCTTTTTCAGGAACCTATGCTGAACAAACAGTGACTATTCAAAATAATCAAAAAAAGACAATTGAACTTATTCTCCAACGTGATGATCGCGCGCTTCAAAGGTAAATAATGTCTTCTACGATTTTAAAAACTGTCCTTAAAATGTCCGAACGTCCCACTCAACATGTGGCCATTAAAATTAAAGAACGTGGTACCTGGAGAAATATCTCTTGGAAAGAATATTACGAGCAAATTTTAAAAACAGCGTCTGCTTTTTTAAGTTTAGGCGTTGAGCCCAATGATAAAATTGCAATTATGTCGAACACTCGTTGGGAGTGGGCTGTCTGCGATATAGCTGTGATGGGAATTAAAGGTGTCGTTGTTCCGATTTATCCTAACAGCACGCCTGAAGAAGTTGAATTCATCCTTAATAATTCAGATGCCAAATATTTTATTTGCGAAAATAAGTCGTCACTTTCAACTTGGAGAAAAATTCGCGAGCGCTGCCCGCATGTTAAAGCAGTGATTTGTTTCGAAATTGATCGCCCTGAGGACGATTCTATTCTTCTTTGGCATCGCCTTATTTCAGAAAGCGATGCTGATTTTAATAAAAATAAAAAAACTTTTGAAAATAACTGCCTTAAATCCAACCGGGATGATTGGGCAACTATTGTTTACAGCTCTGGAACCACCGGTCAGCCCAAAGGTATTGTGTTAACCCATGCCCAAATTCATTCAGAAGTCTCAGAAGCTTTTCCCTCTTGCGGAGTCACTCCCTCAGATATGACTTTAACTTTTCTTCCTTTTGCCCATGTTCTTGGTCGAATTGAGCATTGGGGACATATCTACATTGGTTTCACCATGGCCTACGCCGAAGGGATCGAAAAACTACGCTACAATCTTCCAGAAATTAAACCTACGATTATGGTGGCCGTCCCACGAATTTTTGAAAAAGTTTATTCGCAGATTTTAGCTCAGGTGGAAACTCAACCTCTCAAAAAAAAGATTTTTCATTGGGCCATCGAGGTAGGAAAAAAAATCAGCTATTTAAAAATAACTCGTCAGGCAATTCCCATAGCCCTTTTAGTTGAATACGAAGCCGCTCGCAAAATGGTCCTCAATAAAGTCACTAACACCTTTGGAGGACGCCTTCGTTTTGCAATCAGTGGTGGAGCTCCCATCAGTCAGGACTTGGCTCAGTTTTTCCATGCGGCAGGAATTTTAATCCTGGAAGGCTATGGCCTTTCAGAAACCACCGGAGCCATTGCCGTTAATACTCCTTACAACTACAAGTTTGGCTCCGTAGGTCGACCCATTGGTGACGTCCAATTCAAAATTGCCCATGATGGCGAAGTTTTAGTAAAAAGTAAAAAAGTCATGAAAGAATATTTCAAAAATCCGGAAGCGACAAAGCAATCCCTCCAAGATGGTTGGTACGCAACGGGCGATATTGGACAAATTCTTAGCAATGGTGATTTGCAAATTACAGATCGCAAAAAAGATTTAATTAAAACCGCAGGTGGAAAATATGTCGCCCCCCAAAAAATCGAAGGCCTCTTAAAATTAAATCCACTGATTGCTCATACCCTGGTTCATGGCGATCAAAAGAAGTATATCATCTGCCTTGTCACTCTCGACAAAGCCTACTTAGAAAAGTGGGCTAAAGAAAAAGATTGGTCTTACAACGAATGGACTGATTTAATTTCTCAAGTAGAAGTTCAGGAAGCCGTTAAAAATACTTTTAATGAAGTGAATTCAAAATTAGCTAGTTATGAATCCGTGAAAAACTTTAAAATTCTCTCAACTGAATTTACCGTCGAATCCGGCGAACTCACACCCTCTTTAAAAGTAAAAAGAAAACACTTAGATCAAAAATACAGTTCGGTTATTTTAGAACTTTATCAGTAGAGGAATTAAAATAAAAAGATTCGAAAACCAAGGCCGGCATAAGCCCCAGACATATCAATTTGATGATTTGTTCCATCGGCATTTTTAACTGTCGCTCCGCTGGCCACAGCACCTTCAAATGAAGTGACATCCTTAGAATAAATAATATCTACAAACTTAAGTTGTCTATATCCCACTTCAAAAATTAAAGTTGTGGTATCAAATGCAAGAAATTCAAAGGCAACACCACCGCCTGACATATTTCCTGAACTTTTCATATTCACCGTATGATCCACAGTAGGCGCGATGCTGACTTGGGTGTAGACGGTTGTTTCACTTAAATTAGCGCGTCCAAAAAAACCATAACCTAAAAAACGATATTTTGATCGCGTCAGAAAATTAATTTCCATGGCCATTTTTGGAGCTAAGGCCGAAAGATCATCTCTATAGTAATATTGAGTCACATTATTGAGTTTAGCATAACCTTCTCTCGGCGAAGGTTTCAAGGCCTCAAAACCAAAACGAAACCCAACATTTTTATTTTCATACATAAAACCAAATTCACCACTGACAGGTAAACTGTAGATGTCGCTAAAGTCATTAGCTACGGTCAGGCCCACAAAAGGAGTCTCTTTTAAATTAGATTGTGAGCCTGTAAAAATTAAATAAGAGCCAAATCTTTCCTTACTTAAGTCAAAAACACGGGCATGGACCGGGCTTGATAAAGAAAGAAGAAAAATGACAAGAACTTTAGACATTATGAAATAAGATCCAAGACAACTTTACTTGTCGTTTTTTGACCTGGCACTTGAAACACTTTCAACTTAACAGGCTTTTTTAAATCTATAATAAGGCTCAAGGTATTATCGGAAGGATCTGCTAGCATTTTTACAGATTGCACATACATCGATTTTTTAAGTCGATCACTGAGCGCTTTGGCATCCATCATTGTTGTCGGCATTTGAGAAAAATCCACAACGATCCTTTGAGCTTTATTTTGCAACTCAACATTAAAATATCCAGGTAGGCCCTTCATATTTCGACCATCAATATCACCGACATCAATCATAAGACGCTCAAGCTTTGCTTTCGGGTTAGTCGCCGACTTAACATTCAGTAAACTAAACCCTGTTCCCGCGATCCCCCCTGAAAGGGCGCCCGAGCCAATGAGAATTTTTTGTGCTTTTACAGAGTTCGGCTTCAATGCTGCTTCGACCTGAGTCCCTAAGCTTAAAACCACCAATAGTAGAAAAGATTTCATCAAACCTCCCTGATTCCTCAATTGGACCAATTTTGCACCCTTTCAGCAAGTGAATTTATACAGCGCAGAAAAATGTTGTGATGCCTCTGGCAAGAGCTGTTTCCTAGCGCCATCTATGTTACTGATAATTGTTCCCCAACCCGCTTAAAAACAAGGTGGAAGCTATGACTCCCGAGAACTCTTTGCTCAAAGATTTTACAACTCCTGATCGCTCTGTGCCATTTGATCATATTAAAATCGCTGATTTTATTCCGGCCCTCAAGTCAGCAATTCTAGAGGCTAAAGAACAAATCGATATCATGAAAGCGAACTCGGCCTACCCTACTTTTGATAATACCATTCTAGCTCTAGAAACCTGTTCCGAGCGCGTTGATAATATTCGAAGTATTTATTCAAATCTTGAAGTGGCGGATGCAACTCCTGAATTGCAAGCCTTAGCAAAGGATTTTTATCCCATTCTTTCAAGCTTTGGCTCAGATATTTCTTTAGATCCTATTATTTTTAAGCGAGTGCAAACCGTTTATGAAAATCGCTCCAATCAAAAAATTTCTCCTGAGCAAAATCGTTTGCTCGAAAAAACCTATAATGACTTTGTCAGAAACGGCGCAACACTTTCAGACGCAGACAAAGAAAGAATTCGTGCTATCGATCAAGAGCTTTCTGTTTTAGGTCCTAAATTTTCTGAAAATGTTTTAAAGGCGACGAATAAGTTTGAGCTTATTGTGGATAAAAAAACAGATCTTGCAGGTCTCCCCGATGGCGCTATCGAAGCCGCCGCGGCCGCAGCTGAAACCAAGGGACATCCTGGAAAGTGGCTTTTTAATTTACAAGGCCCCAGCTTTATTCCATTTTTAACTTATGCTAAAAATAGAAGTCTCCGTGAAAAAATGTGGCGTGCTTACAGCTCCCGTGCCTTTCGTGATGAATTTGACAATCAAGAAAATGTGAAAACAATAGTTCAGCTCCGACATGACCGCGCCTACATTTTAGGTTTTAAAACTCATGCTGACTATGTTCTTGCCGAAAGAATGGCGAAGGACACTGGTACAGTTAATAAATTTTTGAAAACTCTTTTAACCGCTTCTAAAGAAGCCGCTCAAAATGATCTGGACGAAGTTGTTAAATTTGGTCGGGACTCCGAATCCGTTATGGATTTTAAACCTTGGGACTTTGGCTACTTTTCTGAAAAGCTTAAAGAAAAAAAATATGCCTTCAATGAAGAAGAACTTCGTCCTTACTTTCAACTTGAAAAAGTAATTGATGGAGTTTTTGAACATGCTCGCAAGCTTTACGGCTTAAGCTTTAAAGAAACTAAACAAGTTCAGCCCTATCATCCCGAAGTCAAAGTTTATGAAATAAGGGATGGTCAAAATCAATACATTGGCCTTTTTTACACTGATTTTTTTCCGCGTGAAAGTAAAAAAGGTGGGGCTTGGATGACCACTTTCCGTGAGCAAGGAATGATGTATGGGTCTGTCCAACGTCCCCATGTCAGTATCGTTTGCAACTTCACAAAACCAACACCCTCAAAACCTTCGCTCCTTTCTTATGACGAAGTAAAAACTTTATTCCACGAATTTGGTCATGCTTTACACGGGATGCTTTCCACTTGCACTTATCGAAGCATTGCAGGAACCAATGTTTACTGGGATTTTGTCGAACTCCCCTCTCAAATTATGGAAAACTGGGTGGCAGAAAAAGAAGGATTAGATCTTTTTGCACGTCACTACGAAACCGGCGAGCCCATTCCTACAGAGCTCATGAAAAAGCTTAAAGCTTCTCAACAATACTTGGCTGGCTGGACGTCATTACGACAAGTGACTTTTTCTATGATGGATATGAATTGGCATTCGACCAATCCTTCACAAATTAAAGATGTGGATAGTTTTGAGGATATGGCCACTTCCGAAACTCGATTGATGGAAAGAATTGCCGGCACTAATTCTTCGTGCAGCTTTAGTCATATTTTTGCAGGAGGATACTCTGCCGGATATTACTCTTACAAGTGGGCCGAAGTTTTGGATGCAGACGCTTTTGAATTCTTTAAAGAAAAGGGCCTCTTTAACCCTGAAGTGGCAGAAAGTTTTCGACGAAACATTCTTTCACGTGGTGGTACAGAACATCCTATGGAGCTCTATAAAAAATTTCGTGGTCGTGAACCCGATCCCAATGCCTTACTTCGCAGGGATGGGTTGATTTAATGTCCAAGCCCGAACTTTTAAGCTCGATAAAAAATGTCGCCATTGTTTATCGATTGCACACACCTCAGGCCGTGAGCATCAGTAAAAAAGTCACTGTTTGGCTTAAAGATCGAGGCTATCATGCATTCACAGCTCCTGATCAAAAATTAATTCCTGGTACGACCTTAATAAAAACATCCCGCCAATGGGATAAAATTCAGCTTGTCGTTGTTTTGGGAGGCGATGGAACTTACTTGCGCGCCGTTCGCTCACTCGATGGCCGCAGAGTTCCCATTATTGGCTTCAATATGGGTTCACTTGGTTTTCTCACCGTCTACCGAGCCGAAGAAGTTTGCGAAGTTCTAGAAAAAACAATGCAAGGGCGTTTACTACTAAGTCCCCGACGTATGATTTCAACCAAGGTTTACCGCGCCGGTAAACTTAAAATTGAAGCTCATGCTTTAAATGATGTTGTTATTGAAAGAGGTTCTTTCGCACAACTGATTAATATTGCTATCTACAGCGATAAACTTTTAGTCAGCGAGGTTAAGGCCGATGGCTTGATCATCGCAAGTCCCACCGGCTCAACAGCGTATAACTTAGCAGCAGGTGGACCCATTCTTGATCCTGATGTTCGAGCCCTGGTTGTTACTTCCGTATCTCCCCATTCATTAACAAATCGACCTCTTATTTTTTCTGACGAAAGAAAATTGTCATTTAAATTACAGGGAGTGGGTTTAAAAGCGCACTTTGTTGTTGATGGTCAGAAGATCATTGAGATCACTCCTCAAGATGAGGTCCTGGTTGAAAAAAGCATTTACGATCATTGGGTCGTCCGTTCTCCTGAGTTTAATCCATATCATTTATTACGTGAAAAATTAAAATTTGGTGACCGCAGCTAAAAGCCTTTGGGGGGTTTATGTTACTCGAAATTAAAGTCCATAACTTTGCAATTATTGAAAATATTCAAATTCAATTTAAAAAGGGCTTAAACATTCTTAGTGGTGAAACCGGTGCAGGTAAATCCGTACTTCTGAAAAGCTTAGGTCTTTTAATGGGTGGAAAAGCCTCGGCAGAATCTATTCGCACGGGCGCGGAACAAGCTACCATCGAAGGATCCTTTGATCTTTCACAACGTAAAGATCTTCGTGAAAAATTGATGGAATTTGGCATTGAATGCGAAGACGACATTCTCATTGTCCGAAGACTGATCAGTCAGGGCGATAAATCTCGAATTTATTTAAATGGTCACCTCAACACCCTTGGAGTTTTACGAGAAGTTGTAGCTCCCTTAATCGAAGTGACCGGACATCAGGCTCCGCTGATTGAAATGACAGGTCAGCATGAAAATAAAAACCTCCTTAATAAATCTTACCATATTGATATGTTGGATCAGGCCGCAAGTTTACTAGAAAAAAGAATGAGCTATTCAGAAAAATTTGAAACTTATAAGAAAATTTTGGTTGAAATAACTCAACTTGAAGAAAGCTCAAAGACAACAGCTCAACGATTAGATTATTTAATTTATCAACGTGATGAAATTGGCAAATTGGATTTATCTCCTGGTGAAGATACAGAATTAGAAATGGAAGTGAAGCGTCTTAAAAACTCTTCACGTATTATATCATTTGTAGATTCGGCAGAGAGTGCACTGATCAGTGAAGATGATTCAGCCTTGAATCGACTCAAGTCGATTTTCCGTAAAGGACAAGAGATTGGAAGCCTAGATCCTCTTTTGGCAGAAAAGCTCTCTCAATTAGAGCAAGTTGAAACAATTTTAGATGATGCCTTTTTTGAAATACGAAAACATGTAGAAAGCTTGGAAGCCGACCCACGTCGCTTAGATAATCTCGAAGGTCGATTGAGCGATATCAGAAAATTACAAAAAAAATATGGTCCTAATATGGATGACATTCTAAAAGCTCTTTTAGAAATGGAAACAGAAATTGGAAAACTACAAAATTCTGACAATCGACTGGAAGAACTCAAAAAGCAGACTTATCTTTTACAGCTAGAACTCAAACAGCAAGCTCAAGAACTTCATGTTAAAAGATTAAAGGCGGCAAAGGATCTTACAAAGAGTGTGAATTCAGAATTAGCTGACCTAAATATGAAAGGTGTCGCATTTCATATTTCAGTCGAAAAGTATCAACAGCTTAATTCCTTAGGCGATAGTGATGTTGAGTTCATGACTCAGCAATCCGTTAAAGACCCCGCACGCTCGCTCGGCAAAACGGCTTCAGGTGGTGAGCTCTCAAGAATACTTCTAGCCCTAAAACGTGTGGTGGGATCTTCAAAGTGGCCACGAACTTATCTTTTTGATGAAGTCGATGCCGGAGTTTCTGGTGTCACCGCAGAAAAAGTGGGTAAAAAATTAAAGCTTATTGCTAAAGGTCAGCAAGTCATTACGGTGACCCATCTTCCACAAGTGGCTGCCGCTGGTGATGTGCATTTTTATATTCACAAATCACCTCAAAAAGGCACCATGAGCATGGATGTTTCTGAGCTCAGTAAAAAAGATCGAGTTCAAGAAATCGCACGACTGATCAGCGGTGAAAAAATCACTAAAACTAGTATTGCTCATGCTGAAGAACTTTTAAGTCATTAAATTTGGGGCAAAAAAACACATTTAAGAATAAGTTAACGAGGCAAAATCGTTCTATTTTTAAATGATATCCGCCCTATTCTCCCTGAGATTGTCTCCTCATCTTGCAAAGTAGTTTTACAATAACTACTTAAGGAGTTTTTTTGTGGAAGCACAAATCAAAGATATTATGACTAAAACACTGATTGCCGTCCCCATGGGCTCGCCAGTCGCGGTTGCTGCAAATATTATGAAACAGAATAAAATTCGACATCTGCCTATTGTGGATGAAATGGATATTATCATTGGAATTATCAGTAAAAGAGATTTTACACTTCTTGAAAATCTAGAAGATATTCCTGTTGAACGAGTCATGAGTGCTCCAATTTATTATATCGACCAAGACACTCCTTTGCGATCTGCCATATTTAAAATGCTTGAACATAAAATCTCTTCACTTCTCATTTCTGATGAAAATGATGAAGCCATCGGCATTATTACATCTGATGATCTCTTGGGTTACTTAGTGCAAATTTTGGATAAAACGAACAAAGAAAAAGCTCCATTCTTTAGTGTTTTAGACACGCAGACACTTGGAGAAGTGGCTCGGCAATTATCATTAGCAGGAATATAATTAATTATTTTACCTGTTGATACAGTGGCAAAACTTTTGGCAAAAGATTTTCTATAGAGGCAATACGCTGATCATCAGCAGGATGAGTACTTAATATAGCTGGTCGTTTCGGCCCGCCTTGTGATTTCATCTTCTTCCATAAGCTGACGGCCTCTGTGGGATCGTAACCGGCTCTTGCCATTAGCTCTAAACCAATTTCATCAGCCTCAGTTTCGCCTCTTCGACTGTGAGGCAAAGTCATTCCCGCTAAAAATGCTAGCCCTACAACCTGAGCATATTTAGGATCTAATTTTCCAGATATAACGGCTAATTGTAAAACGCCTTGCTTGGCTAACTCTTCGCTCATTCTTTCTCGTCCATGCTGGCGCAAGGCATGAGCAATTTCATGTCCCATGATGGCCGCAATTTCACCATCTGTTAGTTTTAATTTTTCAATAATGCCCGTATAAAAAATAATTTTCCCACCAGGCATGCAATAGGCATTTAACTCAGGGCTCGTAATACTATGCACTTCCCAGTCCCAACCTGTCGCATCTTTTCGGAACCCCTTCGTTTGGGGAATTAATTTTTTTGAAATATTCTGCAGTCTTTTCAAGTGTTCTTGATTTTGATCAAGAGTATTTTTTTGTTTGGCTTTGTTTTTCTCGGCATCATAGCTTTGAGCCGCCATATTGTTCACCTGCTGCTCAGGGAATGCTAAAAATTGACGTCGATTAACGCCAACAACGCCTTCTTCCGTCGAACTCGCACAACCAATAATATAAAGAAACCCTAGGGTCAGAAAATAGTTTTTCATATTCGAATAACAATCTTTGACCTAAAAAATGTCAATTAATGCTTTCATAAACAAAACTTGTGACGACAAAATTAAACTTTTAGGCCATCCAGACCAAAGTCGAAAAAAACACCTTGAGGTCAAAAAAATGGCCCGACAAAGGATTAGTTTATAAAAATATAACCCCTTAAAACAAACCTAAAACGACCACCCATTAAGGCCTCGGTATTCCTGCCGATAGGGCTTGAGAAGAAGCCTCTAAGGAGTTTCGATGAGCTTTAATTATCAGAAACATAAAGACCAACAAAACCATGATAGCCAATGGACGTCGTATTCCGATTTATTCATGGGCCTATCCTTTGTCTTTCTTCTTCTCTACGTAACAGCCAGCTTACGAACGGGAACGAATGGAATTCAACAACAACTTCAAATTCGAAAAGTGACTTTAGAAAATGAAGATTTAAAAAATCAGCTCAAAGTCTATAATAGCCTTAATAAAGAATATTTGGAAACTGATGCGACGGTTGATGAAGCCAAGCAATATGAAGATTTGATGGGCAAACTAGATTTACTTCAAGATCAAGCTAAAGTCGAAAAAGAAAAGCTTCAGGCTGAATCTCAAAGCAATGCAAAAAAAGAAGTGGCTCTTAATAAGTATCAGCAAATGATACGAAATATCCTAAATTCTAATACAATAGCAAAAGCCCGTATTAAAAAACGGAATACTGTGATTGAAGATCAAGATCAAGAAATCAGTGAGCAAGATTCAAAAATTGGAGTTTTAGAAGAAACAGTTCAAGAGACACAATCTCAAATTGCTCAGCGAGAAGCTCAAATTGAAAACATGAATGAAAAATTAAGTAAAAAATTAAAAGAACTTAATTGGTCTTATAAGAACCAAAAGTTAACTCAAAAAAAGTATCAAGCTCAACTTGCACAAGCTAAATCAGATCACGATAAAAAACTCACAGTTCTACAAAGTCAGCAAGAGCAGGCGGAACAACAGCTTCAAGCTGTTAATAGTCAGCTTTCAGAAACTCAAGGAACTTTAAATAAAACTGAACTAGAAAAACAACGTCTAGCTAACGAAAAACAGCAATTGGCAGGTCAACTTGCTGGAGCTGAAAAAGGCTTTGCAGAAAAAGCCGCCAAACTTAAAGCTGACTTTGAAGGTCAAAGAGGTCGCGAACGCGCGGCCTTTGAAGCCGAAATGGGTCGACAAAAACTCAGTGCAGCAGACCGTGCTGCAAAAGAAGCAGCCTTTCGTGCCGGAATTGCGAAAAAAGAACGTGAATTGGGTGATAAAATCAGTGGCCTCAAAGGTCAATTGGCTGGAACTGAAGCAGAACTCTCAAAGGCACGAGCTTTGAATGATGCTAAAAAGAATGTAGCAAAAGAAATTATGCAAGGTTTTGCAAAAGCTGGAATCAAGGCTGAAGTCAATGGCGAAACAGGTGATGTGACTTTAGATTTCGGAGATCACTACTTTGATAGTGGAAATGCAAAGCTTAAACCTGAAATGGCAAAAATTCTTCAAAAAGCATTACCCATTTATGCTAAGTCTTTGATGGAAAATAAAAAGATTTCTGGAAAAATCAGCGCTGTTGAAATTATTGGTTTTGCTTCTCCCACTTATCAAGGCCGCTTCATTGATCCTACAAGTTTAAGTGCAGCTGATAAAAAAGCCGTCGAATACAATCTTGATCTTAGCTATCAAAGAGCCAAATCGATCTTTAGCTACGTCTTTGACCAAGACAAGATGCAGTTTAATCATCAACAAAATATACGCCCCTTGGTTAAAGTATCAGGGAAAAGCTTTTTTGAAGCCGCCAAAATCAGTCGAGAAGTGGCTTCAGCAAATGCAAAAGATTTTTGTAAAAAATATGATTGTAAAAAATCACAGCGTGTTTTGATCAAATTTAATGTTGATCAAAAATAAATAAGAGGTGAAAGATGACATCAGGAATTATAACACAAATTATGAACAGCGGGGTCCTTCCCCTCGCCGTCGAGCTTTTGACCCCAATTATGGTCGTTGCTTTTTTTGTGGGTGGTGCCTTCAGGTTTTTGATCTGGTTCACAGTTCGAAGACATGATTGGTTTGCTCAAGAATTTGAAAAGCGAGTCAATCGCTTTATCGAAGGTGAGCGCCCAGGAAACGTCAGAAATGCTTCCTTCTATTCACTGACGAAACAACTTTTAGAACGTACATTTTATGAAGCTTTCGAACTTCGCGAGCGAATGCGACGTAGAAAAAAAGATCATGTTGATAGCCTCGGCGATCGAATCTTTGTTATTCGCCAAGGTTGTGCCTGGTTAGTAAGAGACATCTTAAAGCAGCTTAAATTTTTAAAATGGCATGATAACAACCCTAAATTAATCAATATCACTCGTGCTACGTTTCAACAAAATCCATGTTTTAATCGAGTTTTTGGAGTCATTCCCCTTTCTGGAGTCAATGATATTTTAAATATTCTTCCCGGCATGTTTGTCATTGGTGGAATTTTTGGAACTTTTATGGGGATTGTGAATGGATTGCCCAAGTTGGGTGGAATGAATGTACAAGATATTGAAATGACAAAAACTGTGATGGATGGCTTTTTGTATGAAGTCTCTTTTGCCATGAACAGTTCTATCATTGGAATTCTTTTTAGCGTTCTCATGACTTTCACAAATACGATTTTTTCACCCGAAAAAGTTTTTGTATCTATGATTGAAAGATTCGAAAATTCACTCGATCTCATCTGGTACAGAAGTGACAATAATGATTTCCCTAAAGAGGTCAAAGATTTCGATGAACATCGAGATCCTGTTGAAGCTCTTGCAGAAGAATCTTTAAACTCTGAAATAAACAAAGGAGCAAGAAGCCGCAACCTCGACGAAGTCCGAAAGGTCAAAGCTTCCTAATAAAATATGTCCAGGTTCCAAAAAGTTTTATTACTTAAAATTGAGCACGGTGAAAAGACCAGTGAGAAAGTGTACGAGCAAAGTACACTTATCATTGGTCGTTCTACTGATTCTCATATTGGAATATCAGATCCTGGAGTCAGCCGAAACCATCTAGAAATTTCATTAAAGCATGGTCGAGTTTGGCTTACAGATATGGGCTCTGCGAATGGCAGCTTTGTTAACGGACAAAAAATCGATAGTAAAACCAAAGTGGCCTATCATGATGGTGAGTTCATTCACGTGGGCAGCCAAAGAGTTAAAATTTCCATCAGTATCGTAGAAAAAGCCTTTGATATAAAAGATATTTCTACTTCTGATCTTGATTCCAATGAAAAAGAAAATCTAATGACCCTTGTTAATTCAGCCCATGCTGAAGCTGATCGTATTAATCATTTGGTTAAAGGTGAAACCGATCAGACGATAAGAGCCACTGAGGCAAAAATTAATAACCTGATCTCCCAGGCCAACTTTCAAGCTGATCAAATTATATCTACAGCTAATAATAATGCGTCAAAAATTCAAGAAGACGCCCAAAGAAAACACTCCGAGACTGTTCTTAAAGCAGAACATGATGCTTTTGCGGCCACAGCTGAAGTCTTTCGTAAAGCTGAACAGGCAACAGTTGATTCAGAAGAAAAAGCCAAGCAAATTTTAATTCATGCTGATAAATCAGCTCAGGAAAAATATTCTAAATCAGAGGAAGAAGCTGCTCAACTCCTTCAACAAGCTCGTTTAAGGGTCAAAGATCTACGACTTGATTGGGAAAAGGAAATGCAACAATTAACCGAAGAAATGACGTTAAGGAATAAGCAAAAAGAAGAAGATGTAAAACTTCGAGCCGAAGAAATTATGTCTGCGGCTGATCGTCAAAAGCTGATTGTTTTAAATCAAGCTAACGAGTTATTCGATATTGCAAAAAAAGAAGCCCAAGAGCGCGCAGTCCAATATTATGCACAAGCTGAAGCCGAACTTAAAGCAGCCCAACAAAAATCTCAAGAAATACTCATTGAGGCACAGCAAGAAGTTAAAATTTTACTTTCAACAGCCGAGCAAGACAGCCTTCTAAAGAAAAAAGAAATTCTTAATCACGCGTCAGCTCTTGCCAACCAGAGAGCAGATGAAGCCGAAGCACTTATCTTAGCAAGAACAACCACCGCTGATGAAAAACTAAAATCTTTTAATGAACTTATTTCTGCTTTAGAAAAAGAGTCCATTATTCAAAATGACAAACTCAATCAGATTAAAAATCAGCTCAAAGATAACGAAGATCAATTATTAAAAACAATTGACGATCTTGATGAAAATAAGAAATCAGCAGAGAATTTTAAAAACCTCGTTTCGGATCTGACTCTTCAGAGAAAAATATTGCTTGAGGAGCTCACTCAGGGCAAAGATCAATTAGCTGAAACTATGGCCCAAAGAAAAACTGCCATCATTGAAGCTGACCAAGTTAAACAAGATGCTGAACGTTTAAAAAATCAAATTGATAATGAGTGTCGAGATCTTAAAGATCAGGCCAGAAAAGAAGTGGAAGCATTTAAAACACGGGAAAATGATTTGCTCGACAAAAGAAAACTCGAAGAAATTAAAATTCTTAAAGAATTACGCCTTCAATCTGATCGAAGTCTCAATCGTCATAAATCAGAGCTTGTGAATGAGTTCTTAAGGCTTACAGAATCTCATATTTTAACATTTTTGAAGCCTGCCCTACCGCAAACTTTTAACTGGCAGGATGTGACTCAAAAATTACAAACCGAAGTCAGAGATTCCTTGAACGAAGCCGTCTACAGATTTACAAATGTAGAAACTCACAAAGAATCACAAGACATCACTCAACAAAAAGCAACCTTGTTTGTTAAACGCTTTAAGAAGTTTGGTCTCAGTGGAACCGCAGCTCTGGCTTTAGTTCTTGCCATTCCGACCTCCAGGATTTTTATATTTGATTTGTTCAAACAAGATAATGTCAATACAGGTGCACAAATATTTTCCCAACAAATGCAAACCGAAAGAGCTCGTCGCTTTGAACCCACAAAAAGCGACCAATGGCGTGAAAACTACACCGATGCTCTACTTTATACAAAGGGTTATGCAGAGTTAAAACTAACACCTAATTATCAAGACAAATGGATTCGAGACCTTCATGAATATCTTTATACAAAACTTCGTGTTGATGAAGATTCCATTGTAAAGCTGGTTTCTCTAGAAGCCGCTATGGTCACAAAGCTAAAAGAAGAAGCAGACAGCATTCATCCAGATTACGTTGATCAACAAGTCAGCAAGATGCGAGGAATGGAAAGCGAATCCGTCGCTCAAATGCAAAAACTAATAGGTTCAGATAAAAAATTCGAGCAATTCCGAAAATTTTCTGAAGACTATTACTACCAAGAATATCTAAAAAGATCCCCCGCCCAAACTACCGAATAAAAATAAGTCTTTATAGTCCTAAAATACACGCATTTCATTTCAAGCTTTTGCATTGATTTTACTAGATCTATTTTTACTGATATAAATAGTAAATGTGGAAATGATAATAATTTGAATTTTTGAAGAAATTTGAGGACAACTTCTGCTGAGTCATGCCAAAAAACGGACTGAATTTATTTTTAAATTTTGATTAAAAAATTGCCTTAGGCAATTTTTTTGATCTGTTCTAGTTTGTTGCGAACTACATTAAGATCATGTTTTAAGGTATTATTCTCACTCATCAGATGGTTTACTTTTCGCTTGAGAAACTCAACTTCTTCAGACGAATGACGATTTGCCGGAGCGGCTTCATGCTTGCCATCAAAATTTAAAGGGGCCTTTGCTTCACTTTCCTCAGGAAATACTAATTCTGCAGAAGTGGCTGTGTTATTTTTTTGATTAATTAGAATATCTTCAATATTTTCCGGAATCGCCATTTCTGGATCCACTTTGTCCAACTTAAGAACGCCACCCATTGAAAAACCACGCACCTCGGTTATAACTTTCATAACGCAGGTTGATTTTTCCGCAGGTGTTGGATTTCTTTCTCCAATCATTCCAATTATTTTTCTTTTTTCACTGATGCTAATGCAGGATAACATTCCCTCAAGCTGTTCGTTCGTCATACCATGAAGCACTGTTGCAAGCGTTAATGGCTGAACTCGAGAAAAAATTTCAGCGCGGTACTGGACATCCCATCCAAGAATTCGATCGATCGAAAGCATATACTTTCGAATTCCCTCTTCCCAAGACTTACTTTCTTGGCCAATCAAAGTTAAAAATTGTTCTTGTTTTTGTTTACCCGATGTTTCAATCAAGATTAACAACTGAACAAACCCATTTTTTTTCTTGTAGCGATCTAACATTCCCATATCTTTTTATCGGCTCTTCAATCTAAAACTAAATTGAATTTAAATCTAAGTTTGATCTCTTCAAACCTAACCCAATACCAACTCAATGTTGATAAATCACAGCTTCGATAAATGACATAATAAATGGAGTTTAGAACTTTTGAATAAAACGTCTCATAATGCGACAGCGGGCAAACGTGCCCGCCTTAAGGCTATGGTATATTTCTAAATTTTTTAGAATTGATTTGGACAACTATAGGTAAATCGAACCTGACTACCAGCCTGAAGCTGAGTGTTATAAACTATATTTTTTCCAGTTCGAGTGTATGAAAAGGAAGGATTTGCAGGAATTGGAGTCAGCTCCAAATTGATTGGATTTTCACACCCAATCACAGCTCCTTTATTTTCAGCAATTTTGTTAGCTATAGGTGCCAAAGATGAAGTGTAATTATTTAAGCAAATACTTGCCGCAACTCCCCACCCACCCTGAGTAAAGTTTTGATACAGCTTTCCATAGTTTCCTGAAACTAACCCATTTGTTGCAGCGACAGCGGGTTCTCCTAATACTTGAGAGTATTGCTGATTAAGACATGTCAAATCTGTTACAACAATGGCATGTATTTCAGTGATTTTATCTTTTCCTCGACTTTTAAAAGCATTAAAAAGTTCAAGAGGCTGATCCATTGCTTCTAAAGGGTATCCATTATTTATACATGTCGGGTTATTGGGGCCACCACAGTACAAACCACTTCGAACATCTTCATCAGCTACAAAAATAATAGCCAAATAAGCATTGTCTCTTAAAAATCCACCAGAGTTATTTCGAATAGCCAAGTTAGCAGCATAAGTTCCGCGCTCATCTCCAGAGGGACAGTTTTCCTTATATTGAGCCTTGTAAGCCAGAGAACTAATAGTTCCAGTCCCATTCGCTGAAACCCAATTTGCAATAAATTGCTCGCACTTTCTTGTCTCTTCTCGCACAACCGCTTTGTTAAATCGAAATACGCGATCAGGAACTGATGGAGTTAAAAAATTAATACCATCACCAAAAGAAATTAAATTTCCATTTTGCAAACCACCGTTTCCATTAATGGCTCGAGGTTCGTTTCCGTCTTGGCCAACATGTATATCTGTTGTTGTCATAGCAATTCGATAATCAACATGCTTTCCATCTAACATTTGAATAAAGCCAGCAAAGCGACTAGCTAAAGCTTTTTGCTCAAAAGACATTGAAGCTGAGTTATCGTTTACAAAAAGTATATCAACTTTAGGACCAGTCACATTTTCGGTGTAATCACAAACGGAACCACCTGTGCTTGTAGCACAAAACTGGGTGAATCCATTAACAGGACTATTGTTGACTCCAAAATTAGCTGGAGCACAGGCAACGACATAAAAAACAATCAATCCAAGGATCGACGTCCAACATATTGATTTACTCATACACCACCTCACAACCAGAGATGATCCAAAGACGATGCCAAATTTCAATCTAATGCCTAAGCTATTGAATAGTTTGAAGTAAACACTAAGGTTGCGAAGAGGGTAAATACTACTGAAGTGTTCAAATTTTAGACAATCAAAAATGCCTTAGCCTTAACAGTTAGTAGTATCATGTACTTACAAAAAATCTGCGTCTCCCAAAAAAAGGTACCATAATAGGATCAGGACCAAATAAGACCCTACTTGTGCTTTTTAAGTTTTCACCTCAATCTAAAAATAGCTTCTATGAAAAATCTCTTTCTCTGTTTAATTTCAATTCTCTTACTTTTAATGGGTGTTTTCTTTTTATTCCAAGACCAAAATAAGCCAACTATTTCAAATCTCACTAAAAAAATAGCCGAAGATCTAAATCAGACCCATCGACAAAATTTTTTCCCAAAGCCCATCGATTCCCTATCTCAGATTCAAATAGCAATTCACACAAAAAATAAGCTTTGGAAACAAAAGATTATCGAAAGCATCCGCCTTCCTTTTGAAATCACTTCGAAAGGTAACTACTCACTACAAATCGATGCCCTCGAGAGTTTTACTCCAGAAACAGAAGCCATCTTAATTTTGCAATTTAACCTTTTCGAAAACGCGACAAAAAACAAAATTTGGGAAAATAGTAGGCTATATCATTTAGATAAAATCGACCTCGCAGAATTTAACAAACTTAAAAAAAATTAAACTTAGAATTTAAATTTCAAAAACTAAACTGCAATTTACAAAAAAAACCCGATCAAGTTTCCCTGATCGGGTTTATAAAATTAGAGCTGGCGTCGTGCTACTCTCCCACATCGTTACCGATGCAATACCATCGCCGCAAGCGGGCTTAACTTCTGAGTTCGGAATGGGATCAGGTGTGGCCCCGCTGCTAAAAACACCAGCAAGTCTTATTAAAATTTAGTTATCACAGAATTCTGCTTTCGCAGTTTCCTATGTTTAGTTTTTTGTAGATTGAAAAATTGATTTAGCTGATTTTTAGCAAAAAGGTTCAAGACCATTTATTACATGATTTGAAATAAAAATTATATAAAAGCCTCACGGACTATTAGTATAGGTCAGCTAAATACATTGCTGTATGTACACCTCCTACCTATCAACCTCGTAGTCTCCGAGGGTCCTTTAGGGGCCGAAGCCCAGAGAAATCTAATCTTGCAGTTAGCTTCCCGCTTAGATGCTTTCAGCGGTTATCTATTCCGAACATAGCTACCCAGCGCTGCTCCTGGCGGAACAACTGGAACACCAGAGGTTCGTCCATCCCGGTCCTCTCGTACTAAGGACAGGTCTGCTCAAATTTCTTACGCCCACAGAAGATAAGGACCAAACTGTCTCACGACGTTCTGAACCCAGCTCGCGTACCACTTTAATTAGCGAACAGCTAAACCCTTGGGACCTGCT
>JAYSSI010000054.1:0-19216 GCA_043720615.1 Pseudobdellovibrionaceae bacterium | reverse complement strand
TCGTTCTTCAGAACCATCCTCTTGTGCACGCAAAGATCAACCTGACCTACCTTGAATTAGATAAATACTCAATTCTCTAACTGCATCTTGTCTGAAGAACCGTATGCGGGAAACCCGCACGTACGGTTCTGTGGTGGGGCCGCACCGCCGAAAGGCGGCGGCCTACCCGATAACTCCTGTCGCTTGGGGCGGCCCTCATACAAAAGACAACCTACGACTGCTTTGTCGGACTCATAATTTATTGATGGCTCGTCAAATGGGTTTGCATTAGCTGTCTTGTTCTATTTTTATAAATTTTAATAAGAGCTGAGGTTTAGTCTATGGGAGGGCCTAGCTAATTTTTCAGCCAATACGGGTGAATGCTTGAGTGACAATATTTTTGACAGTGGGCGCGTAAAGGCGCTTGGTTGAGGTGGCGTGGAGACTAGTTCGATTTAAAGAGATGGAGGAGTGCCTCATTATTGGAATAGAACCTGCAATGCTCTGTAAGTATGAAAACAATGATTGTTCGATTATCAATTATGACCGTGGTTTCTTTGGGGCTTTTAGCCTGTGGGCAAAATTTTGAGGCTAAGAATTTTCCAGCTTCTGGTTCAGCTCCTGATGAAATCTTAAAAATACGAGAGGTTGGACCCAGTTCGCCGAATGCATTTAGCGTGGATGACGGCAAAGTCAAAGAAGAGCCCGTCATATATACAGACGGTGTTGGTAAAGTCCCTTCTGCTTATAAGCAAATTCATGGTCGTTTGAAAGTTGATAATTTTAAATTTGAATTTGATAAAGCCACTCGCGATATGGCTATCAGTGGAGAGCTGAATTTTGGTATCACGTCTGAAGCTAAGCCTTTAACATTTTCAATGCATGGTAAAATGCTTGCTAATAAATCGACTTTTATGAAAATGACTGATGATAAGTCTGTGCTGGCTGATTTGTTAAAAGCAAAAGTCACTTGTATTGATGAAAATTGCGCCGATTTTTTTATTGATTTAGCTTATAAAGTAGAAAAAGAAAAAGCCTTCTATGTTGTGAGAGTTAATAACATCAGTTCTAAAGAAGATATGATTGAAGACTTTCCAACTCAAGAACCAAAAGTAGAAAGTCCTAAAGCTGATGCGCCTAAAGCCTCAGCGCCTGCGGTAAAATCAGAATCTCCAAAATTTGAAATTCCAATCTCAGAAGGTCCTAACTTTAATGTTCCTAAGAAAGCCATTGAAAAACCAGTGACAAAAGCAAAGCCGGTTCAAGGAAAAAAGTCGACGACAGCACCAGCTCCTAAAGAAACAAAAAAAGCTCCTGCTGTTAAAAAAAAAGTAGTGTCTGAAGCGCCTTCTAATGTGATCGCTATTTGGTTAAGAAATAATAAAACTTCTGAAAAGTCAGAAGATGAAAAAAACAATCAGTTGAATGTTGGAAAAATTCGTAAAGCTGGCGAGCCTAAAAAAGAAGGTCGCACAAAGCTTATCAGAAAATCTACGGTTCAACAAAAGTTAACTCCACAAACAAAATCAGTTAATACTCCTAAGCAAAATGAAACTGCACAAAAAGATATTGCTCAGAAAGTTAGTAAAACGGAACTTGCGCCTGTGACGGTTGAAGATGGAACCGGAACTCCGGATGAGTCTGTTTTAGAAGACTCAGAAACTAAAGAAATTCGTGGAGTCGCAGATTCACAATTAACTCCCAGTGATATCATCGAGATGTTTCCAGAGTTAAAAGAAGAAAAAAAGAAAGCTGATCTTAGTTTAGCGGAGCAAAGAAAAAAAGCAGGAGTTCCAACTCCTCAAGAATTTACAGGTCCGTCTTATTTAAAAAGCTTAGGGGGATCTAAAAATCTTTCTCAATCAGTAAGGGATATTTTAATATCTCTGCCATTTGGTGAAAATCAAGCGGTGCAAGTGGCTTCTAGAAATAAAGCTCGAATTCAGCGAAGATTGCAAAATGGCGTTAACTTAGTTCCTTTTGTGGAGCAATTAGGACCGCAATCGGGTTTAAGAATTTTGCACCCTCAGCAAAATAATTTCTGGGGAACAACAGAGCTTGTGGCGACTGTGATTCGCATAGGTCAATGGGTTGTTGATAATGTTGGAAGTGTGCCTTTAGACGTCGCTGATTTGTCAGATCAAAATGGCGGTCTGCAAATTAATCCTAAAACAAAAGCTCGCACTCACAGAAGTCACCAACATGGTCTTGATGTTGATCTTGGCTATTTGATTGATAGCCATAACAAAGGGGGACGCATGCGAGTTCCTTCGATGAAATCAGATGATTTTTTAATTGATAAGCAATGGGAATTATTTAAAGAGCTTTTTGAAGAAGATATTGCTCAGCAGATTTATGTGAGTTCTCCTGTCAAAAGGGCCATTTGTCGACACCTTAAGCAAACAAACCAGTTGAAGCAACCGGAAATAGTTCAGTATTCCAATCGAATTGCTGTGGTGGCTGGTCACGAAAATCACTTTCACTTAAGAATTAAATGCGGTCCCAACCAAAAACTTTGTGGCCCAGAAGTAAAAGTTCGTCCTGCGCCTTGCCGCTAGTTGAGCCGCTAATTTAAAAGATCCTAATCTTCAATGCAATGAGGCGCGTTAGCCGCTGACTCGTCTAGAGCTGGATGTTAATTCTTGAAGAACCCCGTTTGAGGAGTTCTCATGACAGTTCGCACGCTCACTGATCTTGCCACTTTAGTTAGTCTTAGTAAACGCCGTGGCTTTGTCTTTCAGAGCAGTGAAGTTTACGGTGGACTGGGAAGCTGCTGGGACTATGGCCCTTTGGGTTCTTTAATGAAGCTGAATGTGAAAAAAGCCTGGTGGAATGCGATGACCCGAAGGGCTGATATTGTTGGTATTGATGCCGCTATTTTAATGCATCCAACGGTATGGAAAGCTTCGGGACATGTCGATGGATTTTCAGATCCTTTAGTGGATTGCAAAGAGTGTAAAACACGTTTTAGATCAGACAATACGGAATCCTATTTAAAGCATCAAAAATGCCCTCAGTGTGGATCAAAAAATTTATCAGAACCTCGGCAATTTAATTTGATGTTTAAAACCCACATGGGACCTGTGGAAGACACAGGCTCGGTGGTTTATTTGCGACCAGAAACAGCGCAAGGTATTTTTGTGAATTTTTTAAATTGCCAGCAAAGCGCTCGTAAAAAAATTCCTTTTGGTATTGCTCAGATTGGAAAATCATTTCGAAATGAGATTACACCTGGAAATTTTATTTTCAGAACGCGTGAATTTGAACAAATGGAAATGCAGTATTTTGTAAAACCGGGCACCGATGATGGATTTTTTGATACCTGGAAAGAAACTCGTTGGAATTTTTATTTACGTTACGGGATTAAAAAAGAAAATCTACAATTCTTACCTCATGGTCCCACCGAATTAGCCCATTACGCCAAAGCGGCGGTAGATGTTCAGTACAAATTCCCTATGGGATTTAGTGAGCTTGAGGGAATTCATAATCGAGGTTCGTTTGATTTGACCCAGCACACGGAATTTTCTGGAAAGTCTTTAGAATATTTCGATGAAGCTAATAAAGAAAAATACATTCCCTATGTGATTGAAACAGCCGTGGGCTGTGATCGTTTGTTTTTGGCTTTTATGTGTGATGCTTACCGCGAAGAAGTGACAGTGGATGAAAAAGGACAAGAGGATGTACGAATCGTTTTAGGCTTACATCCTGAAATTGCTCCCATCAAAGTCACCATTTTACCTTTGAGTAAAAAGGAAGAGCTATCAAGTGTTGCAATGAAATTGCGAAATGAATTGGCGCTTGATATGGATGTTGATTATGACGAAACAGGATCGATTGGAAAAAGATATCGTCGTCAAGATGAGATCGGAACGCCATTTTGTGTGACTGTTGATTTTGAGACTTTAAATGATCAGGCGGTGACTGTCCGTCACCGTGATACGATGAAACAAGAGCGTTTGCCCTTGTTAAATTTGGGATCTTATATAGCAGCACGCTTAAAAGAATTTTAAAAACTTTTATGAGAGGAATTTGACGTGAATCAACAGACCACCGAGACAAAGGGGAGTCAGAAGACTCCGGTTCCAGAAAAGTTTGTTTATTTTTTCGCGGCCGGCGAAAGCGAAGGCAATGCGGGAATGAAAAATATCCTAGGTGGCAAAGGCGCTAATCTGGCAGAAATGACCGCGTTGGGTTTGCCGGTGCCTCCAGGCTTTACGATTTCTACCGAAATTTGCTCGCACTTCAACGAAAGCGGTGGAAAATTACCTGAGTGGGTTCGGCCTAAAGTTTTAGATTCATTAAAAAGAGTTGAGCAAAAAATTGGAAAAAAATTCGGTGATGCAACGAACCCGTTATTGGTGAGTGTGCGATCAGGGGCAAGAGCTTCGATGCCCGGAATGATGGACACCATCCTTAATTTGGGATTGAATGATCAAACAGTTGAAGGTTTAGCAAAAGCCAGCTGTAACCCAAGATTTGCATGGGACTCTTACCGCCGATTTATTCAAATGTATTCAGATGTAGTGCTGGGCATGAACTCCTCACTTCTAGAGGTCACGTTAGAAGATCTTAAAGATGAAAAGGGTTATAAATTAGATACGGATCTTAAAGTTGAAGACCTTCAAGTATTAGTTAAAAAATTTAAAAATTTAATTCATCAAATGACTCAGCAAAATTTTCCGGTTGATCCGATGGAGCAACTTTGGGGCGCTGTAAGTGCTGTTTTTAGTTCGTGGAATACACCGCGAGCGATCACTTACCGTGAATTGCATGATATCCCAGCCGCCTGGGGAACCGCCGTCAATATCCAGTCCATGGTGTTTGGTAATATGGGTGAAGATTCGGCGACAGGAGTGGCCTTCACGCGAGATCCCAGCACAGGAGCTAAAAAATTCTACGGCGAATTTTTAGTCAATGCTCAAGGTGAAGATGTTGTGGCAGGCATTCGAACGCCACAGTATTTAACCAAAGAAGCGGCGCTAGTAGTTCCAGGGCAAAAGTCTTTAGAAGAAGTCATGCCAGGTCCTTTTGCTGAACTTGTAAAAATTTATAATAAATTAGAAACGCACTACCGAGATATGCAAGACATTGAATTTACCATCGAGCGTGGTGTTTTATGGATGCTGCAAACAAGAAACGGTAAACGAACAGCGCCTGCCGCTTTAAAAATTGCTTGCGATATGTTGGATGAAAAAATGATCTCTGAAGAAGAAGCTATTCTTCGAATTGATCCCGCTTCTTTAGATCAGCTTCTGCATCCGACGCTGGACCCAAAGGCGCAAAAAATATTGCTTGCTAAAGGTTTACCAGCCTCACCAGGTGGAGTTTCGGGACAAATTGTTTTTTCTTCTGAAGAAGCTGTGGCTTGGAAGGAAAAAGGCCATAAAGTTATTTTAGTCAGAATTGAAACTTCTCCTGAAGATATTGCAGGAATGATTGCATCGCAGGGAATATTGACCACCCGAGGTGGAATGACGTCCCATGCGGCCGTGGTGGCGCGTGGCATGGGTAAGTGCTGTGTGGCTGGTTGCGGAGAAGTGGAAGTTGATTATCAAACCGAAACCATGCGAGTGAAAGGTTACGTTCTTAAAAAGGGCGATATTTTGACTCTGGATGGGGGCACCGGTGAAGTTTATAACGGTGAAGTTAAAACTATCGAGCCCAATTTAGATGCTTCGTTTGAAAGAATAATGAAGATGGCTGATAAAGTTCGAACTCTTAAAGTTCGAGCGAATGCGGACACGCCAAAAGACGCACAAACCGCCAGAAAGTTTGGCGCAGAAGGAATTGGTCTTTGTCGAACTGAGCATATGTTTTTTGGCGCCGATAGATTAGATGCTGTTCGCGAAATGATTTTTGCGGATAACCGCATGGATCGGGAAAGAGCTTTATCAAAACTTCTTCCAATGCAGCGAAGTGATTTTTTTGAGTTGTTTAAAATTATGGATGGATACCCAGTCACCATTCGTTTGCTGGATCCGCCTTTGCATGAATTCATCCCGCATTCTGATGAAGAAATTAAAGAATTAGCCGGTCGTATTGGTTGGGATTATGATCGATTAAGATTAAAAGCAAAATCTTTGCATGAATTTAATCCGATGCTAGGTCATCGTGGTTGCCGCTTAGGAATTACTTATCCTGAGATTTATCAAATGCAAGTTCGAGCGATAGCAGAAGCGGCTGCTGAATTAGTTAAATTAGGAAAAAAATTAATTCCTGAAATTATGATTCCTTTGGTGGGAATGGAAAAAGAGCTAGAAATTTTGCGCACTTTAACTGAGCGAGAAATAAAAGCTGTCCAGCATGAAAAATCAGTCACTTTTGATTACAGTATTGGCACCATGATTGAGCTTCCAAGAGCTGCGCTGACGGCGGATGAGATTGCTGATCATGCGGAATTTTTTAGCTTTGGGACGAATGATTTAACTCAAACAACTTTAGGCTTATCCCGAGATGACGCCGGTCGTTTCTTGGGTACATATGTTTCCACGGGAATTTTACGCAAAGATCCTTTTGTCAGTATTGATCAAAAAGGTGTGGGCCGTTTAGTCAGCATGGCGGTTGAATTGGGACGTAGGACAAGGCCTTTTTTAAAAACCGGTGTTTGCGGTGAGCATGGTGGTGATCCCGAATCGATTGCGTTTTTTCATCAAGTGGGCTTAGATTATGTGAGCTGTTCTCCTTTTCGGGTGCCAATTGCAAGATTAGCAGCGGCGCGAGCCAAGCTTCTTTCTAGAAAATCTCAGCATTAAATGGCATTGATGTGAAAGTTGTAAAGACTTACATCTCTGGAACTGAAGCGCAGATTCGCTCGGGTCGACTGACAGCCGATGGAATAAAAAATCAACTTCAAGGCGGACGAGCTTATACTTCGGTCGTCCTCGGTGGCACCGATGGCCGCTGGCAAATTTTAGTGAATGAAGAGGACTTTGAACGAGCCTCTGATATTTTAAAAGATTCTCCTTTAGCTGCTGTGGATGAACCGTCTTTAAATCCTCGGCCGCATCTTAAAAAAGCCGTGATGTTTGCCTGCTTTGCTATTTTATTTGCTCCGATTATATTTCATATTTTTTCCATTCAGCAGGCGCTGAGATACTGGCATTTAGAGCCTCATTTTAAAACGAAGCTTATGTGGAGTGGACTTTTGCTGTTGCTTTATGTGGCAAGTCTTCCCGGTTTATGGTTTATTTTTACGCATTATTTACGCTAAAAAAAAGAGCTCATAATGCAGCGAATAATAGCTCCTGAGTTTGCCCCTGACATGACGAATTCGTAGCATTCTAAGTTGACTCAACCTTTGGTCCAGTTCACCTTTATTGTCTAAGAGTCAAAATAAAGTGTCAAAATGTGCATTGGCAGAGGGGTACTGACTTGAGAATTAAAAAGCTCGAACTCGTTGGTTTTAAGTCTTTTAAAGATCGAACGGTGATTAATTTCGACGCGGGAATCACAGGAGTTGTGGGTCCCAATGGTTGTGGAAAATCAAATATCGTAGATGCTCTGCAGTGGGTGATGGGCGAAATGTCGGCCAAAGACTTACGTGGAAGTACGATGACCGATGTTATCTTTGCAGGAGCTGAGGGCTATGCTCCCCTAGGAATGTGTGAAGTCTCGTTAACACTTGAAAATGATGGCGGTCCTTTCCCAGCTAAATATTTAAAATTTTCTGAAATCATGGTCACTCGTCGTCTTCATCGCAGTGGTGAGGGTGAGTATTTTGTAAATAAAGAACCGGCTCGTCTGAAAGATGTGCAAGAAATTTTTATGGACACCGGGGCTGGAGCCAAAGGGTTTTCAATCATTCAGCAAGGAATGATTGGTCGAATTATCACAGCCAAGCCTGAAGATCGAAAACATTTGATTGAAGAAGCGGCTGGAATCACAAAATTTAAAGCGCGAAAAAAAGAGTCGCAAAGAAAATTAATGGCGACAGAGCAAAACTTGGTTCGACTGCAAGATATTATTGGCGAATTAAAACGTCAGATTGATTCTTTGCAAAGACAAGCGCAAAGGGCCGAACGTTATCGAAATTTAAAAAATCAAATCGAAGATTTAGATCTTTGGTTGTCTTCCATTCAATACACTCAATTAAAAGCCATCAGTAATGAGGCCGAAGTTACTTTCAACGAAGCTCAGGGGATGGAAGCTGAAGGGGAAGCAAGTCTTGCGGGAATTCAATCCAATTTAGAAACGCTTAAGCTGCAGTTGCTTGAGCGTGAAAAACAAGTTGAAGATCAGCAAACTCGGTATTTTTCTTTGCAAAGTGTTGTGCAGAAAAAAGAATTAGAAACCCAAGAACTTCGCTTTGAGATTGAACAAGCCAAGCGCAATGAGCAAATGACAGGCTCGATCTTGCAAGAACAGCAAGCTCGCCTAGAGCTTCTTTTGCGCGATCAAGCCCAGTTGCAGGGTCAGGTTGAAACTTTAAAAGTTGAAGCCGAAACATCTGAGCAAACTTTTTCTGAAAAAAATGAATATTTTCAAACGGCACAAAGTCGCATTCAAGAAATTGATGAAGAGCTGACCACGGGCCGCCGTGAGCTCTTTGCCGTGGGTCAGAGCGAGTCTTCTTTAGAAGCAAAAACAAATTCTTTAACGGCGCACTTAGAAGATTTGCGCGAACGAGAAGCCAACGAACAATTAGTTTTAACTGAACTTCGTGAAAAACATTTAGAGTTTGAAAATCGTCGTCGTAAAGTTTTTAACGATCTTGATAAAGAACGTCAGATGCAATTGGATCTAGCCAATGATTTTGAATCTTTTGAAGCCAATAAAAAAATATTAACTGAATCTGCTGTGACAAAACGTCAAGAGATGGACGAATTCAAAGATCACCTGAATGAAGTGACTTCAAGACTTTACGGTTTAGAAAACTTACAAGCAAACTTTGAAGGCTTTGAAGAAGGCGTGAAAAACGTCATGCTTTGGCAAAAAACTAAAAATACGGAAGTTCGAGCTGACGGTTTGGTGGAAACTTATTTTCAGCCTGTGTCTGAAGTTGTGGAAGTGCCTTCCGAGTATGAAGTGGCGATGGAATCGGCATTGGGTTCAAGACTGCAAATGCTATTAGCTTCTGATCAAAGTCATACTTTAGAAGCGGTTGAGTATTTAAAAGAATCTCATGCTGGAAGATCAAGTTTTATGGATCAGTCTGGCACAGCTTGGTTTGAACGGGCCCAACCGCCAGTTCAAGAAGAGGGTGTAAAGGCTTTATTAAGTGATGTGGTTCGAAGCCATGATAAATATCAAAAAGCAGTTAGTTATTTATTAGATGGAGTTGCGATTGTAGACTCCATTCGTACGGCTTTAAATTTACGAGCCAGATATCCTGGATGGACGTTTGTTACGACAGATGGTGACACCCTAGGAGCTGACGGTATTCTTACTGGTGGCGCCAGTGAGGGAGCTGATTCAGGCATGCTCAAGCGACGCCGAGAAATTAAAGAATTATCTCAGCGTAAAGACGAGTGGGCTGGAAAATATGCTCTAGCCCAAGCGGCATTAAAAAAGACAGAGCTGCAATTACAAAATGTAGTGACTGATTTTGAAGGCGCTCAAAAAAGAAAAATTGACCAAGAAATTAAAGTCACAGAACTTAAAAAAGACACCGAGCGGGCAGAGCATGAGCTTTCAAATGCTCAATTTGCAGTTGAGCGTGAAGAACGTGAAGTTCGAAAATTGACCGAGCAAATTCAAGCTCAGGATGAAAAGTGGCAAGAGTTATCGGTGGCTCTGCAGTCCATGAAGACAAGAAAAGCTGAATTAGAAACAATGACTGAAGGTTTAGGCCAAGAATTAATTTCTACAAAACTTGGCTTTGAAGGTTTATCTAATGAAGTGACAGCCCTTCAAATTCTTAAAGCCACAAAATCCCAGGAATACTCGGGCTTGATGCGGCAATTGGAAATGATTTCTAAATCAGTGATGGATCTTGAGGGTCAGCTTTCCCGCATGAGTGAAGAGAGCGAGCAAAACCGCGGTCGAATGACTGATGGCCAATTAAAATTAGAAGAAGAAAAATTAGCTTTTGAAAAATTAATTCATGAAGTGGAAGAGCTGCGTTTAAGCGTTGCAAAATCACGCGATGAATTTGAACAGTTGTCAGCGCAAGCAAGACAAATGGAAGATCAAACCACCCAAGCTCAGCGCGCGCGGAATGATCGTCAAAGCCGCATGAATGAAGCGCAATTGCGCCTTCAGCAAGCTCAAATGAAAGAGCAGTATCTGACCGAACAAGTTCGTGAAAGATATATGCTTATTCTTTCCGATGTGATTTCTAAATATGAAACTCGTGAAGGTGATCCAACAACTGCTGAAGCAGAGCTTAAAGATTTGCGTGAGCGTTTAGGTAAAATTGGCGAAGTGAATTTATCAGCGATTGAAGAGTACGAAGAGACTTCTCAGCGTTATGAATTTTTAACCAAACAGCACGAAGATTTAAATGAAGCTAAAGAACAATTGCGCCGAGTGATTGATCGAATCAATCGCATTTGCAGCAAACGATTCAAAGAAACATTTGATTTGGTGAATGAGCGCTTCACTCGCGTATTTCCAATTCTTTTTGGGGGCGGCGAGGCAAGGTTAGAGCTTCACGAGGATCCTGAAAAGGGCGAGATGGGAATCGAGATCGTGGCAAGACCTCCGGGCAAAAAGATGCAGAGCGTATCTTTGATGTCGGGTGGAGAAAAAGCACTGACCGCAGTTTCTTTGGTGTTTGCGATTTTCTTGGTAAAACCTTCTCCGTATTGCTTACTGGATGAGGTTGATGCTCCGCTAGATGATGCCAACGTGTTCCGTTTTAACGATTTAGTTCGTGAAATGGCCAAGCGATCGCAGATCATTGTTGTGACTCACAATAAGCATACGATGGAAGTGGCTGCAAAATTGTATGGTGTGACGATGCAAGAGCGCGGAGTTTCAACAATGGTATCGGTGAATGTTGCGGACTACCGCTAGTTGATGGAATAGCTAATGAATGGAATATAAGTCATTCGAAAACGATTCCGTGACGCCATCACTTCAAGCGCCGTTTTTTCCAGAGCACTTAGCAAGATATCGATTTGCTCAAAAATTAGTTCAAGTTAAAAATGTTTTAGAATTAGGCTGCGGCAAAGGCTACGGAGCTTTTGCCATGGCCCAAGTTGCAAAATCTGTGGTGGCCTGCGATCTGAATGAAGGCTCACTGAATTTGCAAGAACTCATTACAGCGCTAAAAATCTTGAATATAAAAAAGAGAATGTCACCGACAGCGGGAGCTTTAAGAAATACGATGTCGTTGTTTCTTTTGAAGTGATTGAACATTTATCCCCCAATGAAACATTGGCTTATTTGCGATTAGCGAAATCTTGTCTTGCTCCAGCCGGAATTTTTTTATTAAGCACACCCAATCATGATGTTGTTTTAAAAAGTGGAATGCCAGTTCCCGAATTTCATATTAATAATTTAACCTCCCGCGAAGTTAAAAATTTATTAAAGACAGAATTTTCTCAAGTCCAAATGTTGGGTCAGATTAGTGACAGAGGATTTTTAAGAAATAGTGTGTATTATTTTGATGTGTTGAATATAAGACATAGCCTTCGCAAGAAGCTCATTCAAAACAACGAACCTGAGAAAATTGAAACAAAAAATCCAGAGCCAACATTGTGGGATATTTCACAAGGCTACGGTTTAGCAGATCATTATATCTTTTCTCAGTTTCTTTGGCGCCAGGCCGGAATGTGCTTGGCGATTTGTTCTTGATCTGAATTTTTTTATTTTATCTTTAGAATTCGATAGTGCCTGCAGGCATGGCTTCTTTTAATATCGCAGCACAGGCCTTGAAAATTGACTTCGAGCTTAGAGCAACGGCACGTAGTTGCATCCAACGACGACGAGCTTCTGTATCCCTCAATTGGTTTGCTTCTTTTGCTAGTCTGGGTATCATTAAACGAAGCTGATCTTTCAGCTGAGACATCTCCGACTCCTTTCAAAGATTTATGTTTTAATCGCAATGAAATTAAACCTTTGAATGGCCTGAGATGTCTCTCTTTTTTAAAGGATTTATCTATGAAATTGCTTTCCCCCATTTTAGTGAGTTTTGTGGCTATTTTGTTATCTGTGCAGTCGGCAAGTGCGGGTTGTTTAACCAAAATCCCAGAAACTGCGACTGCACGGGATCGTCAGATTCGTTTTGTAAAGATGCAGTTTAAAAACGCAATTGAAGCGGAAAAAACATATTTTTATTTGGCTCGTGATGCCGAATTGACCAGTTCACAGTCTAAAATTATGGCGGGAATTGGAATAGCTCCTGCTTTTATTATCGGAAGTGTTGGTGGCTTGGTTTCTGGATTAGTGGGCGGTGGAGCGACTCATCTAGCTATCGGCATTTCATCTGTTGTAGGTCTTGGAATTGATGCCGGTCATCTTTTTATTCAACTTAAAGTTTTAGGTTTTACAGATTTGGAAATCGATCAGCTCACAAAAGAATATCGGGCTCGAGTGCAAGCTACTAATTCAAGTTGTTCCTATGAAGAGCTTCATCAGAAGTTAGCCCAAGTTAAAATTCCAGCCACTGCCAAAGATCGTCAATAAGTCTTAACACTTGCGTGTCGGTGAAGGTCTGCTAGAACAAAGACTATGGAACCATCCCACGCAGAAGCCCTGAATTTGATGATCGGTTTGATTGGCTTAATATTATTAGCCATATTGACCCCCTTTATTTTAAAAGCCTTTAAGAAAAAACCAGCACTTCCGGAAACAGCTACTAAAGCTGAAGAATTTACTGCCGCATTAAAAGAAGCTGATGAAGAAAGTCAGAATCTGCGAAGCGCTTTAAAATCCACTGAGGCAAATATTTTTGGTCGCTTGCGTGGATTGTTTAACAATGGCAAAGCCACACCAGAACTAGAAGATATTGAAGGGGTTCTTTACACGTCTGATCTTGGGCCTAAGACAGTTGAAAAACTGATGGCATCTTTGCGAGAAACTTTAACTTCAAAAGAAAAAACTCAGATCAGCATCATTCGAGAAACTTTGCGCAAAGAGATGACTGATATTTTTGATGTCACCTCTAAGCTTGATGAGCAAGTTCATTGGGCTAAAGAAGGACCTACGGTGATTATGATTGTGGGAGTTAACGGCGCTGGTAAAACGACATCGATTGGAAAGCTATCAGCGCAGTGGGCTCAGATGGGTCATAAAGTTTTAGTGGCTGCAGGTGATACATTCAGAGCAGCGGCGGGGGCTCAGTTAAAAGCTTGGACCGAGAGAGCGCAAGTCGAAATTTTTTCTCCGGAAGGCGTGACAGACCCAGCGGCTGTTACTTTTGATGCAGTTTCAAAAGCAAAGGCACAGGGCTTTGATATTGTGATGATTGATACGGCGGGACGATTGCACACGCAGGCTCCGCTCATGGAAGAGCTTAAAAAAGTGAAGCGAGTGATGGCTAAAATTATTCCTGATGCACCCCATGAAACTTTGATCGTGCTGGACGCAAACTCGGGTCAAAATGCGCTTGTTCAGGCTAAAGAATTTCATCTGGCGTTAGGACTAACGGGAGTCATTCTCACAAAAATGGATGGTACCGCTAAAGGTGGCGTGGCGGTGGGACTTGCTAACGAATTAAAACTTCCAATTAAATATATTGGCGTCGGCGAAAAAATCCGTGATCTTCGAGCTTTTTCTTCGACTGAATTTATTGACTCAATTGTTGGGGAAAATTCGTAAGAGGGCTCTCATATATATGACACAAGGCCTCAATCCTTAAAAGCCTGTGCTTGTGCGGTTTTCATGTTCAGAAGACGTGCAACGCAACACTTCTTTTGCCTTTAGGGGCGATACTTACTTGATAACCCGGTAACTGGCGCTATACTTTAACTTATTGATCTGGATTTTTTCCAGAGTTTTGGATGAGTTAAGAGTTTCTTTAAAAGAAACTTTAAAGAGATATTAAGGACACTTTCAGAGAATGGGGATAAGGGCCGTGGATCTAAAGAAAAGAACATTTAACTTTTCGATCGCTGGCGTTCCCTACAAGATTAAAACTTCCCATGACGACGCTTTAGTTCAAGAATTGGTCGACTTTGTCACAATTAAAATGGACCAAGCTATGGCGGCGACTAAAAATGCTTCATTTCAGAACGCAGCGGTATTAACCGCGCTGAACATTGCAGAAGAACTAATCCTTCTCAAGCGCAAAGCTCACCGAGAGCTTGAAAGACTTGAAGAGAAGACTCTAAAGCTCGCCCTTGAAATTGAAAACTCAAAAGAAAATTCACGCGAGACCTCGCGAGAAAATACCAAGATCAATAAAAACGCTGAACTGTAATTCAGCCATTGGCTGAATATTAAACATTCAGATTCAGCGGGTGAGCTTGGAGTTATTATGAGTTTTGAACAGCAAAAAAGAGAGCTGCGATTTTCTTTTTGTCAGCGAGCTGATCTTTTTCAAGCTCATCAATCGGCTTATCAAGTCGAACGTTTCAATGAACATCTGATTGATTTTCTAAAATCCCAAGAAGGTATTTGGGGCGGTTTTAAAGCGATTGGAAATGAGCCTCGTCTTGATAAAGTGATCAAAAGTTCTCAGCACTTAAATTGGGTTTATCCTAAAATGGTCAATGGTGAGATCGAGTTTTTTGCTTCTCAGAAGTTTGCAGCAGGAGCTTTAGGAATTGAAGAACCTGTGGGTGGAAAGAAAATGGATATCGATCAAATTCAAGGTTTTATTATTCCAGGTGTAGCCTTTGATCGAAAGGGTTCGCGCTTGGGTCGTGGAAAAGGGCACTACGATAAAATGCTTGCGAAGGCCCCGGGCCAGCGAGTGGGAGTAGGTTTTACGTTTCAGATCTATGAGGGGACTCTGCCGACAGAGTCTTTTGACATGAAGATGGGTTATATCGTGAGTGAACAAGGTTTATGGTCAGTGAAAGGGCTTAAGAAATGGAATTAGCAATTGCAATTGTGCTTGGATTAATGGTCGGCGGCGTTGTCGTATTTTTGATCAAAAAAATCCAAGATGAGAATCAAAGAAAATCAGCCAAAGTTGAATCAGAAAAAATCATCAACCGAGCTAAATCAGAATCTGCAAAAATAAAAAAAGATTCTGAAACTCGCGCCAAAGATTTTGAAGTTCGGGCTAGAAAAAATGTTGAGACGGAACTGAACAAACAGAAGTCACAATTAAAAAACAAAGAATCTCAGTTAGAGCGTCGATTGAAAGAGCTAGAAGATCAACAGCGTCAAAAAATTGAAGAAGTTGAAAGATCTCGCGCGCATTTAAAAGATCGTGAAGAAAAAATTGCAATCACTGAAAATCGCGTGAAAGAAAGCGAAAAGAAAACAGAAGATCAAATTTTAGAACTTCGTCGTCAGCTAGAGTCTGTCGCTAATATGAGCGCTGATGAAGCCAAGCGCCAGTTGTTTGAGGCTTTAGAAGAACAAGCTAAAACTGAAGCAGCAAAGCGAATTACAGCCATTGAAGAAGAAGCAACGAAGGAAGCGGATAAGCGTTCAAAGCGAATTCTAAGTATTGCGCTGGCCCGATTTGCCGCAGAATACACGTCTGAAAGAACAGTCAGTGTGTTGGCGCTTTCCAACGACGAAATGAAGGGGAAAATCATTGGTCGTGAGGGACGAAATATTAGAACTTTGGAAGCTTTATGTGGCGTCGATTTAATTGTTGATGATACGCCAGAGGCCGTGGTGATTTCAGGATTTGATCCTGTGCGAAGAGAGCTTGCTCGGAAGACGATTGAAAAATTAATGGAAGATGGCCGTGTTCATCCTGCGCGAATCGAAGAAGTGGTTGATAAAATGCGGGGCGAATTAATGAAGTCGATGAAAGAAGAAGGCGAGCGCGTCGTTCTTGAATTAGGACTCCCCAATATTCATCAAGAGCTGATCAAGTTAATTGGCTCTTTAAAATACAGATCGACCCATGCGCAGAATGCTTTAAATCACAGTTTAGAAGTGGCTTATATTGCAGGTTTGCTGGCGGGTGAATTAGGTTACAATGTGAAGCAAGCAAGGCGTGCTGGAATTTTGCACGATATCGGTCTTGCGATTGATCACACGGCAGAAGGCAATCACTGTTTTGTGGCAGCTGAGTGGGCCAAAAAATATGGCGAGTCCGAAGAGATTTGTCATGCGATCAGAGCCCATCATGATGATGAAAAACCAAATAGCATTTTAGCTTGGATCATTTATGCGTCGAATATTCTTTCGCAAACAAGGCCGGGGGCTCGACGTCCTCAGATGGATGCTTACATTCATCGTTTGGAAGATCTTGAGAGCATTGGAAATAGTTTTGATGGCGTTCTTAAAAGCTTCGCTTTACAAGCCGGTAAAGAAGTTCGCGTCCTGGTTGAAAGCAGCAAGGTCACTGATGATCAAGCTCAGATGTTATCTCGTGATATCGCACGAAAGATCGAACGAGAGATGCCTCACTTAGGACAAGTGAAAATAACAGTCGTTCGTGAAACCAGATCTGTGGAGCATGCTAGATGATGCTAGGGCCTCAGGAGCAAATTGATAGAATTAAATGGGGCTGCGCTGAATTGATCAGCGAGGCCGACTTGCTTAAGAAATTAAAAAAGTCGGCTGAAAAAAAGCAACCTTTAAGAATTAAATTTGGCGCTGATCCCACTCGTCCGGATATTCATTTTGGCCACACGGTGGTTTTTAATAAATTAAAAGTGTTTCAAGATCTTGGACATCATATTCAGTTTTTGATCGGTGATTTTACCGCGATGATTGGTGATCCCTCAGGAAAAAATGCAACTCGTCCCATGCTCAGTCGGGAAGAGATTGAAGAGAATGCAAAAAGTTATGCGGTTCAAGTTTTTAAAATATTAGATCCGGATAAAACAGAAATTGTTTATAATTCTAGCTGGATTAATAAACTGACTCCGGCTGATTTTATCAAACTAACAGCCCAGTACACAGTGGCGCGTATGATTGAGCGAGATGATTTTACGAAACGTTACAAAGCAGGCGTTCCGATTTCAATTCATGAATTTTTATATCCGCTGACTCAAGGCTATGATTCGGTGGCCTTAAAGTCAGATGTTGAGTTGGGTGGAACTGATCAGAAGTTTAATTTATTAGTGGGCCGTGATTTACAATCTTCTTACGGGCAAGAATCACAAGTTGTCTTGACGATGCCTTTGCTTGAAGGTTTAGACGGCGTAAATAAAATGTCTAAGTCTTTGGATAACTATATTTCTATTGTAGATTCGCCCAAAGATATGTTTGGCAAAAGTATGCGAGTCTCTGATGAATTAATGTATCGATATTATGAACTGTTACTAGATACAAATCCGAAAGATTTGATGCAATTAAGAGAAGATGTTAAATCAGGAAAAAAACATCCCCGAGATGTTAAAGTGAATATGGCGAAGTTTTTTGTGACTCGTTATCATTCAGCTGAAGCCGCGAACCGGGCAGAAGACGAGTTCAATCGTATTTTTGTTGAAAAAGGCTTACCTGACGAAGTTCCTGAGATGAAAGTCGCACCCGAGAAAGCTCTGGGGCTTTGTCAGTTGATGGTAAAAGCTGGCCTTGTCGCATCGAATGGTGAGGGTTCAAGATTAATCGTAGGTGGCGGCGTCAGTCTCAACGGCGAAAAAGTGGCTGATGCGAAACTGAAATTAGATTTAGAAATCGGCCATGAGTATTTGATTAAAGCCGGTAAGAAGAAGTTTATGAAAGTGATTGTGACGTAGTTAGGAAAGTTAAGTTATGAAGGTTAAATTTGTACCTCAAAATATTGAATTGGAAACGACTCCGGAGAAAACTCTTTTGCAATTAGCAATGGATAATGGGATCGAAATTAAATCCTTATGTAAGGGTGTCCCGTCCTGTGCAGAATGTCGTATTCGAATCACCGAAGGTGAATCCAATATTATGCCACCTAATAAAGTGGAATTAAGTCTTATCGGAACAAATTATTACATTGATTCTAGAAGGCTTGCTTGTCAGGTTCGCTGTTTTGGTCCTGTGACGATCGATATGACCGAGCAACTGGCGCGCCAAGAAAACAACACAAAAAAAATTCGTGGCTTCAGATCTGAAAAGCCAAAGGAATCTATTGCTGTCTTAGATACCATGCTGCTTTCAGAAAAACCGCCTGTAAAACCTTAAATCTTAAAGCTGTTAAATCAAGGGTCTAGCTAGATCAAAATCTGGCTTAGTGTCTTGAAGGTGCTATCTATTTAAGAAGCTTTAGGATTTTCCCGATAACATATGAAATGGCTCACAAAATAAATCACCGAGAAATTGGTGAAGGTTCTACTCTTGTTTTACTACATGGTTACGGAGGCAGTGTTACGCACTGGGATTCTGTCGTTGAAAAATTAAAATCATATCACCGAGTTGTGATTCCAAATATTTCGCATTTATTTTTAAGCCAAGATAAAATATTTTTTTCTATACAAGTTGAAGTCTTAGCTAAATATCTTAAAGAACATTTTCCAAAACAAAAAGTCCATTTAGCTGGAACCAGTTATGGCGGGGCACTGGCTTGGGCTTTGTCAGTGCAATATCCAGAGCTTGTGGATCGCTTAGTTTTGATCAATCCGATGATTCCTCATCCAGGAAAATTATTTTTGCCTTCAGAGTTACGCTATTTCTGTGTCACTCCTTGGACTGAAAAAGGAATCCACATGGCCTTAGGTACACCCATTGGCTTAGCGGTGATTCGAAAATTAATATCTGCATTTCGAGATGAGCGAACGGGTCGTCATGGAATATCTGATAATTTAAAGGGCAAGAAATTGGATTTTGTAGCGCATCTTGTGTACCGCTTTACTTGGATTTTATACAACGAAGATTGGGCCCTGTGGGAAAATAAAATACGACAATCCTTAAGGAAGCCAAAAACGATGCTTATTTACGATAGTGAAGATTATCTTTTTTCAGTTTCAGCTTATCAAAATTTTTCTGAACTTTATAATTGTGAAAAAGTGCATGTCTTAAGTGGAGCAGGGCATTTAGCGATTAAAATTAAGCCTGATGAAATCAGTCAGCTGATATTGCAGTATATTGAATCGAAGTCCGACGCCAAAGTGGCTTAAAGATTAGAAACTGCTTCACTTGAGTGTGCTTAGTGCAGACTTACGCCTCAAGATTATTCTGATATTTTAAGGGTTTAAGTGGTTCGTTGCGTCCTTTCGAATTCCTATGGAATTCGAAAGGACGCAAGGAGAGGATAAGCCTCTAAGATCACTGATCTTATTCGACGCGCGAGTTAATCCAAGCA
>JAYSSI010000053.1:0-63402 GCA_043720615.1 Pseudobdellovibrionaceae bacterium | reverse complement strand
TGTAACCAAACACCGAACCAAGGTGGATCGACGGCAGGTGTAGATCAAGTTTCATCCTTCTTAAGTAGCTATCCTTCAAACTCAGCTAATCTTCGAATGAGTTTGACGGATGCTCCGTCAAAAGAACTAGATAAAGTTTTTGTAAATATTAATCATGCTGAACTTTTTGTTAAAAAAGGAAGCCAAGAAGGTCGCATCATTGTGGCTAAAGGATTAGGCCTTGTTGATTTAATGACCTTAAGAAATGGTGTTCTCCTTCCTATGCAAGATTTAAATCTTGCAACGGGTGTTCAGATCACAAGCATCCGGCTGGTTTTAAATGGTGATAATAATTACGCCATTAAAAAAGATGGAAGTCGCTGTGAAATGAAAACACCAAGTGCTCAGCAATCAGGTATTAAAATCAAACTGGCCAGTCCTTTTACATTAGAAAATAATTACGTTTATTCTATGGTCTTAGATTTCGATGCTGAAAAATCAGTAGTAGTAAGAGGCAATGGCGACTGCTTACTAAAACCTGTGCTAAAATTACTGCAAGTCACACGCAAAATAAATGAACCAGCGCCAGTTGCAGATGATGATGGCACAGATGATGATGGCACAGATGATGATGACGAAGACGATAATGATGACGGAACAGCAGCTCCGATTGAAGAACCAGTCACTGATGGAAATGATATCAATCTAGATCCTGTGCCTGTGATTGATACAACACCAACACCAGCACCAAGTCCTGCTCCAGCTCCAGATAGCTCGACCAATGACGGATCTGGTTTTGAGCTAGCTCCGTCACCAGTTGCTCCTAGTGAACCACCTGTAATCAGCATTGAAGACAGCTTTAATCTAGGATAATTTTAAAAATATAAACAAAGCCGCAGCGAGAATAAATTCAGCTGCGGCTATAGATGGACACCATGATGATCAGAATTTTTTTTCTCTTCCTATTTTTTTGGACTCTCCCAGCTTATGCAAACTTTAGTACTTCTAATTATTTGGGATTTTTCTATACTGATAATGCCAATTTAGAAAAAGACCAAAAAGATGGGGATTTTTACATGAGTCTTTTAACCTCTAATACCGTTTCTCAAGAAAATATAAAATGGCGATTTCGACTAGGTTATTACGACTATTCAAAAGAAAATCAGAATGATTTATTATCAGGTCAAGTTTCAGGACACTATATGATCACTCCAGGAGCTCGTTCCACCGAAATATATATAAAGCTTCTTTTTCAAGATTATTTGGCCAGTCAAGTGTCAGGATCTACAGATACAAGCTATGATTTTTCGGGGTTTGAGCTGGGAGCTGAATATAATTTTGAACTCGAGAACGACAAGAGCCTTCGTTTAAGGCCTTATTATCAGCAGCGGAATTATGCCAATTTAAACAACCGTAAAGATCAGCAAATAGGTGGGGCTTTGACATTGGATAAGGAATGGAATGAAAAAACTTATTTTTATGCCGATGCTGAACTTGGTTTTTTAAGTTCAAATTTAAGTGAGTACAGTAAAAACTTTTTATTGCTAGGTGTTGGCTTAGATCACAAGCTGAATGATGATTGGAATATAGAAAGCGATTTTTCTTTGTTATCTGGGACTTATACAAACCGAACAACAACTCAAGTTGTTACCGGCACCAGCCGAAGAAAAGGAGTGAGCATGAGCTCTGAAACTGTTCCCGAAACAACAAGAACAGTTGTGCTTAACTTTTCAGGAATAAGAAAGATCAGTGAAGAGTTTAATTTTCGCACGGGCTGGACTTTGACAAATCAAAGCTCTCGCAGCGGCGATGAATCTTATTCTGCAAATATATTTTATGGACAAATCAACTACCATTTTTAACCAAAATCACAGGAGGAACATGAAAAAGTTTTTATTTTTAGTAGCCCTTATTGCAGTCAGTAATTTAGCTTCAATAAATGCTTGGGCCGATGATATTGAAGAAGATGATAAGATTGAAACCAGCGACAAAGAGGAAATGTTACCAGAAAAAAAGGCGGCATGGGATGCTGAAGTCAAAAAGAAATACAATCTGACAGATCAACAAATGGAGACTCTTAGAAATAAAGGCATAAAAGGTCCTCACATGGCCCGAGTCGCGCGATTGGCAGAGCTTTCAAAGAAGCCTATTGATGAAATTATTCAAATGCGAACAGAACAAAAAATGGGATGGGGTAAAATTGCTAAGGAATTAGGAATTCCACGCAAAGAACTTGGCCATGCCGTTTCAGGAATGCGCCACGATTTAAAAGAATCAAAAAAAGAAATGCGAGCTGAGCGAAAAGAAGCTCGTCGACAAGAGCGAGATGAAAAGAAAGAACAAAAAAAGAGTAGAGAAAAAGGTCAATCGCACTAATATTTAAAGTGGTATTTAAGGTGGTGGCTCGGCGGTTTTGGCGGAGCTACCACTATAAAATAAAGTGAGACCATTTCCTAAAAGACAAAAAGTAATTCCCAACAGTAAAAACGGAGTTACGTTTAAATTTTCAAAAAATGAAGATAATAAAATTGCAATCATCGGTGAAAATAAAGTTGTGTAAGCCGCTTTTTCAGCGCCAATTTTTCCGACTAAATAATTGTAAGCGCCGAAAGCGATGACCGTTCCAAAGAGACTCAGATAAATTAAAGCAGTCCAAAAACTAAGATGAGTGGGAATAATAAAAGTCTCGGAAAAAACTAAACAAGCAACGCCCGTAAAAGCCATCCCATAAAACATGCCCCAGGCGTTGGCCGCCATAACAGGAACGTTCATCAAATAATTTTTGTAGGATAATAAATTCCCAGCAGAGGCGCAAATCACGGCAATCAAGCCAATGCCGACCCCAATAAGACTGGTCGGATCTGTTGTTAATTGATGAACGTCTTCGTAAAATAAAAAGAAAACTCCCAGCATGCCAAGCATTGATCCGTAAATTACATTTGAATGAATCTTCTTTTTAAAGAAAACTTTTGTTCCTAAAATATTAAAGTGGACTAATGTTGTGTAAACCAAAGCGATGACAGCGGAAGTAGTGTAGATTTCGGCAGTATAAGTCAGGATATAATTTAACGAAAAATTAAAGACTCCTTGAAAAAAGAAAATCAAATGATTCTCTTTTTGATACTTTAGAGTCCTATTTAAAAAATAATTGAGAATAAAAAGAATTGAGCAAGAAATAACGAATCGGTAAAAAACCCCCACCATTGGTGAGACAGAGTCGATTTGAAATTTGATAACAATCCAAGTGGATCCCCAAATGAGGGAACATAAAAGATATAGAAGAAGATCAATCCTTGTCTTCGTAAGCTTCGTCCTCGTCGTCTTCATCCTCTTCGTCGTCGTCTTCATCCTCATCGGCATCAGAATCATCTGATGTTTCGATTTTGATCAGCCAGCCTTCTTCCATGGGATCGTCTTGGATCAGCTCAGGGGATTCAAGGACTTGAGAATTAATTTCTGTCACAACGCCATCAACGGGAGAGTAAATATCTAAAGGGCCATCATCTGTTTCGATGGTGCCAAGAACAACATCTGACTCTACCTTTTCACCTTCAGGCGGTAAATCGATCGAAAGAATTTCTTCGAAATCTTCGAGGCCAGTTTCATTGATTCCAATGGTGATAATACCATCTTCTTTTTTGTACCACATATAGCCCATGAAATTTCTGACTTCGCCAATCAATTCACTCATATAATAACTCCTCAGGCTTAAGTAATATCGACGATTTAAATAGCCATCAAGTAAAAGCTAAAAAAAGGCGAGCTGTTAAGGCTCGCCTGGTCGAAAATTAAATATTATTTAAATTAGATGTCGTAATAAAGATGAAATTCGTAAGGAACTGGTCGCTGTTGAATGGGGCGAATTTCCTTATCGATTTTATAATTGATCCAAGTGTCAATCAGGTCTTCACTGAAAACATGGCCTTTTTTCAAAAAGCTTCCACCATCGCGTAGCGCTTTTAAGCTTTCTTCTAAAGTTCCAGGAATAGAAGGAATTTTTGCAGCTTCCTGAGGGGGCAATCCATAAATATCTTTATCTAAGGGATCTCCTGGATGAATTTTATTAATAATTCCATCAATACCAGCCATTAAAACAGCGGCTTCGGCTAAATAAATATTAGCTGAAGGGTCGGGAGTTCTAAATTCAATTCGTTTCGCTTTAGGATTAGGCCCAGAATTAGGAATACGAATCGCCGCAGATCTGTTTTTAAAGCTGTAAGCCAGTTTAATCGGAGCTTCAAATCCAGGAACCAAACGCTTGTATGAATTTGTTGTGGGATTGATCAAACCACATAAAGCGGGTGCATGTTTTAAAACTCCACCGATATAATAGAGAGCCATTTCAGACAGACCTGCATATTTATTTCCAGCAAAAAGATTTTTTCCATCTTTCCACAATGAAACGTGCATATGCATTCCAGAACCATTATCGCCATACAAAGGTTTAGGCATAAAAGTGACAGTTTTTCCATGGCGACGAGCAACGTTTTTCACAACATATTTAAACCACATCATGGTGTCGCCCATGCTGAGAGCATCTTCAAAGCGAAAATTAATTTCCATTTGTCCCGCAGAAGCCACTTCATGATGGTGACGCTCGACTGTGATGCCAAGACGTTCAAGTTCTAAGCACATTTCAGTTCGCAAATCGTGCATTGAATCCGTTGGAAGTACGGGGAAGTAACCTTCCTTATGGCGAGGCTTATAACCTAAGTTAGAACCTCCTTCATCACGGCCCGTATTCCAAGTTCCTTCAGCGGAATCGATCATATAAAAACCGCTATTATTTGTTTGTTCGTAGCGAATATCATCAAACACAAAAAACTCAGCTTCTGGTCCGAAATAAGCGGTATCAGCTAGGCCCGTTGATTGAAGATAAGAGACAGCACGCTTTACGATTTGACGAGGGTCTCGGTCATAGGGTTCAAGAGTTTCAGGAAGACAAACATCACAAGTTAAAGACAAAGTAGGAACTTGCATAAAAGGATCTATACGACCGCTGCCGGGATCAGGCCGAATGATCATATCTGATTCTTCGATGCCTTTCCATCCGCGCATTGAGCTTCCATCAAAGGCCACGCCATTTTCGAAAGTGTCAGCAGACAGTTCTGAAAAAGGAATTGTTAAATGTTGCCAAGCACCAACTAAGTCACAAAATTTGAAATCGACCATTTTTGCGCCTTTTTCTTTTCCGTAGGCGATTGCTTCCTGTGCTGTCATCAATTCCTCCCCGCCCGCAGGCGACTTAAGTTTAAAAAATATTTACAAAGCTGTTTCATCTCGTTCGCCCGTACGAATTCGAACGGCTGTTTCAACAGCCGTTACAAAAATTTTCCCATCACCGATTTTTCCGGTGCGAGCTGACTTTTCAATAGCATTCACCACCGCCGCGGCAAGGCTGGTGGGAACCACAACTTCAATTTTAATTTTTGGTAAAAAATCGACTACGTACTCGGCGCCTTTGTAAATTTCAGTGCGACCTTTTTGTCTTCCAAAGCCACGAATTTCTGTGACAGACACGCCTTCAACGCCAGCCTCTGAGAGAGCCTCAACAACGTCATCGAGTTTAAAAGGTTTTATAATTGCTTCGATTTTTTTCATGTGCCCGTGGTTTTACGAAACATAGCAAATATGGGGCCAGCTTCCAAGTAGCAACTAGGATTAATACAGGCCTAACGCAAAACAAAATATTAAAATCAAGGTGAAAATTTTGTGTCATGAAAACGACACCTATTGCGGAAGCCAGGGAATTTTGTTAATTCGTGGCTGCGCAAAAAAATGAGCCGCCGTACTCGAGGGGGAATATGACGACAAAGGTTTTTGCTTATGGTTCTATTTCTGAAGGCATGATTCATTTTGATAAAGTGTCGGCCTTTGTAGAAACCCACAAGCCAGGTTGGATTACAGGAACTGCCTATCGTTTAAAGGTGGGATATCCGGTTGTATTAAATCAAGGTGAAGACCTGATTCCAGGACAGATTTTAGAGCTTAAAACCAGTGATCTTTTAATGGCGATGCTGGATGAGTTTTTTGGCTTCAGTCCTTTTCAGCCTGAAAAAAGTCTTTATCTTCGTGAACAAGTAAAAGTTGCTACCAAAGGTGATTCTGAAAATGAAGAGGTTTGGACTTATTTCCTCAACCCGCAGAAATTGCCATCGACGGCTGTGGTTATTGCTGGCGGAAACTGGATGCAAGATATGAAAAACGTGCCTCTTATGACAGAAAAACTAAATCCAAGACAGCGATCCTATATTCAAAAACTCGGGGCTGCGACCGGACGCGATATTATTCCAATTAATGATCTGTCTTTGTACAGAGAGCTAATGGGACTAGAGCTTATTGTTGATAAAGGTCGCAGATTGGCTCTTTCAAAATTGGGTCAGGAAGTTTACCGCTATCTTGGATAATGACAGTGCTTCTCTTTTTAGAATTGTTCTGGTGGAGCCGGAAATTCCTCAAAATACGGGAAATATTGGTCGTACATGTGTTGCGACGAGCTGTGAGCTGCATCTAGTTGGGCCTTTGGGTTTTGAAATCAATGATTCACAAGTCAAACGAGCCGGGCTTGATTATTGGCCCCATTTAAAGTGGCAAATGCATGCTAACTTTCAAAGCTGGTGGGGATTAGTCACAGATCCGACTCGGGTTTTTTATCTTTCGACGAAAGCTAAAAAAAACTATACCGACATTCAATTTCAAAAGGGCGATTGGCTGGTGTTTGGTAAAGAAACTAAAGGCTTGGATCCTCAGCTGATTCAGCGAAATTCGGATCAAGCTTTAACAATTCCCCTTTTGGGACCCGCAAGAAGTTTAAATTTGGCAACTTCTGTTGCAATTGTCGCTTATGAAGGGGTTCGCCAACTTCAAAAGCCAACTATCTAAAGTCTTGGAGCATTATTGCTATTGCGAGTCAAATTCTCTGAATCACTCAGCTTTCTTGCGATTTTAACGGCTCAATAATATTCTGCCTCTCTATGGCAACAAATTTTTTAGCAAAAATATTCGGTACAAGTCACGAACGTGAAATGAAGCGCATCCAGCCGATCGTTGAGCAGGTGAACGCGCTTGAAGAAAAAATGAAAGCTCTGACGGATGAGCAACTTCAAGCTCAAACACCAAAACTGCGCGAGCGGTTAGTGAAGGGTGAAAGTTTAGAAGATATTCTTCCAGAAGCTTTTGCCACGTGCAGAGAAGCTTCTCATCGTGTCTTAGGAATGCGCCACTATGATGTTCAGATTATTGGCGGATATGTTCTTCATAAAGGCAACATCGCTGAAATGCGAACTGGTGAGGGAAAAACTCTTGTCGCAACTTTACCTGTTTATTTAAATGGTCTGTCTCAAAAAGGCGTTCATGTTGTTACCGTGAATGATTATCTTGCGACTCGAGACTCTGAATGGATGGGTCGCTTGTACAGCTGGCTAGGGTTGACCACGGGAATTATTGTTCATGGTTTGAACGATGAAGAGCGAAAAGCTTCTTACAATGCCGATATTACTTATGCGACCAATAACGAATTAGGATTTGATTATTTGCGCGATAATATGAAATTCGATCTGAAAGAATATGTTCAGCGCGATCATAACTTTGCCATCGTTGATGAGTGTGATTCAATTTTGATCGATGAAGCAAGGACGCCATTAATTATTTCAGGTCCTGCTGAGGCTTCGACGGATAAATATATAACGATCAATAAAATTGTTCCGCATCTTAAAAAAGATATTCATTATACGATGGAAGAAAAAACTAAGACCGCTTCATTGACCGATGAGGGCAATGCAAAAGTGGAAGAGCTTTTAAAACTTGATAACTTGTACGATGCTCACAACATTGAACTGCTTCATCACGTGTACCAAGCGCTGAAGGCGCACTATTTGTATCGTAGAGATGTTGAGTACATGGTCAAAGATGATGAAGTCATTATTGTTGATGAATTCACGGGTCGATTGATGCCAGGACGTCGATGGAGCGATGGACTTCATCAAGCGATTGAAGCCAAAGAGGGCGTTGATGTTAAAAATGAAAATCAAACTTTAGCGACAATTACTTTTCAGAATTTTTTCCGAATGTACAAAAAAATGTCAGGTATGACAGGAACAGCTGATACGGAAGCTGTTGAATTTAAAAAGATTTACAATCTTGATGTTATCGTGATCCCCACCAACAAAAAAATCTCGAGAGAAGATCACGAGGATGTTGTCTACAAATCCGTGCGCGGGAAATACAATGCTATTTTAACCGACATTAAAGAATGCCATGCTAAAGGTCAGCCAGTCCTTGTTGGAACAGTCAGCATTGAAAAATCAGAAGCGCTCAGCTCGCTTCTAAAAAAAGAAGGCATTCGACATGATGTTTTAAATGCTAAACATCATGAGCGAGAAGCCGAGATTGTGGCTCAGGCTGGTCGAAAATCAGGGATCACGATTGCCACGAATATGGCAGGTCGCGGAACTGATATTGTTTTGGGTGGAAATGCTGAAATCATGGCAAAAAAAGCAGCCGGCGATGTCAGCGAAGACTCTCCCGAATTTGCAGCATTGCTAGAGAAATATAAAAAGCAATGCGAGAAGGATCGAAATGAGGTGGTTGCCGCCGGTGGACTTTATATCATGGGAACTGAGCGCCATGAATCCCGGCGTATTGATAATCAGCTCCGAGGTCGATCGGGCCGGCAGGGAGATCCAGGGGCTTCTAAGTTTTATTTATCTTTAGAAGATGATCTGATGCGAATCTTTAATGGCGAGCGTATGCAAAAATTAATGGATATGCTGAAGATGGATGAAAATGAAGCCATCACCCATCGTTGGGTGACGAACTCGATCGAACAAGCTCAGCGAAAAGTCGAAGGTCATCACTTTGATGTTCGAAAAAATTTAATTGAATATGATGATGTGATGAATCAGCAGCGTAAAAATATTTATCAAATGCGCCGTGAAATTTTAGAAGGTAAAGAAGTTCAAGAGCTTTTCCGCGACATGCTTAGCGAAGTTGTTTCAACTCTTTTAGACACTTACGTGCCTGAAAAAGCTAAAACTGAAAACTGGAATACAGAGGGACTTAATAATTCCTTAGCTCTTCTTTTTGGCTTCAAACTTAATTTTGAAACCATGCCTTTGCACTCTGAAAAAATCACTGAAGAAATTAAAACTCAAGTCAGCTCAATATTTGAAAAGCAAAAAGCGACAATGGGAAATTTCTTTGAGCAAATATTAAAAATGATTTTGCTTCAGACGATTGATCAAAGATGGAAAGAGCATTTGCTTGTAATTGATAAATTAAAAGAAGGAATTAATCTTCGCGGTTATGCCCAAAAAGATCCTTTGATTGAATATAAAAAAGAGGCCTTCAAAGCTTTTGAAAATTTGCATGCGGCTATTCGTGGTGACACCGTCGAAAAACTGATGAAAGTTCAGTTGGTGGCCAACGAAGCTGGTGAAGTGGCTAAGCAGTTCAGACCTGATGATGCAGATCTTGAAGATCTTAATTATCAAGGTGGAGACGAAGCTCCGGGCGGATTTTTGTCCTCACAAAAAATGAATGGCCATAAAGCAGAACCAGAAGCTCCCGCACGTGGACGAATGAGCATGGGGCCGCCACGGGATGTTGAGGATCGACAAATGAATCGAGCTCAGCGCCGTAAAATGGAAAAAGATGTAAGGAAGAGATAATTTTGGCTGAATGTCCACAATGCCGTTCTTCAATTGATATTCCTGAGCAAAACTTTGGGACACTTTTCACGTGTTCCTTATGTCAAGCCGTTTATTTTGTGGGTTGGGATGGAAATCCTGAACAGCCACAAAACCAAGCGCCATCAGAGATTCTGTTTCCACCTGAAAATCATCCGACAATTGATATTGAGCCTTTTCAAGATTTTTCTCAAACGGCCGTGCATGTGGATGCTGTGCCAGACTTCAAAGATATCGTGGAATTTGGCAACAGTCCTCAGCTTGAGGGATCTTTGACATACACGATTTTTATTAAAGGTATCGAACTTGCGGACACTCGAGAAAAAATTAAAGAAGCGATGACGGACTCTAAATTTGCCTGGGATGCAGATCGCTTAATAAGCCAAATCAATCAGGGCGCTCTTACTTTGCCTGACCTAAGTCCGGCAAAGGCAGTGGTTTTAATAAATCGAATAAAATATCTGCCAATTGAAGTATCTTGGAATCAGAACGTTTTATCTTAAAACTTTCTTTGAGGTGCTGAATGAGTCGATTCGTTTTAATTATTTTGCTAACGGCTCAATTAAGCCTAAATTCCTATGCCCAAGAGGCTGAGCCGTCACCCGCACCTGTTGCGGCATCCCCTGCAGAGATTGGTTCAACTCAGCAAGAAGTGCTTGATCTGCAAGCTCGTCTGCAAGGTTTGAAAACAAAAATCTCTGCCAAAAAAGATATTTTAAAAAAACTGATCGGTGAAAAGCAAAGCATTAAAGACGAAAAAAAAGCCATCGAAATTTTTAATGAAATGAAAAGTGAATACAAAGAAATGCAAGCTTCGATCAAAGAATATGATGAGCAAATTTCACTGCTTAATTATCGATATCCCGAGAAAGGACTTAAAAAAGAACGTCAATACGAACGCATCGAAACTAAGACCTTAATTGAGCTTGAAAATGAATTTTCACTCGAAGGTAAAATTAAAAAAACGATCTCTCGGGTCAGGCAGCAGTTTCCAGGCAAGAATATGAATTTGAAAAAATCAAAACCTGCTCAGGGCGCCGTCAACACAAGCCCAACGGTCAATTTAAAGGATCCATCCCGAAGTTTCGTGACAGAGCCTCAGCTATTATCAAAATAAAAACTATTTGATCTCTTCAAAGTCGGGCATGTAGATCACTTTTTTGCCCACGCCTTTAACTTCTTTTTCATAATCGGAGTAGGCGTTTTTATTTTCTTTTTTAAACTTTGCAGTTTCTTCGGACATTTGTTTTTCTAAATCCTCATTGCTTTTATCTCGGGCAACAGCCGTCTTAACTTCTTCAGGCTTCCAAGCATCTCCCACATAAACACTTGAGCCATTAAGAAAATGAACTTCCCGTTCAGAACGTACGCCTTCTTCATAAATGACATAGATCCAACGATCTTTCCCATGAAACCGAATGGTCGTCCATGGAGTTCCCATAAGATCTAAAACTTCTGATTTTTCCATTCCCGATTTAATTTTAGAAAATTGACGGACTTGCGAGGTCTGGCAGCCAAACATAAAGAATAGACTGACGATGATAATATATAGACGCATGAGCAGCCCCCTCCGTCTATTTTGAATGGCTTTTAGTTGATTGAAAAGAGTCAAAAGCATAATTATCAAAATGAGACACCTGAAAGTAAAAAGGCCCACTATAAGCGAGCCCTTGAAAAAGCTGGAATATTCCAGTATGATGGTTAGTTATTTTTAAACACAGGCTTAGGTAAAGCAAGCTGCTGGTCCTTACTTAAAGTCGAGAGGAAACTAGGGTTATGTGGCATTAAAACCAATAACCCCTTATTAGCCTGACCCTTGGTAAACTCGACAGTTTGGGATGATTTACCTGCTAGTTTTACGACAGCAGGAAGTTCCAAATAAGCCGCCGCTTTGTCGGATAGATCCAGGGCCTTCCATTGAGTTTCTTTACCTACATAGTCATCAGCTTCTGTATTGCTCTCATCTTGACTGGTGGTCAAAATTTTAATGGCAAGCTCGCCAGAAGGTCTTGTCGCAAGAAGTGATTTTTCTACTTCTATCACGGCGATTGTTGAGTCCGCATAAGTGATCATGTTCCCAACATCAATGACAGCTGAAGTGTAATCGATTTTTTTACGTTCTTCTTTAGGCAAGGCTAAAGAGGCCTCATAGTTTTTACGAATTTCTCGAGCCTTCGTAGCATTTAATAAAATAGATTTAAAATCTTTTATTTTATCCAATCCCTCAAGGTGATCTCCCACAATTCCCGCTAATTCTTGTTCAGGAATTTGATCTCCATCTGAGTCTGCTAAAATTGAAATATCACAAAGATGCCAGCTGGTGACGGGCTCATAAAGTTTAATTGCAAATTGCACCTTAGTTCCTATCATGCGATACCCGGCCGCTTGAACATCGCATGTTCGACTGAGTTTCACACCGCGAGCTAAAGGTTTACGAGCATCAACATCAATTTTATTAAATAGTAAGACATCGCCGTCTTGTTGAGAGTGATTCTTCAGTTTTAACTCAACAACACTGCCTGCAGAATCGGAAGAAGAAGTTGATTTAACAATCAAAGATTCAACTTTAATATTAGAAACTTTTTGAGCTAAAGCTAAAAAAGCAATTTTATAAGGTTCAGCTTGATCGCCAGAAATTAAAATAAAACCATCCACTTCCGTTGTGACGTCAGTCAATGCGGCGGCGTTCAAAGTTAATTTTAAAGATAAAGTCTGCTCAGATTTTGCGGCTAATGAAATCGTCACCGGTGGCATGCTAAGGGCTTTATGACCTGATAATTGCAAAGTCAGATTTTTAGCAGCATCAGAAATATTTTTAACAGTTAAAGTCTGGCGAATGGTTTTTGATCCTTCGATAGACACAAGTCCCAAAGATAGTGAAGCAGGACTTGTTACTACATTAGCTAGAAGCGCCTGTTCAATTTGCACTCGTCCGGCGCCTTGTTGGCTTAAAGGATAAACTTTGCCTTCCTTATTTTTTAATATTTTGGCCGTTTCCATAATCATAGATTGCAGATCGTTGTTGTTCAAAGTGGGGTGACGCTGCTTCATCAATGCCACAACTCCGGCAATGTGTGGACCAGACATAGAAGTGCCTGACATCGCCACGCCCTTTTTACCGCCTCCCACTTTGGCAGAAATAATATTTTGGCCCGGAGCTGTGATTTCGGGTTTTAAAATAGCATCTAAGCTGCGGGGACCTTTTGACGAAAAGTCTGTCAAAGTATCTATAAGTTCTGGCTTTGAAATCAGATCATTGGTTTTTAAGTTAGCGGTGACTACGCCTTGAACTAAAGCATCTTTAATTTTTTGACCGACTTCTTGGCGGATCATAATAGCTACAATTTTAGCTGGATCTCCTTCGCCACCCATCGCTAAAGCTTCACCAGGTTGGTTGTTAACCATAACAACACCAGTAGCTCCGGCGGCCTCAGCTCGTCGGATTTTTTCAATAAAAGGTTTCACACCGCGATCAATCAATGCAATTTTTCCTTTGAGCTGTGCTTTTACATCGTCAGCCAATTCCTCATTGCCTAATCCTATGTAAACAATTTCGCCATCTGCACTGATAGCATCAGCTAAAAGAAGTGACATGGTTCCTTCAACTGCTTCTGCTTTAATTTTTGAACCATCGGGCAAATTAAAGTTAGAGGCTTTAAACTGCCAATTGAAATTCATTGAATCAATTGAAGCGGCCACGGAAAAAGCACCATCCACAGCGGCAGGGGCGCCCGTGATAAAGTCACTGGGACCTTCATTGCCGGCAGACGCGACAACAAAAGTTCCACCTAATAAAAGATTTTTTATCGATTCGCTGTACATAATATGGGAAGTCCCATACGAACTTCCGAGGGAAAGATTAATCACATCCAATCGATCCTCTAAGTTAAGATCTGCATTGGGATCCGCACTGTATTCAAGACCTGCAATAACCACTTCATCGCTGGTTGAGCCATTGGCTCCAAAAACTTTAATTGCATAAAGAAGAGCGTCGGGAGCGACTCCCGAATAAGTTTCAACTTGATCTCCAATGCCAGCAATGGTTCCTGCGACATGCGATCCGTGACCGGCTTCATCAATAGGATTGGTATCAGGTTGAGGAATACGTTCAGTAAAAATATCAGAAGCTGCATTGAAGACCGTTCCGACTAGATCAATTCCCCCAACCACTTTATCATTGGGAAAAAGTGATGTTGGCTTTGAGGGATCAACGGATTTATAAGCTTCTTCTGTCCCAGGTCCTTTAAGAAGATAATGGGTAAAATCGATGCCAGTATCTAGCACGCCGACTTTGACTCCTTTGCCAGTAATGCCTTGAGCATGGGCCGCGTAGGCTCCGATAAATCCCACCGAAGTGATGCCGCCGGCCTCTTCTAATTTCGAACTCGCTTTAAGACTTGGCTGGCTTTTTAAACGTTGAAAGCCTTTTGGGCTTTCAATATTGACGTTAGGAATTTCTAATATTTTTTCATAAGCCGATTTTGGAGCAACGATCGCAAGTGCGTTGAGGACTAAGCGGTATTGGTAGATCACCTTAATCTCAGGAGAAATCGCTTGAAGCTTTTTGATCATTTCAGATTGTTCAAGTCCAATATCAGCGGCCAGCTGAGGATCGATTTTTTTCTGTTGATCCAAAGAAGCAAGGAGCGGGGGATTTTGCAATTTGATCAAGGTGATGAAGTGATTTAAATTGCCCTGAGGTCGATTGCTAATCACGCCTTCATGTGGCGAAGTCGAATTAAACCCTAAATTCAACTTCGAACAAGCGGTTAAAGAAAGTAGCAAGCCCATTAAAACAAAAATATTCTTCATGTATCCCCCTTGTAAAACTCCAAGTAGGAGCATTACGACACCGAAAACAACAACTGCATAAGCATCTTACAAAAGTCGTACCGCAACTTCTGACAAAGATTGAGGGATATAAACCCACAATAAGGCATTGATAAAGTACAAAGCGGCCCTATCTGGCCATGATGTAAAATTGTTGCTAAATGGGGATTGGCCTAGAGATAGCCTGTAGATAGATAGACTTCTGTAATAACCTGAAATAACTAAGGTTTTTTATTTTGATCAAAATTGTAGCAGTGATTTTTATAAATTGGAAAAATTGAAACGTTTACTTAGAGTTCTCGAGATCCTTGCAACCTGATACAATGCGAAAATACAGAAGGACTATGTCGGCTAAATTGATTGCCGGCCAAGGTTTTTTCCGTTAATTTTCATCTACAAATTCGCAAGTTAACTTTAATCTGCAGTCCCTTCTGGGAGCGTTCACTTATGTCTGAAAATATGTCTGAAAATATGAAGACCAATTCTTCTGATCATCACAATCAAGGCGGCATGATTGCATTTCTTGGTTCTATGGCTTTTGTATTTGCCTTTATGCTCTATCTTGTCGCTTTTCACAAAGGCGTCAATTTAGATGAAAAGGTTGTTGATCCCAACCAACCTCAAGCTAACGGCGAATCCGCTTTTGATATTTCAAAAGTAAGTGAGCCTTGGGTTGAATCTCCGGAATTGATCGCACATGGAAAAAAGATTTATGGTTATAACTGTGCGCTTTGCCATGGTAATGAAGGCAAAGGAGACGGAACCGCTGGAATGGGTTTAAATCCTCGGCCTAGAAATTTAGTTGAAGGAAAATGGAGAAAAGGTGATGGGCTGACCGATCACTTTTTGGTTCTTGCTAATGGTATTGAGGGCGGCTCGATGGCATCTTACAAGGCGCAGATAAAAATTCCTGACCGCTGGGCATTGTCTCATTATATCAATTCAATCACTGAAAATAAGTCCAAACAAACTCCAGCGCAAGTTGCTGAGTTTGCAAAAAGCTACAAAGATTAAGGTTATTTATGCCTACGATCGAGCCCAAAAAAAAATTAACATCAATGAAGAAGCTCGTTCAATTCGCTTTTTGTTGTTTAATTTTATTTGCGTCGTCTGAAGGCTTTGCGATCCGAGAAAAATATGATGTTAATAAAGTGGCTCCCCTTTTGGCGGACACTCAACCTAAAGAATTAGTTGGAGTTGGAATTAAGGAAAAACTGGGACATCAGTTAGACCTTAATATGAAGTTCAAAAATGAACAGGGTCAGCTTGTGACATTAGGTTCTTTTTTTGATGGAGAACGTCCTGTACTGATCAGTCCTGTCTATTTTTCTTGTCCTGGGCTTTGCAATTTTCATCTGAATGGTTTGACTGACGGTTTAAAAGGTATGGATTGGACTATCGGAGATAAATTTAAAGTTTTATCAATCAGTTTTGATTCCAAAGAAACGCCTGATGTTGCGGCTAAGAAAAAAGAGACTTATTTAAAACTTTATGGCCGCGCAGGAATTGAATCTTCTTGGAATTTTCTAACGGGTGATGAAGCCAATGTGAAAGCGTTTACTGATGCCATTGGTTTTGGCTATAAATGGAATGAAAAAGCCAATGAATGGGCCCATGGCTCAACCGCTGTCTTGGTCTCTCCAAAAGGGACAATCACGCGATATTTACCTGGAATATTATTTGAGCCAAAAGATCTTAAGCTTGCGATCGTTGAAAGCGGAAAAGGTCAGATTGGAAGCTTTGTCGATCAGTTGATTCTTTATTGCTTTCACTACAATCCCACCCAGAGCAAATACACTCTTGCTGCTTTTAATATTATGAAAGTAGGAGGGGGAGTAATGGTTTTAATTTTAGTCCTTTGGCTTTTTACTGCTTGGTTTAAAAGTCGTCGTCATCCGTCATCTGTGAGGAGTCTTTAATGTTTTTTTGGATGAGTTCCGCTTACGCTAGTTCATTCACACCTGCCGCTGGGACAGAAATTGCTGTCAAGTGGGATAATCTTTACGGCTTTCTACTGATCTCAAGCCTTATTGGATGTTTGATTTTAATCGGTGGGATGATTTATTTTGTTGTGAAGTATAAACGTAAGTCAGACAACGATGTCACTCCCTACATTTCTCACAATACGGCCTTAGAATTTTTGTGGTCGTTTATTCCGTTGGTGATTTTTTTAGCTATTTTTGCATGGGGCTGGTGGCTGTATCACGATATGCGAAAAATGCCGACAGACGGGCTAGAAATTCATATTAAAGCAAAACAGTGGGCCTGGGAGGCCAACTATAAAAGCGGCGTTAAAACTGGAAACTTAATTGTTGCTCCTATTAATACAGACGTGAAATTGATTATGACATCGGCCGATGTGATTCACAGTTTTTTCATTCCGGCTTTTCGAATCAAGCAAGATGTCGTTCCAGGTCGTTATTCAGCGCTGTGGTTTCGAGCTGATAAATTAGGTGAATTTCATATTTTTTGTACAGAGTATTGCGGCTCTGAACATTCTGGCATGATGGCTACTTTAAAAATTGTTCCTCAGGTCGAGTATGATGCCTGGCTTGAAGAAGAATCTAATGTGGGCTCGCTTCCGCTTTTAAAAAGGGGCGAAAAGATTTTTGCGGTCAAGGCCTGTGCCTCTTGTCATTCAGTGGCAGACGCCACTCTAAAAGTCGGGCCAACTCTTTGGAAAAAATTTGGATCTGAAGAAAACCTTGAAGATGGATCTAAGTTAATTGTTGATGAAAACTATTTGCGTGAATCGATTCTTAATCCGAAAGCAAAAATTGTTGCAGGTTATCCACCTGTGATGCCTTCTTTTCAAGGACAGCTTTCTGAAGTCGAACTGACGGCCTTGATCGAATACATCAAGAGCTTGAAGTAGGGAGATAAAAAAATGGCAGCGAATCATCAACCGAATTTAAATTATATCAACGAGTTTAAAGGCTTGGGCTCATGGCTAACAAGTTTAGATCACAAGCGAATTGGGATCCTTTATTTGATCTCGGTCTTAATTTTCTTTTTCGTCGGTGGTATAGCGGCTTTGCTGATGCGGCTCGAACTTTATCAGCCGGGGTTACAAATTTTTGCTAATAAAGACAGTTATAACCAAGCAATGACCTACCACGGTGCAATGATGGTATTTATGGTGATCATTCCGGGTATTCCCGCAGTGCTTGGAAACTTTTTTCTCCCGCTTCATGTTGGAGCAAAAGATGTGGCTTTCCCAAGATTGAACTTGGCCAGCTGGTACATTTTTATGATTGGCGCTTTGCTTGCAGTCTCGACTTTGTTCACTTCAAAAATTGATACAGGTTGGACTTTCTATACGCCTTACTCGATCAAAACGCAGACATCGACGATCACTATGGTTTTAGCGGCTTTTATTATGGGAATGTCTTCCATATTGACGGGATTAAATTTTATAGCGACGGTTCATAAATTGCGTTGCCCTGGGATGACCATGTATCGAATCCCTCTTTTTGTTTGGGCGATTTATTCAACAGCGATTTTGCAAGTTCTAGCGACACCTGTATTGGCTATTACTTTGCTATTACTGGCGGCTGAAAAAGCTTTTGGTGTGGGGATTTTTAATCCTGAGTTGGGCGGGGACCCTGTATTGTTCCAGCATTTTTTCTGGTTTTATTCGCATCCTGCCGTTTACATCATGATTTTACCGGCGATGGGTATTATCTCTGAAGTGATCACGACGTTTTCGCGAAAAACAATTTTTGGTTACACGGCGATTGCTTACTCTTCTTTAGGAATTGCAGCCGTTTCATTTATTGTTTGGGGACATCATATGTTTGTCTCGGGCCAATCAGAAATTGCTGGGATTTTATTTTCATTCATTACAATGCTAGTGGGTGTCCCGACCGCCATTAAAATGTTTAACTGGTTAGCTACCATTTATCGAGGATCGGTTAGCTTTCAATCGCCGATGCTTTATGCCCTGGGATTTTTGTTTTTATTTGCCATTGGAGGAGTGACGGGAATTATGTTGGCAGCATTAGCGGCTGATGTTCACTTTCATGATACTTATTTTGTGGTGGCTCACTTTCACTACGTTATGGTGGGTGGAACATTAATGGCTTTAATGGCAGGGATTTATTATTGGTTCCCAAAAATGTTCGGAAAAATGTACAGTGAGGCAGGGGCCCGTTTAAGTTTCGTATTTATTTTCATTGGCTTTAATGTGACCTTCTTCCCTCAATTTATTTTGGGAGCCAATGGAATGCCAAGGCGATACGCTGATTATATTCCTGCTTATGAAAATCTTAATAAGTTTTCAACAGTGGGTGCTTTTTTGATCGCGATTGGTTTTTTCATTTCTCTTTATGTGATTGTTCAAGGATTGATAAACGGAGCTAAAGCTCCCGCCAATCCTTGGGGCTCAAAAACTCTAGAGTGGACAGTTCCATCTCCACCTATTCACACTAATTTCGAGACTGATCCAGTCGTTACAGCGGGGCCTTATGAGTACAGATAACTCAGTACACGGTGACGGAAAACATCATTTCGCGCATCACTTTCGAGATGCGAATCATGAATTTGAAACAGCCAAGCAAGGAATTTGGCTGTTCATGGTCACCGAGATTTTGATGTTTGGTGGCTTGTTTGTTGGTTACGCTATTTTTCATAGTAAGTACCCTGAAATGTTTGCTGAGGGAGCTAGTCATCTTGATTGGAAAATGGGTTTTATCAATACGATGGTGTTGATCACTTCGTCATTAACTATGGCCCTAGGAATTTACTATTGCCAAAAAAATCAAAAAAGAAAAGCCGTCATTGCCTTGGCTTTAACGATTCTTTGTGGCGCGATCTTTATGGTTATTAAATATTTTGAGTACAAAGCAAAATTTGAACATGGATTATTTCCAGGTCGTTTTTTAAATCCTGAAATCGCTCATGCTGTTCATCAGAATTTGGGAATGTATTTTGGGTTTTATTTTTGCATGACTGGGTTGCATGGAATTCACGTTTTATGTGGAATGGGTGTCATTGCTTGGGTCTTGATTCGTGCGGCTAAAGGCGAATTCAGTGCTGAGTATTACACTCCGGTTGAAGGTGTGGGAATTTTTTGGCATATCGTCGACTTAGTTTGGATTTTCTTATTCCCTCTACTTTACTTGATCGGTTAAAAAGGAGTTCTAGCCATGGCATCAACCCATCACGAACACAGACAACATCACGTAACTCCGATGAATGTTTATATTAAAGTTGCGATTGCACTTTATGTTTTCACCATACTCACCGTCGTAGCTCATTATTTTCATCATACCTTAGGTGCTATGGCGGCTCCGGTCGCATTATTAATTGCAACCATCAAAGCGGCTTTGGTGATGTTGTATTTTATGGGTCTCAAGTATGACGATAATCAAAATCGAGTGATTTTTGGTTGCGGATTCTTTTTTCTTATTCTTTTATATTTTTTCTCGGTGTTGGATATCCTCACTCGTATCACTCAGAGCAGCACTCTTTAAAAAGTGCTGACCACGAGGTCTCTTGTTTAAGACTTTCATGGATTTAACAAAATTCGGAATTGTTATATTTGTCCTTTTATCGGGCATTATTGGCTATGCTATGGGCTATCAGATTGAGCAAGCCTTTGACTGGCAGCATATGGTTCGCTTTCTTATTGGGCTTTACCTTCTAAGCTCTGGAAGTCTAGCACTGAATCAGGTTCAAGAATATAAAATGGACCAAAAGATGCCTCGCACGAAGAATCGACCGATTGCGATTGGAAAAATCAAACCGGCTGCAGGTTTGATACTTTCTTTATTTTTAATTTATGTAGGTTCGGTGCTGCTTTATGAATGTCATCCGATGGCTTTCAAAGTGGGACTTTTTTCTGTGATTCTTTATAATGGTCTTTACACTATTTATTTAAAGAAAAATTGGGTTTATGCGGCTGTTCCGGGAGCGATTCCTGGAGCTTTGCCCGTAACGATTGGTTATGCGGCGGCAAATCCTGATATTTGGAATTCAGAATCTATTTACCTATTTTTGGTGATGTTTTTATGGCAGATGCCGCATTTTTGGACTTTAGCAATAAAGTACAAAGAAGATTATCGCGCCGGTGATGTTCCAACTTTACCAACGGCATTGGGTGTCCCTAAAACGCTTTTTCAAATTGGACTTTATACCATTTTGTATGTCGGTATCGCCATAGCCTCACCTTGGTTTGTTAATGCAAGTTGGGTTTATGTTGTGCTTGTTTTACCTATGGCACTAAAGGTTCTTTATGAGTTTTATCTTTTCAATAAGTCGGCTGGTGAAAAACGCTGGCTTGGATTTTTTTTATGGACAAATTTAAGCATGCTGGTCTTTCTCATTGTCCCATTGATCGATAAATGGGGATTTGTCATTCATAACTTTTAGCTTTATTTTGGTGAATCCGGTTGATTCAATGGGTGAGCCTTTTGAAAAGCTTCAATGGACTTGCAATTTCCATAGATTTTTCGACACAAAGGAAAATCTGTAAGGTCCACATTAAATCTTAATGAAGCAAACATTTGCGGAATCAAAAAAATGTCCGCAGCGGTGATTTTATCTCCGAAACAAAAATCCTGAGCCGTTGTCTGCAAGCCTTTTTCCAGAGCTTCGTAGCCCCTTTTATTCCAATGCGAAAACCATTCTTCTTTCTGTTCTTGAGAATAGTTGTGATGATTTCCTAGGTATTGCAAAACTTTTAGATTTCCTAAGGGATGCATGAAGGAGTTGATGGTTTCGCAAAATTGGCGGATCTGGGCTTTTTCAAAAGGATCTTTGGGAAAAAGAGGAGGTGTGGGGAAGACCTCTTCTAAATATTCAATAATAGCGACAGATTGCCCAAGGCTTTTATGATTGTGAACTAAAGTGGGGACTTCCGCTAAAGCGTTCATATCTTTATAAGATTCAGAGTTTTGTTCCCCGCCATTATTGAGCAAATGCACCGCTCGATATTCAAAGTCTAAATTTTTATGGTAAAGAGCGATCCGAGTTCGGTAGGATGTAGAACTGCGGAAATAATTGTAAAGAATAAGAGATGCCATTAAGAGGATTACATGGAAACTCGCCGTCGAAGTCAAAGATATAATCATGTTCTCTGTCAGGCCATTCGTATTGGTGGAATTTTTTTAACATTAATGACTGTCATCCGTTTTATATTTTATTTTATAAACTCTCGTTCGTTTGAAATTATTGATAAAATTGTCATTTGGAAGGCCTTTTTTATCGGATTTCGTTTTGATCTTTTAGTGGTGGGATTTATTTTTATACCTATCGTCTTGATGGGCACTCTTTGGTTTGTATTTGGTGGAGATGAGTCGCAATTTATTAAAATTTTAAAATTATATTTTTCTGTCACTTGGCTGCTGATCCTTGCCTCTTCTGCTGTAAGTTTACTGCACTATATGAAGGAGGGTCGACATTTTCGCTGGGCAGACCCAATTTATGGCCTCAGATTGGATTCTACCACCCTTGTTCTTATTACTTTAATATTTTTATTTATGATGGCGACGGTTTTAAAAACCTTATGGAAACATTTTGAAGCCCCCTATCCTCAAATCCTGAATAATTTTAAAATTCCTGCAAAAGCTGAAGTCGTCATTAGGATTACTGTGCCAATTCTTGCAGTTATTCTGGCCTCTCGTGGATCTATTGGGCACCAGCACTTAGACAAAGATGATGCACAAATTTCCCCCTGGGAAAGTGTGAATGAGCTATCCGTCAATTCGGTCTGGTGCATCAATAGGTAAGCTTAACGCATTGCTTATGTCACCGATAAAGACTTTTACTGAGAATTGGATTAAATAAAAGGTTGTTCGATGAATTTTTTTTCAAGGAGAAAATTATGATTCGCTTTTTTTCAATATTATTGATTTCTTTGATGACGACTTTTTTATCGCAAGCTGATGCCGCTGAATTTGGTATTGAAGCTGGTGTCAGATCGCAATCGGGTGATACGAAAATTTCTGGCTACACAGTTGAATCTAAAACAGGATTTCAATTAGGTGGAGTGGGACACTTTCCAGTCTCAGGAGCATTTCATATTCGATCGGGTTTTTTATACACACAAAGAAACGTAGATTTGTCTTACAAAGTGGCAGGGGTTACAAGCACGGGATCTTTAACACTCACATATTTTGATGTTCCTCTTCAAGCGCTTTATAAATTTGAAGATTACGGAAGTGTTTTTGCGGGGCCGGCATTTTCCTTTATCTTGGATAAAAAGTGCGAAATCAGTAATGGCAATTCTTGCACAGTCACAGGAGCAAAGTCTTTATTAGTGCCTTTGCAATTGGGTGCCACGTTTAAATTTATGCCACAAGTGGGAGCGACGATTTACTACGAAACAATTTCTGGAGATGTGGCTGACGATTTCGGAAGCTATCGTGCCATTGGCGCTAACCTTGTTGTAACTTTTGACTGATGAAACTAGGCACGCTTAAATCCTCGATAATTCCTGATGGTAAACTTTGTGTGATCAGCCGTGATCTAAAAAAGGCTGTTAAAGCCACGCACATTAGTCCCTCTTTGCGTGAAGCCCTTGAAAAATGGACTGAAGTGGACGGGCCTTTAAATCAGCTTTACAAAGATTTAAACGATGGAAAATTAAAAGAAGCTTTTTCAGTGCAAGAAGATGATTTTCACGCGGCACTTCCTCGCACTTGGCTGTTTGCCGATGGCTCGGCTTTTATTCATCATATTAAGCTTGTTAGAAAAGCCAGGAATGTAGAGCCACCCGAGACTTTGCTGACGATTCCCTTAATGTACCAAGCAGAATGTGGTCAGTTCTTGGCGCCGACTGAAAATATTCCCCAATTGGATTTTAAACATGGAACTGATTTTGAAGCTGAAGTTGGCGTGATCACTGATTTTGTCCCCATGGGAACAAATCCGAATGAAGCATTAAAGCATATAAAATTATTTGTTTTAATCAATGATGTTTCATTGCGAGGACTGATCCCTGGGGAATTAGCCCAAGGCTTTGGTTTTTTTCAAAGCAAACCGGCGAAGGCATTGTCGCCGTTTGCTGTCACAGTGGATGAGTTAGAATCAGCTTGGAAAGACGGCCGAGTGCATTTGCCACTATTAGTAAATTACAATAAAGAACTTTTTGGTCAAGCCAATGCAGGTGCTATGCATTTTCATTTTGGCGATCTTATTTCACATGCAGCTAAAACAAGAAATCTTGTCGCCGGAAGCTTGATTGGCAGTGGAACAGTTTCTAATGAAGATGAGGCCATGGGTTCAAGCTGCTTAGCTGAAAAAAGAACTTTAGAACAAATTAAATCGGGTGAAATCAAAACTCCATTTATGAAAACTGGCGATACGATCGAAATTTTAATGAAAAACAAGCAAGGCGAAAATATTTTCGGCCGTATTTTTCAAACGGTGACCCAAGCATCAGCGCCTACGGTTCAAAGTTAATGAAGTCGATTCTTATCACGGATCAGTTTTTTTCAAATGCGGCAGAGCTGCGAAAACATTTTGAAAATGCGTTCAAAGATCCACGGGCCGCTCACCCGCAAAGATTTGTTTGGGATTACTGGCATTTGCCAGAGCAATATCGATTGATTCGCACTCCCGCTTATAATTATTTTCCCAAAAAATCTTATCAAGATTTTCATTCCCAACTTGTTCAATGGGGCCGAGAAAACTTGGGTTGCCATGATATTTCACCACCATGGCTTTCTTACTATGTTGAAGGCTGTCGCCAAGATTTACATGCCGACGTCCCACATGGTCCGTGGGCTTTTGTTTTTTCGCTATCGCCAAAGCAATTAAAATTTCGAGGCGGCGAGACTTTGATTTTAAAAGATGAAGTTTTAAATTATTGGACTCAGTTTTCAACTCAGCGAGATCAAGAAAAAAATTCTTTTTTGGAAAGAGTTTCTCCTAAATTTAATCGTTTGGTGGTTTTTGATCCGCGGGTTCCCCATGGAGTTTCTGAAGTTGAAGGTGTCATAGACCCTATGGAAGCTAGACTTGTGATTCATGGTTGGTTTGTACAACCACGACCCTATGTTGTAGGTGGACTCAGCGTTCGAGCAGTTGAAAAAGTTCTTTCAGGACTTCTTGCAGATTCGCAGCCTTATTTCCAGCAAATGGGAGCTGTGCATGGAACTGTGTCTGTTCGCTATTCTATCAGCGCCCAAGGCCAGGTAAGGACTGTTAAAATTTTGACCAATACGGTTCAAGGCCTAGAAAATAACCTTGAACAACAGCGATTTTTTATGACCTGGTTAAAAGCTTTTAATAAAAGTTTAAAATTCCCTGCGGCAAAAACACCATCAAAAATTACTTTACCCATGATTTTTGAATAATTGACCTAAGGCTAACTGGCCGCTGGTTATTTTGACTCCGCTGAGTAAACTTCTAAACTAGAAGAATGGGTCAACGGATCATAACGTCATTACTAGATTTTTTTAAAATCCTAAGAAGAAATCCGTTTATTACATCTGTGAGTTTTATTGTTTTTATGTGGGTCATGATTCCATGGATCGTGGCTTCGTATGAAAAAAATGCGCCCGGCTCAAATATTACTAATTATACTGAAGGATTGTGGTGGGGAATCGTTACCATTTTAACGGTTGGTTATGGAGATCGTTTTCCCGTCACCACAGAGGGTCGCGTATGGGCCGGCATTATGATGTTGGGCGGAGTGGCAGGTATTGGAATTGTAACAGCTAAAATTTCATCGGTGTTTTTAGAACGAGCATTGCGTGATAGGAGAGGTATTGTGGAAACAGATCAGCTTAAAAATCATTTTATCATTTGTGGCTGGAAGCCAGAGATGCATGCTTTATTAAATCATATTTTATTGTCCAATCCTCACATGACAGCCGCAAATATTGTACTTGTAAATAATATTTCAGACTCTGAGATTGAGTCTTTACATGATTTCCCTGAATTAAAAAAATTAAAAGTGATCAAAGGTGATTTTTTTACGGTCGATATTATTCAGCGTGCTGCTCCCGAAAGAGCGCGAAAAATTTTAATATTAGCAGATGCGACGCCAGGACTTGAAGGAGTTATTCCCACCAGAACCGAAGCGGACGCGCGTACTGTTATGACGGCGATGACTTTAAGTAATATTGCAAAGGGAACTTCGGTGGCCGCAGAAATTCTAGATAACAGCATGGATCAGTATCTGAAGCTTGCAGGGGTTCATGAAATTATTTACAGCCGCGATTACTCGAGATTACTTTTGGCTTTGGCCTCAACCGGAACTGGAGTCACAACTGTGTTTCATGATCTCATTGATCCAGACAGTGATTACTCATTGGGAACCATGGAAATTCCAAGCGAAGCTTTGAATCAAACATATGCCAACCTGAAAGAAATTTTTGCGAATAAAAAAAATGATACGACATTGCTTGGAATTTTAGAAAATTCTGGAAATGGTCATCAAGCCAAAGAGATGGCCCTCAGGAAAGCTCAGCAAACTCCCAATATTAAAAAATTGGTTGAGAATTTACAAAGCGTCAAAAGCCTTCGTTTTAATCGGCCTGTTTTTACTCCAAAAGATGATTATATGATTCTTGAGGGCTCGATGGCGATTATCATTAAGGGTCGGGGTATCAATGGAAATACTTAAGTTAGAGAAAAGCACGGAAATCTTAAAAAATGTAAGTATTTTTTCTGATTTAAAAAATTCTCCTGAAGCTCTCGAGGTTTTATCAAAAATTATGAAACCTCAATCCTTCTCGCGTGGTCATATGTTGGTTGAGCAAGATAAAGAAGGCTTCGAGTTTTTTGTTTTGGTTTCAGGGACAGTTTCGATATCAAAAACAACACCTGATGGCGATGACTACAAGGTCGCAGTCTTAAAACACTCCCATCACCCCTCATTTGGAGAAGGTGGACTCATGGAGGGTGAAGTCCGTTCTGCCAGTATTAGGTGTGATACTGATGTCGTCTGCTTAGCGTTAACTCAGGTCGATTTTGATAACTTTTGCCAGAAATTTCCTCAGTTTGCTTTGCCGGTTTTTAGGCGAATTGCCCAGGGACTTATGAAGCGCCTTAATCAAACAAGCAATGATCTTATGATGCTGCATAAAGCTCTTATGGAAGAAATTAGAAACAGTTGATTAATTGTCAGAAAGAATTCATAAATCTATAGATGTCCAACTTGATTGTCCGACTCAGAGCGAAATTATCTCCTACTAATATTGTCTATCGAAGTCTCGGATTAGCGTTATTTTATTCAATTTTTTGGTTTGTCGTTCACTATGCGCTTACAGCCGCAAAATTTGAGCCCGTGTGGATTGTACCTCAGCTTATTTCATCGACTTTAATATTTTTTATTTTAAATGGTCTATTTATTACTTTTAATTATTATCAAACTCACAGATTTTTTAATTTCTTTGTATCAACTTTATATATTCAACCTTTTTTTAATCTTTTCTATTTTTTCACTTATAGAACATTTTTGGAGCAACAAAATCTTTCTGTAGTTATTCGCGAACCTTTTTTTGTTTTAAAAATTTTTGCTATCGAGTTGACCTGGGATCGCGCAGTTATTTTATTTCTTGGAATTATAATTCATTATTTTATTAATTCGGTAGTTTTATTTAGACCAGGTCTGAGGGTTAAAAAGCTGAAGCCCTATGATTTTTTTATGAATCGTTGGTCCTTAATTTTTACGGTCACTATGATAGGCCTTCAAATTAAATGGTGTTTTGAGCATGATACATCACAATTTTTAATGCGGTTTTTTTACCCCATAACAGCTATGGCTTTGCTATCGATTGTCATTCATTTAATTCGAACACGCCAACCGATTTTTTTGCGAGTACTAGTCATGGGATTAATTTTTGCCAATATCTTACAGCTTTATTCTTTGAATCTTGCTTTCTTAGATGAAAGAAACAAGTTTACTTTGGACGCTCAATTTTATCGCTCCTTCTTTGGTGCATTTTATGTACAAACATTTTTTGGGGATATGAAGCAGAATGAAAAAGCCATCGAAGCTTACGACGCTCTTCCGGTGGCGAAAATGGATTATAATATTTTAATCGTTTTAAATGATGCGCAAAGATGGGATCTTTTGTCGAGTAATGGCTATCCAAGACCTACTGATGAAGAGCTGAATTGGTTTTATGAAAAGTCATTTAATTTTCAATTTCCGATTGCACCAGCTAATTTTACAGACACTTCAGTTCCAGCTATTTTAACCGGCCTTGCCTCTGACCAAGATGTTCGTAAAATTAAAAGCAGTTTAACCATCTGGGATTATTTTTCAAAAGGAGCAGAGACTTTTTTTGTTTCTTCCCAGGACATTACCTGGTCAAAGCTTAATTTATTTTATAGCTCCATTGGGCAAAGACATATTTGGAGTGCGACGGCACAGCCAGATTACAAGGAGGGTAATCCTGAGGATACCATCGACAGTCTTTCCCGAGATTACTTGATGAATTATATCCCAAAACTTAAAGGTCCATGGGTAGGTGTTTGGCAGACCTACGGAAGTCATTCACCTTATCGTACAGAATCTCAATTCCAAAGATACACACCTTGTGATTTAGATTGGGATAAAAATATTGAAAGTTTTAAAAATTGTTATTTAAATGGCCAGGGCTATAGTGCTCATGTTCGAAGTGGTTTATTTAAACAATTAGACTTAGATAAAACCGTTATCATTTTAACTTCTGATCACGGTGAAGGCTTGGGCGAGCATGGAGTTTATTTTCATGGTGTAGATTATCATCAAGAAATGATCAAAGTTCCGTTAAGTATTTATATTCCGCCGTCTTTACAAAAAATAATTCCTTCTGAAAAATTAAATAATTTGAAAGAAAATTTAAAAAAAGTCGTCAGTGTATCAGATATCTCTCCGACTTTATTACAACTGCACGAATTTATAACCGGACAAAAACTTTACAATGATCTTAGTTTTTATACAGGAAAAAGTCTTTTTGAAAAATGGGATTACCGAGTTGTTTTTTCAAGTCACTGCTATCCGCAGTATCGGTGTTACAGTCGTGAGATTATGTTTGCCGATGATAACTATTACTTAATTTTTAGGCCTTCAGAAGGTTTCTACAAAATTTATGACACGTGGAAGGACCTCCCGCAAGAGAGTCCCTTGAATTTGAAAGATGTGGATCCAACAAAGCTTCGAAAGCTTGTTGAAGAGGCCGCCAGGGTTCATCCTTTGGGCCAAAGCATGAAAGCATATTACGAATCCAGTTATTTAATAAAGCGGTCTAATTGACGAGCTAATTTCGTGGGTAGCGTCATAGCTAAATAAACACCTGGACGAAATGTGCCTTTGGCTGGAACGAAAGTTAGATTGCCTAAAAGATCTTTAACTTTATTTAAGATATCAGCTTGAACTGATGCATAAGGATCAAAGTTTGTTTCAATAAAAAGTCCTAATGTGTCTGAGCCAAAATAAAGATGTAATATCACGTTGTCTTTTCCACCCAGCGGAATAGCTTTTGTGGCAAGGGGACCGGCAACAGTTCCAGGTAATGGGTCTCCACTTGGTAAAACGCCCTTAGGAAAATTAGGAATATTTTTCAGGGAATACTTTATTGGAATGGCTAGCACTAAAACTTTAGTACCATCTGTTAGTGTTGATGTATAAGCATGAGCTCCTGGGACTTGCGAAATGGGTGTGTCAGCCAAAGACAAGGCAACATTGCGACCCAATGGAACACTGACTAAAAATTCACCTTTGTCCAAATCAACGGATAAAACCTGCTGATTTTCATAAACTCCACTATTGATGAATCCTTTAAAATTTTCTGTGACGATAGGAGCCGGGACTCCTTGATCCAAATTGGTCGAAGTTGAGATCGAGGAATTTGGTGTTGAGTCAGAGCAAGCGGCAAGAAAAAGAATGCTTCCTAAAACTAAAGATTTAAACAACTGTGATTTCATATTGACCTCCGTCGTGGGTTATTGACAAAGCCACTTCGGCGCGACGAATAATTACTTAACAAGAATAGTCTGAGAAGGCGATAGCGTGCAGTTCAAGTTAATTTTTAGACCCAAGTCTAGGCGTTACTATGAAGGCAACTAACATAATATTATCAGATATTTAGTCATCTTTTACGGAATCAAATTTTACAGGATCAAATTTGTCCACGATCATTTGTCTTACACTGTCTGCAACTTGCGCTCGCGGATCATCGGGTGTGACATTCACCTCAGGAAGAAACTCCAATTCACATTCAATGCTCTTAAGCTTAAACGTTCTCCAGATAGAAATGTGGAATGGGATATCTCCATAAAAACAAACTGAGTTTTGATACTTTTTTGTAAAAACTTCGCCATTTATTTTTCTGAAGTTAAAGACAAAAGGAATTAATGGGACTCCCGCATAAGCTGCGGCCATCATTAAAGTCCGTTTAAAAGGAAGAATTGTTTCTCCGTTATGAGAGGTCGCTTCAGGAAAAAGAACGACGCGAAAACCCATGCGTAGATACTGAACCATGTCTTCAAGCTCTTGTAAGATATTGGCTCGATTCGCTCGATCAACGTAAACGCAACCAGCAAACTCGGTGATTAATCCAATCACTGGGATTTGATGCATTTCCTTTGAAGTCACAAAAAGATTAGGTGACAGGCTTGAGATAGAAAATATATCCACAAAGCCCATATGATTTCCCACAAGCATTCCAGCTTTATTGGGAGAAGGAGGATTTTTTATGGTCACTTTGATGTTTACCATCAAGCATACCAAGCGTGAAAAAAAATGTCCATTTTTTGAAAATCGACGTCTACGATTAACTTTGTCTAAAGAAGTGATGTGAATCCAAAGTGAAACTAAAATATAAGTTAACGTCAGTAAAATAAATAAAATGACCCGAATAAATCCTCTAAAAAAAGCAGCGTATGTGTTCACTAATGTTGTCCATTCGAAAATTGAATTAAAATATCAAATAAATTTTTAAGGTGAGAAATATTTCCAGTTAAACTGATACGAACCCGATTCGAGACTCCAAAAAAAGAGCCTTCAATAACACACATCTTATATTTTTCTTTAAGTTCTTTTACAAACTGACGATCTGTTGAGTAAGAACTCGGAATTGGGATATCAAAAAAATGCCTTGTTCCCAATTTATCGAGACTGAGTGTCAAGTGACTGAGTTGTTCTTCAAGCGCCTGCCTTTTACTTTCAAAGTCAGCTAAATGAAATTGGACCAGGGGAGACCATTTTTTCATGACATTTAAAGCTGATTTTAAGGCAACACCTGGCATGTCGGTATGAATAAAAAGATCAAATTTTTTCAAAGCTTCAACAATTTTAGGTGAAGTTAAAACCCAGCCAATTCTAAGATTTGTTATGCCTGTGGGTTTCGATAATCCACCCACTGAAATTATATTTTCAAATCTGGAATGATTTAAGAATGTTATTTTCCCATTGTCAGAGAAGGGTCGATATATTTCATCGACAAGGATGTGAGCCTTTGTCAGAGAAGCTAATTTTTCAATAAAATGATCACAGCGAAGGCCGGTGAAGCAGTTTGGGTTGGTGATAAGAATCATTTTATAGGGTTTATAAATTTCGGCATCTAGCAAATTTTCCTGCGGATTAAAGTAATCAATTTTTAATCCAAGAAAATTTGCGGCAGCAACAAAGGGTTCATAGTATGGTTGACTAAAAAGAACGCGGTCCTCGGGATCTGTTAACGTAGAGAGTAAACCAAATACTCCCTCTGTTACTCCCGGCGTGATATGAATCCCTTCGCTAGGCCAGTTGGCCATTTGAGCAATGATTTTCTTCAAGTCATCAAGGGCCTTTGTATTGTCGACAGAAAAAGGCTCAGATATTTCATTTTTCCAAGAACTTACGAATTCAGGAATTTGCGGAGTGGTGCCACCTAAATTAAGAATATCGGGAGATAAATTTTTTAAAAACCAAAGATATTCGCTCGTGCTACGCATGATTTAAATCCTTTAAGTTAATACTTTAATCAAGGAAGCTCTGTAAATTCTATCAATGATGGCTTGCCAGACTTCGGAATTTTGCCAGTCTTGCTTGTAAAAAACCAAGGCATCATATTTTTTTTGTGAAAGAACGCGTAACTCACTGTAAAGCTGTCTTGCCGCCAAATTGGCATCAATAGGTAATTTTAAAACCCCAATTTCGCCATAATTTATTTGTAATTTATTTTTTTGCTTTAAGCGCGCTAGTAACATTTGTGGAGTTTCGCTTGGGATAGCACAAAAAATAAGTGGAATTTCAGGCATGTAGTGATGTTCAAGATGTCCAGGGGATGCCGATTTATCAATGGTTTCGACAAATTGATAATTAAAATGTTTCAAATAAAGTTTATCTTCAAGCATTTGCTGAGTGATCAGACCTTTTCGCAAAATAAAAAGGTGAAAAATATGATCTATTTTCTCAATCCTAAGAACCGTCGATTCAATGCCAACCTGACAGGGTCCACCATCAAGAATCAACAAATTTTCGTTTGGAAATTCATTTTCAACATGCTGGGGAGTCGTCGGACTTGTGCGACCAAAAAGATTGGCACTTGGTGCGGCTAACGGTACTCCCACTTTTTTTAACAACTCAAGGGCTAAGGGGTGTTGAGGACATCTAAGGCCAACGCTTTGTAATCCCGAAGTGATCAATGAATTCACTTGATCGTTTTTCGGTAGCACTAAGGTAAGGGGTCCTGGCCAAAAAATGTCAGCTAAGAAATCTGCAACTTCATTCCACTCCAGAGTCAGCTTCTGGGCTTTCTTTTTTGATTCTACATGAACAATCAGCGGATCAAAGAAAGGTCGTTGCTTTACTTTAAAAATTTTTTCTAAAGCTTCGTGTATATCAATTCGTGCGGCCAAACCGTAAACAGTTTCCGTGGGTATACACACCACATCACCCTTCGCTAAGGCATTAACTGCAGTTGAAATGGAATTTGGGGAAAGAATGGGCACAACTGTAAACTAATTACTTTCCCTTAAAATAACAAGTGGCTTTTCTTTAAGAATACTTTGAGCGGCTATCAGTGCGACCAGTAAAGATAGGCCGACGACAGCTAAAATAGATAAGAAAGGAGTTACAAAATCCAAGGCAAAATTTGTTTTAAAAATCCAAGTTGTCAGCATAAAGCTGACTGCCATGCTAAAAAAGGCTCCTAAAGTTGATGCCAACAGAGAAACGGTTAAAGATTCTATTAAAAGATACGAGCGAACCTCAGAAAAGGAAGCTCCTAGAATTTTAAGCATATTAATTTCCCAGCGCCGTTGAAGGACCTGATTTCGTATGATAGAAAATAAAACGACATAACCTACAATTAAAGCCAAGGCGGCCATTAATTCTAAAGACCAACTCATCTGATCAGCCACTCGCAAGATTTCTTTAATGGTGCGTTCGACATCCAAGATTGAAATATTCGGAAACTCTTTGACCAATTTGTTTTGAAGTTGATTTTTGATTTCAGTTTTCAATTTTGGTATAGCTGCAATATAGCTTTTAGGAGCATCATCCAAAAAGCCGGGCTCTACTTGAATAAAAAAATTGGGTTGAAAGCTATTCCATTTTACTTTTCTAATATTGACGATTTGACCCATCACTTGCACGCCTTGAACATCAAAGCTGATTTGATCTCCAATTTTAAATCCCATGCGATCTAAAAATCCTTGTTCGATAGATAATTTTGCAGGAACTTTAGAGTTTTTATCATATCTTGTTGTTATAGTGATTCCCTCAATGACGGTTTCTGATTCGGCCAGATTGTCGCGATAGGAAAGATTAACACCGCGATTTCTAGATCGAGCATCTTGCTCATCTTCACGTGTTTTAAAGGTCTCATCTCCTACAATAGTTCGTTCATACTCTTCGCCATTCACTTTAAGGATACGTGCCCGAATCATTGGAGATTTTAACACCAGATTAATATTTTGTTCCTTCAGTCGCGCTTCAAGGGGTCCAATTTGCTCTTCTTGAATATCGAACAAGAATAAAGCAGGTGTTTTAGAATTAGGATTTAAATAAAATTCTGCCTGAATACTAGATTTAATTTGCGGCAAAATATTGATCAATAAAGTTCCTAAACCTAAGGCAACAAATGCGGCAACACTTGTCGCTCTAAGGCGAGCAATACTTTTTAAACCATAGCGATAAGTCCAATTTTTAAAATTATTTTTATTAAATAATCCGAATAAAAACCAACCAATCATAAAAAAGAGCACTAAAGCCACTAAAAGTGTAAAAAAGAACACGCTTCCGGTGCGAAGCGAATGCGATTGTAAAAAAGATAAAATCCACATCGCAAAAATAGCTGGGGCAAAAGACCATGGATTTTGGATATTTAAATTTTCTGTAAACTTCTCTTCATTAAAAAGTTTTGAAGTTTTAAGTCCACTGATTCTTAAAATAAATGGCAGCGTGACTAAGAAACTTATAAAGACACCGTAAATAAATGCAAAAACAACAGATTCTTTGGTGATGACAGGAATCAGAATAAACGGAACTAGTTTATTTAAAAGATAAGTCAAAATAGGTAAAAAGACTTGGGCGGCAAGAAGGGTTGGGACTAAAGATAAAAATCCAAGGAGGGCAGCTTGAATGACGTAGACGGTGACAGCTTGGCCACTTTGTAGTCCCAAGGTACGATAAATAGCAATTTCTTTGAGCCGACGCGAAAGAAACAATCGATACACGTAAGCGGCGCCCAGACTTGATAAAAATATAGCAATCAAAGCCACTAAACCTAAATAATCAGAAAGGTATTGAAGCTGCTTGCCAGAATCTTCTCCGGTCGATTTTGGTGTTTCAATACTTAAACCAGGATCCTTTAAAGACCCAAGTAAACTTAATTTTTTAGATTCGGTTTCAGCTTCATTTTTAAGTCGATATAAATATGTTTGAGTAAACGTGCTACCAAATTGTATCAGTCCTGTCTCTTTGAGCCATTCGCGAGATATATAGATTTTTGGAGCAATAGAAGATGATCGAAACATCTGAGTTGAATCTTTTGTTATAAAATCATCGAGGGTGAGATTGATTTTCCCAAGTGTAATGGAGCTTCCAGGTTTTAAATCCAATTGATATTTCAGTTCGGGGAAGGCCCAGACAAATTTATTTCCAATAATTTTCTTAGGAGTTCCCGCTTGGACAACAGTTCCGCCTTCTAAGGCAAGTTCGCCATAGAAAGGATAATTTTCATCCACCGCTTTGACCATCACTAAACGAGAATCAGCTCCAGAACTGACCATCGCAAAAAATTCAAATAACTGCGATTCTTGGACAGGCTCGCCGACGATATTTCTAGTTTTAGTTAATTCCTGTTCAGTGATATTTCTTCTGGATGAAATCCCAATATCAGCAGACAGCATTTTTTTCGCATTATCATTCAGTGAGGTTTTAAGTGTGGCATTAAAAGCATCAAGGGTGACAAATCCTGTTAGCCCCAAACTTAAATTGAGAATAAACACCAGACTGACTTTCCAATTATGAATAATTTCGCGCAAGGCCCATTTAAATAGCATGAGGCTTCTCGACGAATTGACCTTTTTGCAAATGCAAAGTTCGACCACATTTTTTTGCCAAAGCTTCACTGTGAGTAACTAGTAAGGTCGTGATTTTATGTTTATTAATAATTTCGAAAAATTTTTCCATCACTTTTTGACCTGTCTCAACATCTAAGTTTCCACTTGGTTCGTCTGCGAGCAAAATTTTTGGAGCCACCACCAGCGCGCGAGCAATAGCCACTCGCTGGCACTCACCCCCACTCATTTGAGAGGGTCTGTGTTCTAATCTGTGGGAAAGTCCCATCTCTGCTAAAATTATTTCTGCTTTGTTTTTAGTGTCACTTCTTTTTAAAATTTCAAGGGGTAACATAACATTTTCAAGAGCGGATAAGTGCGAAACCAAATGATATTGCTGAAAAACGATACTGATGGACTGCGCTCTAAAGCGAGTCATCTCTTTTTCATTCAGTCCTGAAATATTATTTTTATCCACATAGATTTCACCTGCGTCAGCTTTTTCAAGCCCTGCTAAAATGGAAAGCAAAGTCGACTTTCCGCTGCCACTTTGGCCAATGACAGCAACAATTTCACCAGTTTGGATTGTGGCGGAAAGGTCCTTTAAAACATCTACTTTTAAATCGCCCTGATGAAAAGATTTACGAATATTTTTTATTTCTAAACTCATAATTGGTCCTTGATGGAGTTGTAAATTGTCTCGGAAATCACTTTATGACCTGCTTCATTAGGATGAATTCCGTCGACCTGGTTAAGTTTAGAATCTCCTGCTACTTTTTCCAAAATAAAAGGCACTAGATGGACTTTAAATTTTTTTGCTAATTTCGAATACATCTTTTTGAATTCTTCAGCATAGGATTTTCCGTAATTGGGAGGCATGTAAAGACCTCCCAGAATCACTTTGACGCCTTCTTTTTGAGAAAGCTCGATCGCTTCTGCTAAATTTTTTTCACTTTGATTTGTTTTAAGACCGCGAAGTCCATCATTGGCGCCAAGAATAATAAAAACAACGTCCGGTTTGTTGTTTAACATCCAGCGAACGCGACTGACGGCTGATGCCGTCGTTGAACCGCTCACTCCCGAATTAAGTATTTCCCATTTTTGCGAATTCTGATTAAGTTTTTTCTCAAGCAATGAAGGAAAAGCAGAAAGCTTAGAGACCCCATAACCCTCTGTAAGGGAGTCTCCCAAAATCACAAGTTTTTTAGAGGGAGCTTTGGTTTGAGCCATTGAAAAGTGGGATAAAATAAGTAAAAAAAATATAAGTTTTTTCATGTGATAACAAATCTAAAACAAGCTCATGGGTTTGAGTAGCTGAGTTTTTTTAAAAGGAGCTAGACCTTAAGCCACGTGTTATTAAACACCAGCGGGAAGAGCCAAAAATCTTACATTGAGACAATGAGAATGATGCCAGACTTGAAAAAGCCTCGAAACTTAACTTATAATAAAGAGAGGCTACCGTGAGGGAGATATTTAATGCAGAGCCTGACCTCCATGAGGTCCCTTTTACTTAATTCAAGTTACGAACCCATGAGGGTAGTAAGTTGGCAAAAAGCCCTCATCTTATGGTTCCAGGGCAAGGTGGAGATTCTCGAGTATCACTCGGGCTTCGCAAGGTCTGTATCGGCCTCTTTCCAACTCCCCAGTGTTTTAAGATTAAAATCGTATGTGCGTCCAAGATTAGGTGGAGCCGTTAGATTTTGCAGAGAAAATGTCTATATTCGAGATAACTTTACCTGTCAGTACTGCGGCACCATGTTGCATGGAAAACTTTTAACCTTAGATCATGTTGTGCCGGCTTCAAAACAAGGACAAAAGTCCTGGTATAATGTGGTTTCAGCATGTCGCTACTGCAATCAGAAAAAAGCAGCCAGAACGCCTTCGGAAGCAAATATGCCTTTGCTTCGAGAGCCTAAAATTCCTACTTGGCTCCCAGCTTTAGAATTAGAAATTAAACCGGGACAAGTTCCGCAGACATGGCAGCAGTATTTGCGATTTAAAACCGGATGATGGTTTCAGCTATTGCAAAAAAAATTTTATCCTCTGAAGTACTTCCACTCAGGCAACTTATTCTAAAGCCACACCTGACCCTTAAGCAGTGTATTTTGCCGGAAGATGATTTAACAACAACAGTTCATACAGGTATTTTTTATTTTGAAAAGTTAGTCAGTGTAGCGACTTTTATGATGCATTCCCATCCTCAATTCACGGCAAGATTTCCTTATCGTTTAAGGGGAATGGCCACGGCTGAAAAATTCCAAAGACAAGGTTTTGGAGCCATGGCCTTACAGAATGGAATACATTGTTTAGAACAAATGAATTGCGATTTTTTATGGTTTAATGCTCGCGAAAAGGCGATTGGGTTTTACGAGAAATTTGGCTTTCAAATTTCTGGACCAGTCTTTGATATCCAAGGCATTGGTCCGCATAAAATCATGTACAAGGCCTTGTTTCCCCGCTAAAGTTCCTATCAATATTATGGCAAAAGAAAAATACTTAGTTAAAAGCTTAGCTTCCATTATCAGCGAGACCAATGGCATCAGCCTGCAGGATACTTTAGAGCTCATGTTAGACTCTGATCTTATTCAAAAAAACAAGGAAGCTCATGCAAAAGTAAAAGAGTTTCTAGAGCTTGTTGATCTTTTTAAAGTGAATAAAATCAATATAGGAGCTCTGTTAAATCATGATTTTTCAAAAGCTCTTTTTGAATTCTTTAAAAACTTTCCTCTCAAATATAAAGAAGAACATATTCATCTGACCGGAGCGATCACAGCAGAGTTTATTTACCCAAGATTAAAAAAACTTCTCGAAGGTCCTCATAAAGAAATTTATGAGAAAAAAATTAAAGAAGTTTACGGAGAAAAATCAATTCCCATTAAATCTGCTGACGATGTTGCACAGCTTATCAGCTTAAAAGAATCAGAAGGTTTTAGTCAGTATTTAAAGATTTTGTATCTTCCAAAATTAATATTTATTTCTCGTGAAGCGCATGAAGCTGCGACTTATCACATGGCTGAAGAGCTGTATCATAAATATAACGTGGGGAGCATACGACTCAAATTTTCATTGAATCGTTCAACGTCAAGTTCATCAGAGCAAATTCCAGGAGTTGAAGAAATCAGCGCCGAAGATGTTTTATTAGGTCTTTATGATGGATTTAAAAAATTTCAAGATCAGCATCCAGATTTTAATTTTACGTTATCACCATCTTTTAGAAAAGAAGCGAACTTCTTTGATTCTGATAAGTTTAAAACCCGCAAAGATCATTTCATGTACCAAGTCAGTGAGCTTGTGACATTGCTTGATAAGTATCCTTTTTTAGGACCTCATTTAACTGATGTTGATACGGTCGGAGATGAGCGCGAACTTTATCGAAAAGAGCACTTTAACGAACTCCAATCTGGGTTTCGCAAACTGCAGTATCGTGGATTTCAAATCAGATCCCATCATGGTGAAACTTTTCATACCTTAAAAAAAGGCATACAGGCTGTCGATAATGCCATGAATATTTGGCATATAGATACTTTAGAGCATGGTGTGAGCTTAGGAATAAATCCTAATTTCTACTTTCATCGACTTTATCAAGAGATCATGAAAAAAAACGTCCAAGGCCTACCGATCACGGCTAAAGATCCCGAGCATCGCGAAATGATTGAACTTGATTGGGGTGGATACAAACCCGTATTAGATAAGCTTTTAAAGGGTACAAAATTAACTGATGATGAAAATACGAACTTTATAAAAGCAAAATTTCACACAGCTCGTGAAGTTGAGCAGTACCAACATGACGTCTTAAACCGACTGATACAAAAAGATGTTAATTTGGTTTCTCTTCCATCTTCAAATAATAAGCTGACCGGTCGCTTTGAAGATTACAAAGATCATCCCTTTAGTTGGTGGGAAAAAAAGGGAGTAAAGCTTGCCGTGGGCACTGATAATTACATCACATTAAATACCAATTTTATTCAAGAAATGATGATCATTCTTTACACGGATTCGAATAGCTTAAAAATCACTAAACTTTTGATGGTGACCACGGGCGAAACAAGAAGGCCTTTTATCAGTCATCTCTTATGGAAGATGAGAAAGAAGTTTCTTTATGAATAAAAAAAGTTTTTGGAAAAGTTTTTTCACTAAAAAAATGCTGATCGTATTCTTAATGGGGTTTTCCAGCGGGTTGCCATTTGTACTGATTGGCAATACTCTCAAAACCTGGATGGCTCGCGAAAATATTGCCATCTCGACAATTACTTTTTTTGGCATCACTAGTATTTTTTATTCCTGGAAATTTGTTTGGGCGCCGATTTTAGATAGATATGGCCTGACAAAATTAGGACGTAGGCGTTCATGGATGCTTTTGACTCAGTCAGGGATCATGATTCTTCTGGCGGCATTAAGTACAATGGATCCGCAATCGTCACTTTATCTTATGGGCGCCATTTGTATGGTGATTGGATTTTTAGCGGCCACTCAGGATATTGCCGTCGATGCTTACCGCCGTGAATTTTTATCAGATGAAGAATTAGGGATCGCCTCTTCAGTTGTGCAGTATGGATTTAGATCGGCCATGTTGATAGGTGGAGGTTTGGGAATATGGATGGTCAGTCCAACGACTTTAAATCTGACCTGGCAGCAGCTTTATTCAATGGGTTCTTTGTTAATGTTGGTCGGAATTTTTACCACTTTAGTGGTGAGCGAGCCTGAGTCTAGTAAAACCGCTGCCATTCAATCATTAAGAGATGCTGTTGTTAAACCATTTCAAGAGTTTTTAAGAAGAGATGGAGCTATTTATATTTTAGTATTTATCTTTTTGTACAAACTTGGTGATGCGATGGCTGGCGCGACACTCAGTCCATTTTATGTAAAAATGGGATATTCAAATGAAGCGATTGGCCTTATTGCTAAAACCTATGGAATGATCTCAGCATTGGTTGGATTATTTTTGGGTGGAATTGGTATTTTTCATTTAGGGATTTATCGATGTCTTTGGATTTTTGGAATTCTACAGGCTATTTCCACAGCGGCATTTATTCTTATTCCTTTTACGGGTCCGCAGATTTGGTCTTTGTCGGTTGTAGTGATCGGTGAAGATTTAACTTCGGGAATGGCTTCGGCTGCTTTTCTGGCATTTATTTCCTTAGCTTGTAATCGGCGATATACAGCCACTCAATTTGCGTTACTTTCAAGTGTCGCAACATCAGGTCGGAATATATTTTCAATTTTTTCAGGAAGCTTAGTTGAAAAAATGACGTGGGTTCCATTTTTTATATTTTGTTCTTTGCTGGCGATTCCAGGATTATTGATGCTGGTTAAAATGAAAAAATATCAAACCGTAGCTTCAACGGATCCCGTAGTTTAAAGTCTATTTTTGACCGCAGCTGAAACCAGGGTGTAAATACCTTTCAGCACGGTAAGAAATCTCAGAGCTAACAGGGTTAAAAATTTTTAAACACTGATCTAAATCCTGTAAGCTTGAGTGCTCGTACTGTCCACCAGTTGATCGATAGGATATAAAAAGATAAGTCGAAGTCAGCTGTTGAACCAGAGAAGAAGCTATGGAGCGACTGGCGCCATCTAAAGAAATACCACGTTCTAAATGTTGATCTTGCAAAATTGAGAAAAACTTAAACTGACTTCCCAAGCGACTTTTTTGCTCAATTTCTTGTAAATAGTAATCTAAATATTTAAAACGAGTGGTGCGAGACTGCTGCGCCAATTGATTCATTATTTGCGGAAGAAAAGGAATCATTGTCGGAAAAATCTTTTCTGAAGTTAGTGAGGGCGTCATGCGGACAATGGTTTTTCTTTGAGCTAAATAAACTAAAAAAGAGCGATCAAAAGTAAAGCGAGGTATTTCAGTTTTATCAGGAAGATCAGCCAGAATTTTTTGAATGACTTGATTAGTTGGCCATTCCATTTGCGTTAAAATAACTTGTTCACGTGAGGGGGAGAAGTCATTACATTTTTTTCGCCATTCATCGGTTACATTTTCTCGCTTTTGAACTTTTTGATAAGTAAGAACTAAATAAGTTGTTCCATCTAACTCTCGATTGATCTCTGCGCTGGTTTTATCGCCCCGTTTAAATTGAAGAATGTGAATTTTTTTAAAGAATTCTGGGTCGCGATAAAATATTTTTAAAACAGAATAGAACTGATCACCCCATTCTGTGATTTCAGCTGAATTACAAGTTTCTGAAATTTGAGCATTGGGAATATCTTTTAAAAACTCGTCATCAAATTGAAAAAGAATTCCTTCTTGGGCCATCGAAGTTAAAAGGCGAACTTGCTCATTATTATAATTCAGTGGTGCGGCTGCGGGCATTCGCAAAAATCCCGTCGAGCAGCCGGAGAAGATGAATGTCATCATCACTAAAAAGCTTAAATAAATTAATTTTTGAGGAAGTTTGTGCATCAAGTTTTAGTCTAACAGTCAGGGCTTTAAAATACGCTGGACTGACTTAGATTCTGTCAGTAGGTCCAGAGTGATATCTCTACTAGCCTGTCTGTTAGGCTATTTTTACAGTGATAATTTCTTTCGCTATTGATTCAATTTTTTGAGCCGGCACGCCACCCCAAGTTTCTCCGGCGGGTATGATCGTTTTTGGTAATACAACTGCATGAGGCATGACCTTAGCACCATCGCCAATAATAGTTCCACCCATGATTGTTGCTTTGATCCCAATCGTACATCCGTGGCCAATTTTGACGGGAGCAATAATCAAAAGTCCATTTTGTCCGTAGTGAGCAACGATTGTTACAGAGCCACCAAGCGTGACTTTATCACCCAACTCCACCAAAGAAGGATCGGAAATAAAAGTTGTGTTAATAACGACACCTCGGCCAATTTTCATTCCCATCATACGATAAAATAAAAGACTGATCGGAGAAGGTGTTACAAATTCAAGGAAAGTAAAGCGCACAAGATAAGTAAGCCCATTATGAAGAAACCATTTTAAGGATTCGACCGAAAAGTAAGGTCCGCGCCAGGCTTTGAGTTTTCCTCGTATCAAAAAATTAACCAGAGGTGTGAGTAAAATCATTGAAAAGCCGTACAGAAAAAAACCAATGGCAAAAGAAAGTCCATAAGTAAAATTTTGAATCCATAAAGGCTGATCAATAGTTATCTGTGCAAAATAACGAAAAAGTGAAATGCCAGGGACAAGGCAAGTCCCTAAAACCAAACAAGCGGCTAAATAAACAGGAAGTAAAATAATAAGATTCATGAAGACCTTAAAGCGTCTTAACATTTTCTCAAAAAGACCTTTTAGTCCGGTGTGCTGGCTAGCAGTAGTTTCAAGATCAATTTTTCGTTCCACTCATATATTTATCGGTTAAAAATGGGATTTAATAAGCCAAGAGTCGAGTATTTATTCAAACTGTTTCAGATTGAGACAACTACCATCGTTTTTTTGGACCAGCGCTAGCCGAAGTTCCCGTAGGACGTCCAGCATTGACGTAGGACTTGGGGGATGCTCCTGCAGCACTGCTTTTGGGACGTGAACGATGGGGACCGCCATTGGGTCTACGGCCTGCAGATCTCCCTTTGCCTTCAATCATCGCTTTGGCTTTTCCGACTGATAAAACACGGGCGTTAGCGACTTCTAAAGAATGATATGGATGATTTATATTTAGAGGAACAGGCTGACCAATCAGTTTTTCAATGTCTTTTAAAAAAGCTCGTTCTTCAGAATCACAAAAAGAAATTGCAATTCCTTGGGCGCCAGCTCGAGCTGTTCGTCCAATTCGGTGAACATAACTTTCAGAAATATTCGGAAGTTCAAAATTGATCACATGTGTGATGTCATCAATATCAATTCCACGCGCGGCAATGTCGGTTGCCACTAAAACACGAACGCGACCTGCACGAAAACTTTCAAGAGCTCGTTGTCTTGCGCCTTGAGATTTATTTCCATGAATAGCGGCTGAAGAAATATTATTCCGTTCTAAAACTTCGACCACTTTGTTGGCGCCATGTTTTGTGCGAGTAAAAACAATCACGCGACTTAATTTTTTATCTAAGAGTAAAGTTCGTAGTAAATCTTTCTTTTTATCTTTATCCACATACATGACTGATTGAGCGATAAGTTCCACAGTTGAAGAAGGCGGAGTCACTTCGATACGGACAGGATCAATTAACATTGTCGAAGCTAATTTTTCAATATCCGGAGGCATAGTCGCCGAGAAGAAAAGGTTATGACGCTTTTTTGGTAGAAGCCCAATAATTTTTCGGATCGAGTGAATAAAACCCATATCCAACATGCGATCAGCTTCGTCTAAGACAAAAACCTCTAATTTATTAAGATGAATATATCGTTGCTCAATTAAATCAATTAAGCGACCTGGTGTAGCCACTAAAATATCAACGCCACCGGAAACACTTTTAACCTGAACACCTTGTCCAACACCGCCAAAAACCACAGCATATTTTAAATTTAAGTTTTTTCCATAAACCTTAAAACTTTCATAAATTTGAATGGCAAGCTCTCGGGTCGGAGTTAAAATTAAAACACGGGCTTGCCGACCTTCTAATCGTTGCTTTGAAAGAACTAACCTATTTAAAATTGGTAATGCAAAGGCAGCCGTTTTTCCAGTGCCGGTTTGAGCGCAGCCAAGAAGATCTCGACCTTCTAAAAGTGGGGGTATAGCAGCCACCTGAATAGGCGTGGGTTGCGTATAGCCAGTTTCAATCAAGGCTTTTTGAAGAGGTTCAATTAAATTTAAATCCGAGAATTTGGGAGAGGTCATGGAGCGTACCGATCATTAAAGTTTGCCGGGAAGATACAGTCGAATCTAAGCATTTGCAATGTTTCCTACCCAGTATGAAAAAAGCACTTTAGCAACCTTAGATCTGGTCTTCAGATAAAGCTTAAAAATGTCGAAAACTCTGTAGCGGGAGAGCTTTATGGTAAAAATTTTCATACTTTTAATTTCAATGATCTTTGCAAGCGTCTCTCAGGCCCAACTTGCGCCTAGAAATCTACCAAAATTACCAACCAGTGGCGGTCTAGGAATTAAAGGGAGTGTCGGTGTTGGCTTTACAGATTTTACTATTCTTGATCCCGTCGCTAATTTTTCCCTGGACCGAGGAACCTATACCACGGCGGCCTTCGAGCGAGGCTTCGATGCCTTTCAGCTTTATTTTACAGTTGCATTGGGGCATATGACGGGAGCTGGTCGAGCGAATTATAACTACAGAAATCTTTCGACCAGTACGTCTTACTCAACCAACGACATTGCATTTAATGCAAGTATGTTTGATCTCAGCGCTGGTTTTAAATTGAAATTAATTGATAACTATTGGTTTGGTCCTTACGTCGAAGCAGGTGGCTTAGGAAGTTTTCATGAAATCACATATACCTCAAAACTTAGTTTGTTGGATGCACAGGGAAATGATGCTAAGAAAAAAGATGTTGTACTAGGTTCTGGATTCTATGGTGAAGCTGGAATCGACGTGCTGTTTTCGCAAAAATTTGGTTTGAAGCTGGCGGGTCGTTTTGCTCAAGAACGAACGAAAGAACTTGAAACATTGAATAAAAGCACAATTTCATTTCGTAGTGAAACTTACTATTTTTCAGCCCTTATCGGTTTTTAAAAAACAAACAGTTGTGCGGGGATTGTAACAAGTCGAACCCACACTTGTGGTTTTTAAGTCAAAAATTTAAAATAATATGTAAAATCTGTTTGTGTATTTGTGCTTTCGCAGTGCAAATCAAGAATCTCTTTTCAAATTAAACTGTTTGATCTAGTCATAAGTTTTGAATTGATTAGAAAAATGGTAAAAAAATGAAAAAGTTGAATAGCTCAATCTTAATGGTTTTCTTAAGTTTCTTTTTAAGTGCTATTGCCCAATCCCAGATTTCAGCTGAAATTTCAAATAAAAGCTATCCCTTTTCTCTACCAGGAATAGCAACCGTGTCTTCAGCCGCCTTTTCATCTGCAACACCAACTAATTTGTTTCGAATTAAAAGGTCAAATCCACTTCGACAAAACATCATTAGTTTAAAAAATAAAGCTTACCTCCAATCTGTTTACTGGGCTGGTCGCAAAGGTTCTCCAACGGTTTTCTTGATTCCTGGCATTGGTGGATTTAGTGATCGTGGAAGTTCTGGCGATGTTGCAAAGATATTTCAATCCTGGGGATATCATGTTGTTACTTTTAATAACCCTTTTAATTGGCAGTTTGCGCTGACATTAAGCCCCGATGGGGCTCCTGGTTATTTTCCAGAAGATGCAGAAATCCTTTATGAAAATATGGTGTTCGTAAAAAGCGAATTGAAAACAAAATACAACATTAACCAATCAAAGGTTATGCTAGTTACTTTTTCTCTGGGATGTCAATACACGTTAGACTTACTAAAAATTGATGGACTAAAAAAAGAGTTTAATTTTAGCCAAGCATTGATGATGAATCCTCCCTTGGATATTGCCTATGCACTTCATAAATATGATGAGATTAATGAAATTGGTTCCAAAAAAAATGGTCGTTCAGAGTTTACGAATTACGAAACTTTTCGAGGTCGTTTGATTGGGGTTTTTGAAGGATTGATCGGACTAGAGCCCGCCAAAGCCGTCAGGTATTATGGTCAAAATTATCCCTTGAGTGATGATGAAAGCGAAATTGTCATTGGTGGATCCTTCAAAGAAAGTTTGGCTGAGGTCATATATATAACCAGCTTTGTCCATCCTGACCGTCATATGTTGTTTAAATCACCAGTTTCAGAAAACAGGCGCGAAGCAAGGTATGCTGAAATTAGAAAAATTAGTTTTATCCAATATTTTCAAAACTTTATAATGCGAAAAATATTTGTACAAAGTGAATTTGCAAGCAATCAAGAGCTCTTGGCAAGTTTTAGCTTAAAAGAAAAAATTAAAGAGCTTAATGCAGATCCACGAATCAAATTTATTTTGTCTGAAAACGATCCGATTTCAAGACCTAAAGACGTGGATCTTTTTGCATCTACATTTGGTGATAGAGCCCTGGTGCTTAAACGAGGTGGCCATGCGGGATTTTATTGGTTTCCTGGATTTGCTGCTGATTTGAAATCTTTTTTAAAACATGACTAATAATAATGTGATGAAAAGTATTCGTTATATGCTTGAGATCAACAATACAAAAATTGTGGATCTTTGCAAATTAGGTGGCCTAGAAGTCACTAAAAAACAAGTTCATGCTTTTATGTTGGATGAAGAAGATCCTCAGCATTTAAAATGCAGCGATGAAGTTTTGGCGTTTTTTTTAGACGGCGTGATTTTTTTTAAGCGTGGCAAAGATGAATCTAAATCTCCAGCAGAGATTGAATTGCCAATGTCGAACAATTTAGTTCTCAAAAAATTAAAAGTTGCTTTTGAATTAAAGGAAGATGAAGTTTTAGAACTTATTACTCTTTCAGGATTTATTTTTGGAAAATCCGAATTGTCGTCTTTTTTAAGGAAAAAGGATCATCGAAACTATAGACCTTGCGGGGATCAAGTTCTTCGTTATTTTCTTAAAGGTTTAACTCTCAAATTACGTAAAGTTTCTGACCCAGACTTCTTATAACTTCTTTTCTTTTATGGAATTGGAAATCGCAACTCTCGATTGTTGGTATTATCAGCGATCTACGATAAAAAGACGAGCCTGTTGATCAGCTCTAATTCCTCTAGGGTGAGTCAGGCCTTTTAAAGAATGACTGGCGGTTCAGGCTGCAGAATCTTTAAGTCGGTAGCCAATACCTCGTAAAGTTTCGATAAGACTTCCAGCCTGACCTAATTTTTTTCTTAAGCCTACGATTTGAACATCGATGCTTCGATCAGTGACAGCGTTATGATTTCCATTTAACGCATTAATAAGTTGTCCCCTGGTAAAGACCCAGCCAGGTTTTAAAGCAAAGCATTCCAAAATCTTATATTCAGTGATAGTTAACTTAACTTCATTGTCTTCGACGACCACATGAAATCTTTTTCGATCAATTTTAATAGAATGAATTGTAACTACATCATTAGAAGTGGTCATAGGCTGGCGAAGTCTACGAAGTGATACTCGAACTCTGGCAACCAGGACTTTTGCGCTAAAAGGCTTCACTATATAATCATCGGCTCCTAATTCAAGAGCAGTGACGGATTCATTTTCCCCAGATCGACCTGTCACCATGATGACAGGAATAGCACTTGTTAGGGGATTCGATTTGAGATGCCGACATATTTCAAAACCATCAATATCTGGAAGTGTGTAATCAACTAATATTACATCTGGCAGGTAGGTAGAAACAAAGGAAAGAGCCTCTTTGCCGTTATGTTTAGACATAACTTCATAGCCTTCGAGTTCAAGCACTTCTTTTACGACTTCTGTGATGGTCACGTCATCATCAATCAGTAGAATTTTTGCACGACCCATTTCAAAAGCTCCCTCGTTGGCATAAGCAGTTCTTGATATGAGCTCTTTCGGTAGAGGGCTAGGATAAACAGCAGACAATATAATTTGATACTGAAGTGATCATAAGTTCTTCAATTCGAAGCACTTATGATCTTATTCGCATGTGAAAGTGTCAGATTAAATATGCTATTTTTGTCACAATAGATTTCCCAATTTAAGACAATGTTGTGTTAGATTTTTTCGTGATTTCTTTAAATAAGAACAACGCTCACCATTTTATGACTTTTAAGATCCTAAACTTTGAAGAAGCTATTCGAGCTGAAATTTTTAGCGCGAGTCGTTTAGAGTCCCATGCGATCAGTTTAGCTCAATCTCAGCCAATTCTAGAAAACTCTAGAAAGGGCAGGGATTTTAGCGATCGAATTGCAGACAATCGTAAAGTTTTAGAAAATTCTTACGTCCAAATACTTCAGGCCGTCGATGAAAAGCGAGCCATCACTCCAGCGGCGGAATGGTTGATTGATAATTTTCATATTATTAGGTCTCTTTTAAAAGATATTCATGATCACTTACCTAGAAAATTTTATCAAGAATTGCCAAAATTAGCGGAAGGTCCATTGGCGGGCTACCCTCGAGTTTTCGGAATCGCTTGGGCTTACATTGCTCATACCGATAGTTCTTTTGATCCTGAGCTTTTGAAATTATTTTTAAAATCCTATCAAACGGTACAACCACTGACGATCGGTGAATTATGGGCGGTTCCCATAACCCTGCGTGTTTTGCTGATCGAAAATTTACGGCGTCTGAGTGTTCGAATTATCAGTTCGCAAACCGCCAGACATCAAGCTGACTTAATTTCAGATGAAATTCTTGGTCTTAGCGGAACTCCATCTAGGCCCATTGAAAAAATCATAAGTTTATTGGATAAAACTGATTTCTCGACGGCTTTGGCTGTTCAGCTCTTGCAGCGACTTCGCTTCCAGGAATCAAGAATCGATCCGATATTAGAGTGGCTCAGTGAGAAGCTGAATCAGAGACAAACAACACCTGATGATGCTGTCGCAATTGAATTAAGTGGACAGACTGGAGCCAATGCGACAGTCAGAAATATTATCACGAGCTCAAGGCAAATGGCAGCCTTTAACTGGCAGGATTTTTTTGAAGATGTTAGCTTAGCCGAAGAATCATTAAGAAATAATCCAATCTATGAACAATTAGATTTTTCGACTCGAAATAGATACCGACAGGCGCTTGAAGAGTTAGCAAAATATTCAAATATATCTGAAGTTGAAATTGCAAGGGTCTTAGTTAAGAGATCACAGTTACGACCAGTCGAAATGGATCCTAACTCAAGCCGCACGATGGATCTTGGTTATTACCTTATATCTTCTGGACGCCATGAGCTTGAAATGGAAATTAACTTTCGCCCCAATTTGCATCTTCGTCTCACCAGACTGTATGTAAAATATGGAATTATAATTTATTTATCGGCCTTTTTCGCAATGACGGCTCTTTTTATTTTTTTTGCGACAGATTTTTTCAACCTATCTTCTTCACTTTTAATATTTTTTTGGTGCCTTGGTTTTTTTCCAGCCTCTGAAATTGCACTAGCCGTAGTTAATCGTTTGACCGTAGGATTTTTAGGACCAAGGCATTTACCTCGCCTTAGCTTAAGATTTGGAATTCCTGAAGACCTTAAAACATTTGTTGTTGTTCCGACGCTATTTACTCAGCACCATCAAATCGAATCCCAGCTCGAGCAACTTGAAATTCACTATTTATCGAACAATGAAAGTAACGTTTACTTTGCTATTTTAAGTGACCTTGCCGACTCGGATTCTGAAAATAATTTTTTAGATATTAAAATTTTAGAAATGGCTAAAAAAAATCTAGACGAATTAAATAAAAAGTATCCAACAGTTCTTAATGCAGACCCAAGATTTTACATTTTTCATCGCCGTCGCCTTTACAATTCATCTGAAGAAAAGTGGATGGGTTGGGAAAGAAAACGTGGAAAATTGCATGAATTCAACCGTCTGGTATTAGGCCATAAAGACACTTCATTTATTTCACTGAATGATCAACCAGTTTTAATTCCCAAAGATGTGCGTTTTGTTATTACTTTAGATGCGGATACAAGGTTGCCTAATGGATCTGTCGTCCAATTGATTGGAACATTAGCTCATCCCCTCAATCGGCCTCGAATTGATCAAACGACAGGAAGAGTCACGGGAGGCTACGGAATTCTTCAGCCGCGAATTACACCGGCTCTTCCTTCTTTAAAAGACAGCACAATTTTTCAAAGAATCTCAACGGGGGATGCTGGATTAGATCCTTATGCTTCGGCTATTTCTGATGTCTATCAAGATCTTTTCAGCGAGGGGTCCTACACAGGCAAAGGAATTTATGACGTTAAGATTTTTGAACATGCCTTAAGCGGACGAATTCCAGAAAACTCTCTATTAAGTCATGATTTATTTGAAGGAATTTTTGCTCGGTGTGGGTTAATTAGTGACGTTGAATTTTTAGAAGATTTTCCTTTTCATTCTGAAGTTTCGTCGGCTAGAAGCCATCGCTGGATCCGAGGAGATTGGCAGTTATTGCCATGGCTTCTAGGTCGCGGAGGCAGGTCTTTATCAGCTTTGGGCTATTGGAAAATAATTGATAATCTTCGAAGATCTTTGCACGGGCCGGCATGTTTTATTTTAATTTGTCTGACATTTGCTCTGCAAAATCAAAAGAGTTTTGGCAGCTTGATGCTTGTTTTGATCAGCTTTTCGGCCACAGTCCTTGTGATGGTCGTGACCGAATTTATGAATATTGGAACAAAAAATTCTTGGCGTGATCAGCTGCGTTTTGTTGGCATTGATTTTTTATTTGGAGTTGAGCGAGTTATTTTTCAAATTATATTATTAGCTAGGCACAGTTGGAATTCTGTCGATGCAATAAGCCGCTCTTTGTATCGAATTTTTATAAGTCAAAAAAAGATGTTAGAGTGGACAACGGCAGCCCAGTCGCAAGCGGCAGCGAATGTATCATTTAAATATTTTTTTCGTAGTTATAGCGGTTCCTTGTTAATGACGGCTGCGGCAACGGCAGTTATTTTATATTTTAATCCACTGGGATTTAATGAATTTTTACCATTTGTATTGTTATGGAGTTGTGCTCCTTTGATCGCAAGACATATCAGTTCGCCGCCTAAGCCAAAACTCATTCAGCCATTGCGAAAAAAAGATATCCAATATCTTAGACTGACAGGTCGGCGCATATGGAGTTTTTTTGCTACCTTTGTAACAGAAAAAGATCATTTTTTACCGCCTGATAATTTTCAAGAAACACCTGTTCCAGAGATTGCTCATCGTAGCTCGCCGACTAATTTTGGTCTTTATTTGTTGTCAGTCCTTGCCGCTAGAGATTTTGCCTGGATTGGGACTGTCGAAACAGCCGATCGATTGGAAAAGACCATAAATAGTCTTTTTGAATTGCCTAAATTTGAAGGGCACTTTTTTAATTGGTATGAAACACGAGAAGCGCGGGCTTTGGATCCAAAATATATATCTTCAGTGGATAATGGAAATTTAGCGGGCCATTTATTGGCGGTAGCTCAAGGCTGTCTTGATTGTGTTAACCTGCCAGTTCCGGTATTTACATATTCGCAAGGTATTTCTGATGCTCTCCTTGTCCTTGAAGAACTTTTTGAAGATGGCGATAAAGAATTAAGCGTTGAGCATTTAGAATTTCTAGAGTTGATTAAAACTTTAAAGGCCGAATTATCATCTCCTGATTGCTTAAATATATTTCATGCAGCTCGTTGGCAGAAAATCTTAAACCAAACAGAAAATTTAAGTTTGAAATCTAAGGAGCTCGTTACTGAAAATGAAACATTATCTGATTTGATAAATTTCTGGGTCCAATGTATTTCCCAAACTGCTTTTAGCTTAGACCAAGATTTGAATTATTTTTTTCCATGGATAAAAATAGTTCATGACTCAAAAATTCTATCCTCTTCAAGACAGGAGGCTTGGCAGGAAATTCAAATTCGATTAACCATGCGACTTCCTGCTAATGAAATACCAGGGCACAGTGAAGGTCTTCTTCGGGACTTGATTGATTTTCAAAAACAAAATGATTTAAAAGATGAATTATTTAAACAGCGTTTGGCTGATCTTATTAGTTGTTTTGAAGTTTCTATTATACACGCGTCAGCGTTTTCTCAAAAAATGATTCAACTCCATGATCATTGCCATTTGCTTTTTAAAAATATGAATTTCGGACTTCTTTATGATAAAAGTCGAAAACTTTTTTCGATCGGTTATCGGGTTGCTGATAAAACTTTGGATTCTAGTTATTATGATTTGTTAGCTTCAGAAGCAAGATTAACCAGTTTTATCGCTATTGCAAAAGGTGATGTGCCAGCTTCACACTGGTTTCAATTAGGGCGAGGTTTAACAAAAGTTTCTGATGGAGCCTTGTTAGTTTCGTGGTCAGGTTCGATGTTTGAATATTTAATGCCTTCATTAGTCATGAGAGAACCTGATGGCAGTGTGATTTCACAAACTTGTGTACTGGCTGTACAACGTCACATTGACTACGGAATTGAAAAGGAAGTCCCCTGGGGAATTTCAGAATCTGCTTACAATAAACGCGACATTCATCTGACATATCAATACTCCAATTTTGGTGTTCCTGATTTAGGACTTAAGAGAGGCTTAGGGGCTGATCTTGTAGTGGCGCCGTATGCTACGATTTTAGGAGCCATGTTTAAAGCCACTTCGGGTGTAGAAAATTTGCGAAAAATTCAAGCCATTGGAGGTCTTGGGCAATTTGGTTTTTATGAAGCTATTGATTTTACGCCTTCACGGTTGCCTAAGGGTCAGAGCTCGATGGTTATTAAAGCTTACATGGCGCACCACCAAGGAATGTCATTAGTCGCGATCGCAAATATTTTTAAAAATGAAATTATGCGAGATCGCTTTCATGCAGATCCCATGGTGCAAGCAACGGAACTTTTACTCCAGGAGCGTATGCCAAGAAATATCAGCGTTGCCAAACCTTCGAAGGAATTATTTGAAGTGGCATTTGTTCGTGAGGACACAGAACATGTTTCTCGTCAATATCACACAGTTCATCGTCCGGTACCGACCACACAACTTTTTTCTAATGGTGAGTACTCGGTGATGCTAACATCTTCTGGATCTGGGTACAGTCGTTGTAAAGATTTAGCATTAACTCGTTGGCGAGAAGATGTGACCTGTGATCATTGGGGACATTATATTTTTCTAAAAGATCTTGATAATAATAAAGTCTGGTCAGCTGGATATCAGCCAACTTGCGTAGAACCAGATCATTACGAAGTCACATTTTATGAGGATCGGGCTCGATTTGTAAGATCAGATCAAAAAATGATAAGTGATCTAGAAATCTTTATTTCTCCTGAAGATAATGCAGAGATTCGTAGGTTAACGTTAACAAATTCTGGTTCAACGGATCGTGAAATTGAAATTACATCTTACGCGGAAGTTGTTTTAAATTCACATTTAGCAGATATCGCTCATCCTACATTTTCGAATCTGTTTATTCAGACTGAATATATTGCAGAACTAAAAACTCTCATCGCTTGGCGAAGACCAAGAGCTGTCACCGAATCTGAAGCATGGATGGCAGTCGTGCTTCAGACAGATTCACATGCCTATGGAAGAACTGAATATGAAACCGATCGAAGCCGATTTTTAGGACGTGGTCGCACGATCAGAAACCCTGAAGCCATGTTGGATCTAAGTTCACTTTCAAATACAACAGGATCTGTGCTTGATCCTATTATGAGTTTGCGAACAACTGTATTTTTGCCAAGTGGCTCTACTAGTCACATCACATTTTCAACAGTGGTGGCAAAAACCAGAGAAGAAGTTTTGCATCTGGCAGATAAATTTCATTCGAAAATGATCTATGATCGAGTTGCTGGACTGACTTGGACGCAAGCTCAGGTGAAACTGCATTATTATAATATTGAGCCGGACGAAGCTCATCTTTTTCAAAGATTGGCGACACGCCTTATTTTTTCAGATTCGTCACTTCGGCCCTCAAGTGATATCATCAAACGAAATAGTAAAGATGTGACCGGGCTTTGGGGCTTTGGAATTTCTGGCGATGACCCGATTATTTTAGTAAGAATTGATGATTTTGAAGACCGTGGAATCATTCGACAACTTCTGAAAGCCCATGAATATTTGGCAAGTAAAGGGCTGCCATTTGATCTTGTTATTTTAAATGATCAAGCGACATCGTATGCTGAAGACTTACAAAATTCATTGCTGTCTTTAGTATACAAAGCCACTGCTCCGACACAAAATTATTCTCATCGTCGTGGAAATGCATTTGTACTTCGGGCTGACAAACTTTCTAATGAAGATCGCCATCTCTTATTTGCTCTTGCAAGAGCCACACTCTCAAGCCGGCAGGGAAGTCTTTCAGAGCAAGTGAAGCGCACTCGAGTGATCGTTGATAAGCATATATTCGCAGCCGATCAGTCACCCGCAATTCAAAGAAAAGGCGGACCCTTATTGCCAGACCCCAAGCTAGATTTTTATAATGGACTGGGTGGTTTTTCTGAAGATGGCAAAGAGTATATCATTAATTTGAAGGGTCTTAAAAAAACACCAATGCCCTGGTCAAATATTATTTCCAATTCGCAGTTTGGCTTTTTAGTCACCGAAAGTGGCTCTGGATATACATGGGCTCATAACAGTCGTGAAAATCAAATCACTCCTTGGCAAAATGATCCGGTCAGCGATCCCTCAGGAGAAGCTTTTTATATTTTAGATGTCGACTCAAAGGCATTATGGTCTCCCACCGCACTTCCTATTCGGGTGGAAGATACGAGTTATATTGTCCATCATTCTCAGGGATACAGTCGTTTTGAGCATCTTTCTCATGGAATTTACAGCGAACTTACTCAATATGTTGTGTGGGACCAGCCGGTTAAAGTTTCAACACTTACAATTGAAAATCGATCAAAAGCGACAAGAAATCTTTTAGTTTGTTCATACCTTGAATGGGTACTTGGATTTTCGCGATCAACAATGGCTCCGACCACTGTGACTGAGTATGATGAGGGCTCAAATTCTATTTTTGCCTACAACTCTAAGAATTCTGAATACGGAACGCAAATATCATTCGCACTTTTCAAAGATGGTCATCGATCTTTCACAGGGGACCGGACAGAGTTTATTGGCAGAAATGGAAGCATGGATGCGCCGGCAGGACTTTTTCGGCGAGGCGGACTTTCAGGTCGTGTGGGTGCAGCCCTTGATCCTTGTGCCGCGTTCGATACAAGTATTCAATTAGCACCTGGAGAAAAAAGAACAATTACATTTTTTCTAGGACAAGCAGAAAATCGAGTGCGAGCTCGCGATATTATTTCTCATTTGCGACAATCTTTTCAACCGTCCAATTCAGGAAAGAATTCTGAAAATATAATTTTAGAAAAAGTGAAATCTTCTTGGGATCAAATTTTAAATAAAGTCCAAGTGCAGACACCAGACAAAGCTATGAACTTGATGTTAAATCGGTGGTTGCTATATCAAACCTTGGCCAGTCGCTTTTGGGCTCGCAGTGGATTTTATCAAGCGGGTGGAGCGTATGGTTTCAGGGATCAATTGCAAGATGTTATGGCCTTAGCTGTCAGTCAGCCAGCGATTGCAAGAGAGCATATTTTAAGAGCGGCCAGTCGACAGTTTGTAGAAGGTGATGTCCAGCATTGGTGGCATCCCCCCGCGGGCAGAGGCGTGCGCACTCAGTTTTCCGATGACTTACTTTGGTTACCTTATGTGATTTTTCAATACTTAAAAGTCACCAATGATCATTCGATTTTGGATGTTGAAATTTCATTTCTTGAAGGGCCACTTTTGCGACCTGATCAGGAAAATTCTTATTATGCTCCGGCGGTTTCGCACAATAGTGCTTCATTGTATAACCATTGCGTAAGAGCATTAGATAAAAGTTTGGCGGTGGGTGAGCATGGATTGCCACTGATCGGTGCTGGCGATTGGAATGATGGAATGAATCGCGTAGGCCATGCCGGTAAAGGTGAAAGTGTTTGGTTAGCCTGGTTTCTATATAAAAATTTAAAACAGTTTTCAGAAATCGCAAAAAATCGCGAAGACTTTGCAAGCGCAACCCGTTGGCAAAATCATGCTGTGAATCTTCAATCTGCTGCAGAAAAAAATGCTTGGGACGGCGAATGGTACAAGCGAGCTTTTTTTGATGATGGAACTCCTTTAGGTTCTTCGACTCAACCAGAGTGTAAAATTGATTCACTTTCTCAAACATGGGCGGTGATGTCGGGAGCGGCCGATAAAGACCGAGCTCAACAAGCTCTGGACTCTGTAGATAAGCATTTAGTTTTGCCTGATCAAAAAATGATTTTATTATTCACGCCTCCGTTTGATAAAACTCCTCTGGATCCAGGATATATTAAAGGATATCTGCCAGGAGTTAGAGAAAATGGGGGGCAGTACACTCATGCAGCAGTCTGGTGTATTTTTGCCCACGTGGAACTAGAACATGGAGCTCGAGCGACAGAATTATTCTCGATGTTAAATCCGATCAATCATGGCTTAAATAAAGAGGCCGTAGAAAAATATAAAGTTGAACCTTACGTTCTTGCTGCAGATGTTTACTCACAGGCCCCTTATGTTGGACGCGGTGGATGGACTTGGTATACCGGGTCTTGTGGATGGATGTACCGCGCAGGAATAGAAGCTATTCTAGGCTTTTATAAAGAAGGTGATTCAGTTTATTTAAAGCCATGCATTCCTCCGGACTGGAAAATTTTTAAAATGACCTATCGTCATACAGATAAAACGATTTACGAAATTTCTTATCAAAGTGTCAATGATCGGCCCGCTAACAAAGTTGAAATTGTTATTGATGGAAAACAAGGTGAAACTTTGGATCGTTTTTTATTGATCGACGATGGAAAAATACATCAAGTGCAAGTCAAATTTGGGTTAAATTAATTTTTAGTTCAAAATGAGATTTCAAAAATCCTAGCTTTGCTGCCATTCACATTGTTAAAAATTGATTCGTTTTTATCCTAAATAATTTATAATTATATTTGGAGGTCGTCGTGGCTTTGTCTCAGGATGAGAATGATCAGCAGCAAGAATTCCAGTATTTAGTTTCTTCAAAAGGACCGGTCATAGTTGTTACATTTGTGGGAGAACTCAAAAGCAACTGCCTTGGAAAGCTTGAAGCTTGTCAAAGTGAAGTATTAGGAAATGAGTCAGCAAAATATTTTATTCTTTATCTGCGGGATGTCCCGAATATAACTGCTGATGTGAATCTTTTTTTTACTCAATTTCAAAAAAATATCAGAAGTAAAGGAAGCTTAAGACTTTGTTCTGTAACTCCAGTGTTAAGAGAGAAATTAACCAAGCTAGGGATTATTAGAAATCTTGAAGTCGTTAATAATCTCCGACTAGCACTCAAAGAAATTACTGAAACATTCAAATAAATTCACAAATTTATTCTTTCAGTTCGATCATTTTACGCCGCTTTTTTTCTAGCAATCCAAAGATCATACTCTGCTTGAATACGAACCCACATCTCTGCTGTCGTTCCAATAACTTTCTCAAGAATCAATGCAAATTCTGGGGAAATAGATCTTTTCCCATTTACGATTTCATTAATTTTGCGAGGAGAACATTTGCATTTTTCAGCTAATTGAGACCGATTAAGTCCCATCTCTTTCATATGTTAATCAATATCAAGAGGCCGTATTGACTGAAGAAAGGAATATTTCTTAAAATCTGAGTCTCGAGTGACTATCCTCTTCACATTATGTTGTTTAAGACAAATAGCTATTCTTGCATCAAAAACTTCATTTCCCTTCAGTCCAGGAATTTGTTTTTCGATCTCGGCAAGGTTTTTCCACCAATTGATGTCTTCGTCTAGAATGCGAATCGCATAAGTTTCAATTAAGTCTGCGAGTGCAGAAATAGCTTTCCCAATTTTTAATGGTGAGGAAAAAACTTTAGGATGGGTTAAAATTCTAAGCGTCTCTCCAACATTTGTTGGTGTGACACAAATGTCATCACTTAGATTATTAAGTCCTCGCAGGGCTTCTTCGTGAAATGACGAGGATGACACCATGATGCCAATAATTATATTAGTATCAAGAGCGGTCATCGAGGTCCTCCATCCATTCCTTCCGGTTTGTTAAGTCAATTTTTTCGGTTCCAAGATTTAGCGGTTTAAATGTCTTTACAGTCTTACCTTTTTTTTGCTTCCATAAATCTCGACCCATAGCTGCCCATTGACTAACAATTTCACTTATAGAACGTCCAGTTTTTCTAGACTCTTTCTTTGCTTCCTCGAAGACCCTATCATCAAGTATAAGACTTGTTTTCATAGAAATTACTCCCATATTCAAAGGATAATGAATATGTATTCGTATGTCAATTTTAAGCAGTTGCATGTCTCAAAACCAAATGATTTTGATTACCAAAATCCTAAGACCGTTCCTTTTGGAGAACTTTTGAGGTCTGACTTGCAATCTTTCACATCTTTAGGCGGTTGACTAGAAGCCATTGCTTTAAGCGTATTTGAGATCTGATCTTTTACGCTTAATCGCACATAATCAATACGAAGAGGTTCAGGGAAAGTAGGTTCGACAGGTTGAATGCACCAAATCCCATCGTCACCTTTGCTAATCTGAGTTCCAAATAATTGTTTATGTCCAATTTTAACAAGATAGCGATCAAGACTTGCAGCCGCTAACCAGCGTTGCGACAGATCTCCAAGTTTAATCGCACGGTTTGACCACACGAACGCTTGGTAATAATGGTCAGCAGTTACTCCGTGCTGGTAGATAATCGCAGCCGAAGCATAGTCGGAAGCGTTCGATAAGCAGCCCTCGCCAAAAAACTGTCCGACACGTATTCTTCTATCCATGTCTCTTGAGTTAACCTTGTTCCATTTGATTAATTCGTACGACCCAGCTCGATCTGCTTGGTCCGCTTGCGCCAGTTTCAGCAATTCGGCCGATCTTTTTGACTGTAGTTGGGTATTAAAATCACATCCGACTGGTTTAATCGTTGTCTCTGCATGAGCGCAACTGGTCAAAGCAATCTGAAGTACAATTAATAAATAGTTAAGAATTCGCATTCACTCGGCGTAACAGGATAGGAATATCTAGTCATTAAAAGAAGCTTTTTTTAGCGCCTTCAATCATAGCAGCGCCGCCTGTCCGCTTCTTGAGCCCTGAAGCCAATACTTCAAAAGACTCATTAATTAAAAATCTTATCTTCATTAGTCTTAAAGGAGCCATAGCTTCAATAATTTTAAGAAAAGCGCATACACCACAGGATTATAACGGAATGCCATTAAAGCCCCATAGCCTCTCGCACCCAAGCCTTCAAAAACCAATCCCCAACCCAATGTCACCGTAAGTACTCGGTCTGCAACAAACTCAACACGAGACATTTACTTTGTAAGTGTCCAGTTCCCTACGAAAGGCCGGTTAACGACTCCATCATGCTGTCATCTCTAGCCAATTGAATAAGTGTCTAGAGATCGTTAACAGTTTAAAAAGAAGTTTCTTAAATAAAAAAAGCCCGTTCAGAGTTGAACAGGCTGGTCATTGAGTGGCGCACAAAAGATTTTGCGAGGTCGAACCTCTCCACCGATGCTTCCAGCTTTCTTGATAAATGATAGCTGATCCCAAATCCTTTCTTGTTCGGCTATTAATTATTCGTAGAGCCTGTTCAATTCTGGGGAGTCTTTTACGATTGGGAAAAGCTCCGCACTCCCTAACCTGCTGCTAATTAAACTGATTACCATATTGACCAGTATTTTATATTCTGTTTCAATTTTATTGGAGGTTCTATGAAATCTATTTCTTACATTTTATTTTCTATGATTCTTGGGTTCAGCTCGTTTTCCTTAGCAAAGATCCAGGACCTGAATGCAACCCTGTCCGCAGCAGCAATTGAAGAAAAGAGTGATCTTACTAAGTTACTTATAGTTTAATAAATATTTTTATGTCATAGATAAATCTATTTTTTGAAACGGGGATCAAATTGAAATCTTTTTGAAAGATATCCTTTTGTCCACTTTAAATAAAAAAATAGGAGCCAGCATGGCCCCCATAAATTTTTTTACACGATAACTTAGTCAAAAGTTTCGTAAACTGCGCCGCCAGTGATTTCATGAACCTTACTTCTGGCATCAGCTTCGATTTTAGCCTGTACTTGTTGAATGATATCATCTGACGCATTCATCGACTTCATTGTATCAATCGAATTCTCAGATTTATTTTCAGTGATCTGATTGTGAAAATCGTCTATTTTTTGCTGCTGTTCTTTTGCTTTACGAGCTAAAAACTCCTTTTTCTGTGTAGATTAGCGGCCCCGCCTTAGGTTGGGCTTTAATTGTAAACTAATTCAATCCGATAAACTGTAAATGGTAATTATTCGCTGTGCCACTTTTGCACAGCAGTTTCATATTTGTCGGAGTTGTTTCCGAGGACATAAGTATTGCTCTCAAGATTGTAAAGTAATTGGATATTGGCTGTGCCTGTATAAAGCCAAAAAATAAAATTGATTCAAATCGTGACGGATAAGTCTTCCGATAACGTTATGATTTTCGTAAAACCATCAGACTCTTCTTAACCACAAAATATTGCGATCCCTACCAAGCACCGTCGACTTCATTTAATGGACCTATTCTATTTCTAAAGTAAGTAAATTCAATAGTTTATGGATTTAAACTACAAAAAATTGCAATTATTTAAAGTAACAGCTAGACTTATGAAAAATACGTAATATAGTCATATCAATATGTTAAAGATCTAAAATAGTAAAAATGGGATTTTTATGAAGATCGGCGCCTACGATGATAGCAAGACCAAAATTGATCGGGCGGGTGAGTTATTAAAAAGCAAATCAGGGTCTGACGATGATGTCGCAAATGCCTTGAATACTCTCTCAAGATGGCGTGCCTATCATGCGAAACCGCTCGATACTTTTGCAACAGTACTCAGGCAAAGAAGTCAGAAAATCAGTATTCACGCGGTCGTTGCACAAAGATTAAAAAGAACACCATCAATTCTTCTTAAACTCACGAATCATAAAACAATGCGACTATCAGCAATGCAAGATATTGGAGGATTGCGAGCTATCTTAGATACCAATGAAGATGTTTATAGGTTGTTGGAAGTCTATAAAAAATCAAAGTCTAAACATTCATTGTTTTCATTAGACGATTATATCGAAACCCCCAAGAAAGACGGTTATCGGAGTATCCACCTTATTTACAAATTGAAGAAAACTCCCAATTTATTTTTGGAAATACAGTTGAGGTCGCAACTACAACATATTTGGGCTACTGGTGTAGAGGTCTTTGGGACACTAAAAAACAGCTCCTTTAAGTCAGGACAGGGCAGCCGAAAATGGTTGGATTTTTTTTCCTTGCTGAGCTCAGTATTTGCAATAAAAGAAAAAAGACCGCCACTCAAAGCCCACGAAGGAATCTCAAGGCGCGAAATGATTTCTCAAGTTCAAAAAGAGATTCAAGAATTGCATGTGATAGAAAACCTTAGCGTGTACACAGCAGTGTATAAAACAATCTCAATAAATACGGCCAAAGGGCGTAAGGGCCACTACAGTTTGATTTTATTGAATTCCCGAGACAGTACGATTTCATTAGAGACATACAGTGCCAGCCAATTTGAGGCGGCAGCTCAGGCATACTTAAATTTAGAAAGAGAACACTTCGGAGATAAGCAAATAAATGTTGTTCTTGTAAATACCGGGGACATCAAAAAACTTGAACTGAGTTACCCAAACTACTTCATGGACACTAAAACTCTTGTGCAAAATCTTTCATTAATTGTTATGGGAAAATTTTTATGACTGTTCGAAAATTTGGCGGAGAGAAGTCGCTATTCTTAGAACTGAAGCTTTTGCCTGGGCAGCTAGAGCTTATTGGATTTAGACCACGAGTTTGCAGTTATTATACTATAATAAGACAAGACGTTTTCATAAGTAAAAATAGATATTTAGATCATATAATACATGACTTTTAAATAAAATTCTTTACATCCTAAGTCTTATAGCCGATACTTTATTAGGTAGGAAATTTAATCATGAACACACTAGATCGAGTCAAAAAACACTTAGTCCCTGGGCGAACTTATCGCAGAAGTGATTTGGCTGAATATTCGTCCAACGTGGATCGACACCTCCAGTCTCTTGTTTCAGAAGGCTTACTTAAAAAGCTCTCTACCGGTCTTTATGTTGCCCCTAAAGCCACGGCCTTTGGCGACGCTCCTCCTGAAGAAGAGTCGCTTCTAAAAACATTTCTTAAAGACGATCACTTTGTTGTTTATAGCCCGAGCCAGTTCAACACTTTAGGCCTTGGCTCAACTCAGCTCTATAGCACACGAGTGGTCTTCAATAGGAAACGAACAGGTCAGATGGTTGTTGGCGGACGCAGTTACACTTTTCGCTTATGGAGAGAAGCGCCTAAAACATTAACGAAAGAATTCTTGGTCGTAGAGTTTCTAAACCGCTTAAATGAACTTGCCGAAGACCGCCATTCGCTTCTTGAAAATTTACGATTAAAATTGAGTGAAATGGACACCGCAAAATTAAATCGCGCCGTTAAACGCTTCGGAACACTATCGACGCAGAAGAAGCTTAAAAATCTTTTGCAGAACCACGAAGTGCGAGCTTAGCGGATGGCACAATTCCTCCATGAACATCCAAACTTTAAAGAACTTCTCGAAATCACCGCCCAAGATAAAAAAATTAATGACCCTTATCTCGTCGAAAAAGACTATTGGATTATGCACTGTTTGTGGGGGCTTAAGGAGTTGGAATTTCTTTATCACCTGAAAGGCGGAACATCTCTTTCCAAGGGATATAGGTGTATTCACCGATTCTCTGAAGATATTGATATCAGAATCGAACCCGATGAAAGATGCGGTTTTGAGGTTCTTTCTGGAAAAAATCACGACAAACCGAAACATATTGAATCTCGAAAAAAGTATTTCGACTGGATTCAAAGTACTCTTGTTGGAAAAATCAATGGCCTCGCTGATGTCGTTCGCGACAAGACTTTTGACGACGTGGATTTTCGAAGTGCTGGAATCAGATTATATTACAAATCACATTTTCAAACTGCGACAGGTCTCAAGGATGGAGTGTTGCTTGAGGCAGGTTTTGATAAGACTGCTCCCAATCGCCCCATTGATATCAGCTCATGGGCTCTTGATGCAGCATTTTCTAAAGGCGTGACGGTGAAGAACAATGCCGCAGCAGCTGTTCATTGCTATGAGCCCAAGTTTACTTTTGTCGAAAAGCTTCAAGCCGTAGTTAAAAAATTTAGACAATACAAATCTGGAGATGGAAATACAGCAAGCCTGCCTGCCAACTTCATTCGCCACTACTATGATTTGTATCAACTCATTGAACTAAAAGAGGTTCAATCTTTCATTGGAACGGCTGAATATGAAGCTTTCAAAAAGGAGCGCTTCAAAAGTGATAACACAAAAGTTTCAGAAAGCGATGTGCTGAAACTTTCAGATGCAAACGACCGCAGAATCTTTGAAAAAGAGTACGACAGAAGTTCCGGTCTCTACTACCAAGGTCGTCCGACGCTTGAACAAATCATTTCTCGTTTTGCGATGGATTTAGAACGTCTTTAGCGCCATTTCAGAATTACTTTGGTTATTACGAATGTCCTGATGCGCTTCGTTTAGTTCATGGGCACACTGCGGGGACATGGATTTCGACGAGAAAGAATGGCGGAGAGAGAACATACTCATCTCCAGCTTCATAACCTACTGAAAACACACCCAAAACTCAACCTGCTTTTTGGAGTTGTAGCAATCTGTAGCAAACCACAAATTGCTCAACTTTGGTTTTAGAACAAAGCTAAACGAGTCTCAGCAACTTAGCTGATTTGCCTGAAGGTACTTTATAACCAAGCTTTTCAGTGCCGCCAGTTAACTCGATTCCTGCTTTGCGTAACCCCTGCGTAATTCACACTATTGACTGATAGCGTTTTCTAAGACGTGCTTGTTCGAGCGGGGTTTTTACATCTTGTGCGCCTTCAGCGATCCAT
>JAYSSI010000052.1:0-63471 GCA_043720615.1 Pseudobdellovibrionaceae bacterium | reverse complement strand
ACTGTAAGCCGCTCGAGCATACCAGCCTTTTGAAGGTCTAAAGCGGTCATTTCGAGTGTCATAATCAAGTGAAACTCCAACTGTGCTGGCATCCCCTTCTGCCGTCGGCAAAGGGAATAAGTCATAATCCGTCAAAATACCTTTAGCTCCATAAACAGGAGAAAGATTGGTATTTGTATAACCGTATGTGGTTGTAAATCTGAGCTCATCAAAAATAGGATGACCTAGCGACACCGAGCCACCGGTTTTTCTTGAGTTGTAATCGGCGCGGCCATTATCTTGACTCATAAAACCACGAGCCCCCACTGACCATAGGCTGTCGTAATAATAGGGCTCGGTAAAAGTCACATCGTAGACGCTGGTCGTATTGGTTAATTGCATTGAAACACCAAGGTTTTGCCCACGACCTAGGAAATTCGTTTGCTGAACAGAACCTCCAAAGGTGGCTCCCGTGGTCGACCCGTAACCAGCACTCAGTTGCACTTGTCCGGTGTTTCGCTCTTTCACCACCACATCAATGTTCATCACATCTAATTGTTCTGAAGGAGTTGATGTTTTAAAATTAACATCTTCAAAGAAACCCAAACGCTGAATGTTTTCCAAAGATTGCCGACGTCTGGTTTCATTGTACAATTCACCTTCAAAAACGCGAAACTCTCGACGAAGAACCTTATCTCGTGTGCGGGTGTTTCCCACCATTCCAAATTTTCCAAAATAAACTTTACTTCCCTTGTCGATGACAAAAACAATGTTCACTTTCTTTTCTTTATCATTAAAATTCCATTGCGGAATAACATTGGCATAAGCGTATCCAAGGTCACCGTATTTGGCTTGCAGATCGGCTAAATCCCTTTGTAAAACATCTCCTGCGAAAATTTCATTTTCATCAATTTTTGTCGTGGCAAAAAGCTCTTCCCGCGAAAACAAAAGGTCGCCATTAAAATCGACTTCTCCCACATAATACTGAATGCCTTCTTCAATACGAATCGTGACATAGATGCCTTTTTTATCAGGCGTCACATAGATTTGTGGACGATCGATTTTGACTTGAACATAACCTTGATTAAAATAAATTTGTCGAATGATCTGAACATCTCGCTCAAAAGCCTCTTGCTTAAAAGCCCCAGACCCACTGAGACCCGAAAAATATCCTTCTTCTTGCGTGAAGGTTTTTCCTTTTAAAGTGTTATCGCTGATATTTTTATTACCTAAAAAAGTGACTTTTTTTACTTTCACTTTTTCACCTTCGCGAACTTTGTAGGTCAATCGCACGGTTTCGTCTTTTTTAACGTCTTGAATCTGAGTTTCAATTTTAGCTAGAAAAAAACCTTTATCTTCGTAAAGCTTTTGGATTTTTTCGGTGGATTCTTTCACCTTAGACATACTTAATATTTCGTAAGGTTTAACTCCGGAAGCCTCAGCAATCTCTTCGCTTTTAAGCTCGACATTCCCTTCATAGACAATTTCTACAACGGAAGGCTTCTCGACCACCTGATAAGTTAAAACGATGTCAGAACCTTGCCCTTGTCGATCGACAGAAACATCTAAAAAGTAACCACTCTTAAATAAATTGACCACATCTTCGCGAACATTAGCTTCGGAAAAAGCCTCGCCTACTTTCGAGACAAGGCGATTAAGAACAGCGTCCTTCTCGATTTTTTTATTGCCTATAACTTGCAAGGATTTAATTTTGCCTTCAATTTTTGATGCCCTTGATATTGCGGTTTTAGCTTTACCTTTTTTAATTTTAGCTAGATTTGTTTTTTTTGTTTGAGCACTTGCCGATGAGGAAATCGACATCAATAATGAAAATGAAACTAAAAATTTAAACTTCACTATTTTTTTTCCTGTTCTTTCCCTGTTCGATTCTAATGCGAATCGTCAAAGGCTAGCTTAAAACAAACTGTCAGTCAAAAACCGAACTGGGTGCAGGCTGTCAACTTTAAGCCCAAATTCCATCTCGAATCACCTGCTTACGGGGAAACCGATTCGCAAATTGCTGATCATGAGTTACGATGACCATGGTTAAATCAAAGCGCTTTTGCAGATCAAAAAATAAATCCTGCACTTTTAAACTGTTTTGAGTGTCTAAATTGCCAGTGGGCTCATCAGCAAGTAATAAACGTGGCCGGCGCACCAAAGCCCGAGCAATTGCCACTCGCTGCAGCTCCCCCCCTGATAATTGCTGGGGATAATGCTCCCTACGCTCTTTAAGTCCTAAAATATCTAAAAGCTCTTCGGCTTTATGATTTGCTAGTTTTTGAGACTCTCCAGCCACGCGGCAGGGAAGGGCCACATTTTCAAGGGCTGAAAATTCTGCAATGAGATGATGAAACTGAAATACAAAGCCCATTTCATCATTGCGAAAACGGGCCAGCTCATCGTCCTTCATGGCCATAACATCTCGGCCATCAAAATTTATTTCTCCAGATTGAGGTCGATCTAAAGTGCCTAAAATATGCAACAGTGTACTTTTCCCAGCGCCACTGACGCCTTGAATACTAAGGGCGTCGCCTGTGTGAAGCTCTAAATCAATGCCTTTGAGAATGGGAAGTTCTCCATTGCCCTGTTGATAGGATTTAACAATATTTGAAACTTTTAAAAGTAACTCCTTATTCATAGCGAAGTCCTTCCACGGGATTAAGTTTTGAGCCTCGTCGAGCGGGAAAAATAGAGGCCAGCAAGCAAATCAGTAGGGTCGAAGAAATAATGGCCACAGTATCAAACATTTTTATCTCAACTTGAATTTCATTTAATTTGTACACCGATCCCGGCATAAGATGAAAAACCCGCTGACCCCAAACAAAAAGAAAACAAAGGGACAAACCTAAAAGATATCCAATGAAGATTCCCATCACACCCAGAAATAAACCCTGATAGCCATATATTTTAACAATCGAATTGGGCCGTACTCCAATGGTTTTAAAAATCGCAAGATCAGGATAACGTTGAAAAATATTGACATAAAAACTGCTGGCTACACTGAAGGCCGCAACAAGCATAATAATAAAAACAACAAAAAAGATCACCACTTTTTCACCTTGCGAGGCTTGAAATAAATTTTCATTGGCATCTCGCCAAGTTCTGACCATAAATCCAGATCCCAACCGGGACATTAAATTAAAATAAACATCATTGGTTTGATCTAAATTTTTGATTTTAAATATCAAGCCATTGATACGGTCGCCAATTTTTGCTAAATTTTGAGCCGCCGCCAAATCAATGATCATAAAACGTTCATTCCATTCATACTTACCGTAATTAAGAATTCCACCGACTTTAAATTGTCCTAATTGCCTGCCAAATTTGTGCGGATCAAGAGTGTCTGCTATGGGTACGACCACTCGAAAGATATCTCCAACCGAAAGATTCATGCGGGCTGCTAAGCCTTCGCCAATCAGAGCTTTGGGAATATCATCATCACTGATTAAATTTAAATTTCCAGCCACAATGCGTTTTGAAAAATCCAAAACTTCACGCCATTTATTAGCATCAACGCCTTCCATTGAAACACCTAAGGTTTCACCTTTATGGGCTAGCACGGCTTCAAGAAAAACGAATTTTAAACTACCTTGAATTTGGGGCTCTATTTCAAATATTTTTTTCTCTAAATCATCCCATTGTGGCGTGCCAGAACCCGTGCGAATAACTTGCAAATGGCCCGCAACATCAACCACTGATTTTCTGAGTGTTGTTTCAAAACCTGACATCACTGCCATCGCAACAACCAAACAGGCCACGCCAATCACCAGTCCCGCTAAAGCCACAAGAATATTAGACTGTCCAAGAGTTTTTTTGCAAAAAAGCAGTCGGAAGGCAAGCCATAACTCCATCATGTTGAGGCCGGTTTTTCCAAAAGCACCTGCGATTTTAAAAAGGCCATAATAAAGCCCTCTAAATCGCCGTTAAGAACATCATCCACCTGATTGGTTTCAAAATCCGTGCGATGATCTTTGGCCATTTGATAAGGATGCATCACGTAAGATCTGATCTGCGAACCCCACTCATTAGCTTTTTTCACCGAATTCATTTCGTCTTTTTCTTTATTTCTTTTCTCGATTTCTTTTTCATACAAGGCCGCTTTTAACATTTTTAAAGCCGTTTCACGATTTTGAATTTGTGACCTTTGAGTCTGACACTGAACAATAATTCCACTGGGCAAATGATACATACGAACCGCTGAATCGGTTTTATTGACGTGCTGACCGCCGGCGCCACTGGATCTGTAAGTTTCAACTTTTAAATCATCGGCTCTCACTTCAATTTTTATATCATCATCCACTTCTGCCCAAGCAAACACAGAAGCAAAAGAAGTATGCCGACGAGCATTTGAATCAAATGGAGAAATCCGAACCAGCCGATGCACTCCGGATTCAGCTTTTAAATATCCATAGGCGTAAGGACCTTCAATCAACAAAGTGCAGGATTTTATTCCTGCCCCTTCTCCATCATGCATCTCTAATATTTGAGTTTTATATCCCTGCTGATCAGCATACCTTGTGTACATACGTAAAAGCATTCCCGCCCAATCACAAGCTTCGGTGCCGCCGGCTCCTGAATTGATAGATAAATAGGTGCTATTGGAATCAAGTTCGCCGCTGAGAACTCTTTTAAGTTCTAACTCTTGGCCTAATTTTTCAATCTTATCGAGCTCTGATTTAAGTTCCGCAAAAGTCGCTTCATCTTGAGCTTCTATAGCCATTTCAAGTAAAACTTTGGCATCTTCAAAGCTTGAGTGAAAACTACTCCATTCATTGAGAACTTTTTCGTTAAAGGCTTTTTCTTTGTTCAGTTTTTGCATTTGCTCCGGTTGACCCCAGATGGCAGGGTTTTCGGATTGCATGATAATTTCTTCTAGGCGACGTTTCTTTTTATCGAGGTCAAAGATACCCCCGAAGCTCAAGGGCCAATTTCTCTAAAGCTTGCACACGACGATTGATATCATGAAGTTCTGAAACAATAGACATGGAATATAAGATGCGGCTCTTTGCAGGCGCCGTCAAACTTATTTTTTGGTGGATTTCGCTTTCGCTTTGGTCTTCACGGCAAAAAGCTCTTTAAAAACTTCATCTTGCAGAGACATCATCTTTTTTTCGTCTTCGCCGCCCTCTTCATGGTCAAAACCTAATAAATGCAACATGCCATGAACAAGCATTAAACCAAGCTCCTGATCAAATGTTTGCTTATGCTCTTTGGCTTGAGTTTCTAAGACTTCGGGACAAAAAACCAATTCTCCAACACTTGCGGGGTCGCCCGATTCAAAGCTTAAAATATCCGTGGCATAATCTTTTTGACGATACTGCCAATTTAATTTTTTAGCTGATAGTTTATCTAAAAAAACCAGAGTTAATTCTTTTTCGCAAAGGGCTTTATCAACGATCTTTTTTTTCTCTAAACTGCTAGAAATCTTTTTAACACTTTCTTTTAAAAATTTTTCCGAAATTTTGATTTCCGTATCGTTCACGATCATAGCTTTCATATTTTTGCTCCTGAAGAAATCTTTTCAGAGTTTTGATCACCCAAGCCGCCGCCGGCACTCCTTGGATAATCAATCCTTTGATGGTAAATTCCAAGTAAAATTCTAATAAATGCATTTTCAATTTTAGTAATATCTTTTAAACTCAAGTTACACTCGTCCAACTGCCCATCTGAAAATTTGCGCTGAATAATATTGCGAACAATATTTTGTAATCTTTGAGGTGAAGGGTCATCCAAGGATCTAGAAGCGGCTTCGATACTATCCGCTAGCATACATAAAGCCGATTCACTAAATTGAGGTTTTGGACCAGGGTAACGAAACTCGTCCTCAGAAAAATCCGCGTCTTCTTCGTTTTTCATATCTAAAGCTTTATTGTAAAAATAAGAGATCAAAGTTGTCCCATGATGTTGAATAATCCCATCAATGATGGGCTTTCCAAGCTTATAATTCATACCCATTTCAACTCCGTCTTTGACGTGAGCGATCAGCAAAGTCTTACTCATAAATGGTGAAATATGATCGTGGGGATTTTGACCTTGCTTCTGATTTTCAATAAAATAATTTGAATGCTCCATTTTGCCGATATCATGGTAATAGCACATGACTTTTCCCAACAAAGGATTTGCACCAATTTCTTCTGCGGCGGCTTCCACCATACTTCCCACTAGCATTGAGTGGTGATACGTTCCTGGGGCTTTGACGATCATTGTTTTTAAAAGAGGATGATTTAAATTGCTCAGCTCAAGCAATTTAACATCCGTGGTATAATGAAACATATTTTCTAACAATGGTACAAGCATCAAAGCCAAAAATGAACTGGCTAAGCCACTTAAAAATCCCGCGAGTACGGCATAGCCCACCTCGCGATTGAGAAAATCTTGATCCGCCCGAGTGATGGCAAGTACAAAAACAATCAAAAATGCATTGATGATGCCCGTTCGAAGACCTGCCACGTAAATATCATCTCGTTTTTTGCAAGAATACACTCCGCGAGCGGCCGCAATTCCACCAATCAAAGTGACAAGCATCCAAGGCAAGTTAAAACCTTCCATCACACCAAGGCAGATGGAAAGAAATGCCGTGAAAAGCCAAACCACTTCACCCGATTGAATTAATAATCCTACAAGCATTGGTCCTGCTGCGACCGGTACAGCAAAAAGAAATACCAAAGGCGTGAGGGTTGAGCCCAATTTTGCAAGCAGTGTTGCATCCGCCAGAAATAAAAATACTTTGGTCAGTAAAATACTCATCGTCGCAATCAACATCATCACACTAAGATCTTTGAAATCGACACGAACGCGGTTGGCACTAAATCGACGGATATAAGAAGCAAAAACAAAAATTGAAATAAATAAAAAGAACGCCATTGAAAGGGCCATTAAGTCTTTTTTACGTTCCGACTGCAAGGCTTCAATCTGTTTGAAAACTGCCATATGAAAAGGTTGAACTGCAGCGCCTTTAGCAATAATAGTTTGATTTTTCTTAAGACTGATATTGACTGGCAAAATAGCATCTCGGGCAGATTGCTTTCGAGAAGCTGTCTCTTGTTTATTGAGAGTTAAATTAGGTGTCATTAAACTGCGGGCAAAATAAAGCAAATTTACTTTTTCACTTTCAGAAAACTTATCTAAACTTTTTTTATCAAATAAAATAAAAGGTTCAGGATTTTGAATGTCCGAAATATCATTTTTAGAAATATAGAATTCTTTGCCGGTATTGCTTTTATTAACCGTTCTGGCCACCACTTCTTTTTGATGACCGGGAATAAATCTTTCAGGCGAATCTGCGATTCTTTTTTCATACCAGATTCTTAAGTTGGACACTAAGATGGCTTCAATGCTGGGGTTAAAATGATCATCCACAAGCCATTCAAAAAGATAATCCGGGACTGTGGCAGAAAGTTCTTTTTCAAACTGTAATTTACGAGTAAAAAATTCTCGCACTTTTTCTTCCGAAGCCGAGCCTTTTTTAGGCCATTTAATTTCACGACCGTAGCTCCGCATATTGCGAAAACCCCGAGATATCCCCTGCTGCAAGCGATCAAAAACACTGACATCGTAATCATAAACCACGGGAATTAAGTATTCAGCTCGTAATCTTTTTTCTTCGGTCGAAACTTCATCAATCATTTCAAAACTTAAAGGAGAAACAACATCCACAGTTGCGATATCGCCGACTTTAAAATCATAGGGCACATGAATTTGAAAAAAGATGAGGTAGGACAATCCTAGGCAAAATAAAAATAGGAAAAGGCTGCGGCGAATCGAGTAGCGTTCTTCGATTTCTCCAATCCAACGTCCCACCCAGGTTTTTTCCCAACCAAGATGATCAACCCAATCCAAAAATTTTTGGCTGTGGTCTTCATAATTAACCCGAGAGTGATGTTCAGGTTTTTTTTGTTTGAATTTTTTAATACTACCAATCATTGGTTATTTAACGCCTTCATCTTGTTTTGGCATCGAGTTAACAATTAATTATCGGTATTTATCGTCGAAAACTGCTGTTATCTATGCTAGTTATCGCTTGGTTCTAGTATAAAGTCGAGACCCACTGCTTAGACGGAGTGTCATATGCCTCAACCGCCGAAAGAATTATCTCAGTTACAGGCCTTGGTCCAAGTGGTCGCAAGCCTCCGAGGACCTGATGGATGTCCCTGGGATCTTGAACAAACCCACGAATCTCTCAGTCCGTATGCAGTCGAAGAAGCTCACGAATTGGCAGAAGCCTTAGAGTCAAAAAACGATACTCTAATCAAGGATGAATTGGGCGATGTTCTTTTCCAAGTGATTTTACACTGTCAACTTGCACAAGAAAGAGGCGCTTTTTCACTGAGTGATGTTATTTTAAATATTAATGAAAAACTAATTAGGCGTCATCCCCATGTTTTTGATGGTCAAAAAGTCAGCGGAAGCCAAGAAGTCATCGCTAATTGGGAGGCTCTAAAAAATAAAGAAAAAGGCAAAGTCGATCCTTTCGAACTTAAAGTTCCTACCGGAATGCCGGCTTTACAGCGATCCGCTAAAATTGGCTTTCGCACGGAAAAACTTAAATTCGATTGGGAGAACGCCGAACAAGTGCGAGAAAAAGTTCGAGAAGAGTTTGCAGAACTAGAAGAAGCTCTGGATCTTGAATCGGAGTCAGAAATTCGTCATGAAATCGGCGATGTTTTTTTTAGTCTCGCCCAATTAGCAAGACATCTTCAAATGGATCCCGAACAAATTGGCCGCGAAGCCAACCGACGTTTTGAACATAGATTTAAAACTATGATGCAACTTCGTGAAGAAAAAAAACTATCCTGGGAGATAATGACTCTGCAAGATAAAGAAAATCTGTGGCAAGAAGCCAAAACTCTGATCAAATCCATCAAAAAGGCCTCTGTCTAAAGAGCTGAAATTAAACTTCATTTTAATAAAAGTGACCAATCAATTGACGAAAAATGAAGGCTTCCTAAAAGGAAACAGTGACGATTCATTTTTTCTGATTGAATCTTTAAAAAACCGTCTATTTCATTGCCGATCACTGATTTATTTTTCACTGCATTAAATTTCAAAACTGAATCAATTCATAGACTTAGATTGTCTCACAATAAGACCCACTAAAAATTCAACTTAACTTTCAGCACCTTAGCAGGTGGCTTCATAATTCCCCAGACCCGACGATAGACTAGATACTACAAATACAGAGCCTCCAGGATAGAGGTTCTTTAGGAGGGTTTTTAAAATGAAAAATTTAATGAACTCAACAATTGCGATAGCCTCTATGATGTTGGTGACCAGTTGTGATAAGCCTGCGGCCTCCTTTTCGCTCTTAGCGAGTGAATCTTCATTTAAACAAAGCGTGGCTTATGTGCCTCGTAAAATTGATATCCTATGGGTTGTTGATAGCTCGGGATCAATGTCTTCATCTCAGACAAACCTTGCTAATAACTTTCAACAATTTATTCAAGACTTTCAAACTAAGGGCTTTGATTTCCAAATGGCGGTTACAGATACAGCAGGTTACTTAGATTATCATTACAACACAAACACCCGCTCTGTTTGGAGACAAGGTTCTGCGACGCCTTATTCTGGTATTAAAGTGATGGATAAGAATACTCCAAACTTAGCAAGTGTTTTTGCAAAAAATATTAAAACGGGAACTGCAGGCAGTGGTGATGAGCGCGCTTTTTCAAGCTTTAAAAAAGCTTTAGAAAATCCAACCAATCTTGGATTTCAACGTCCCGGTGCTTTTTTAGCCGTGATTATTGTCAGCGATGAAGATGATTTTTCACATTACGATTGGAATAATGGAACTAGCAGCTATTACTTTTCTGAAAACTATAATGATGCAAATATTTTAAGTGTCCAACATTTTAAAGACTTTTTGATCACTGCAACTAATAGCACAGCTGCTACTGCTGCTAATAACTTTGCCGTCCATTCAATTTCTGCAAGAGACCAAGCTTGTGTTAATTCTTTAGGAAACACAGGGCAAAAAATTTCGCAACGTTACCCAGCAATATCTGCTGCCACCGGCGGAATAACAGCTAGTATTTGCGCCTCAATGGCGGTTGTTCTTGAACAACTTTCTAAAAAGACAATCGAACTTGCTGCAACTTTTGCATTAGATCGCGAACCTATCATAGAAACTTTACGAGTGACTGTCGATGGAGCAACCTCGCCACAAAGTACGACTTGTGGTTGGTCTTATGAACCTGCAGGTCGGGTTATTAGTTTTTATGGCACAGCTTGCATTCCAGTGGCCGGTGCCGATGTTAGAATATTTTTTGAACCAAAAACTGCCGCGCAATAAACTGCAATTTTTAAAGAGGACTTTATGAGTGAAGCAAAAAAAATTAACAGCTCTGAGAGCGATGCGGAACTAAAGCAGTGGTACATACTTCGAGGAGATATGAAGTATGGTCCTTACGACTATAGTGTGATCATCAACATGTTACAAAAAGGCGAAGTTCAAGATTACAACTACGTGTGGGCGCCTCACATATCAACATGGACTCTTTTAGGAGAGTTGCCTGATTTTGCACGAGATCGCTTGGCTGGTCTGATTAATAATCGCGATGCCATCAAACACAGTTTTATCATTCGAGATTTTGCTCGTCAGGATGTAAAGGTGCCCGTGTACGGACATAACGAACAGCACTTTTTTGATGGCGAGTCTTCTTCACTCAGTGAAAGCGGAGCTTTGGTATTACTTAACACTCCACTTTTAGTTCCGGGACAAGATCTTGTCCTACACTTCCGTTCTGGACCGGGAAATGCCAAAGCATTTAATGTGATGGCCCAGGTTATTCGGAAAAATTTTACTAAACAAAGAATTAACGTTAAATCCGGCTTGCATTATGCAGTTCGTTTCCTCCAAGTGCCAACGTACGGACAACATCAGATTCAACAACTTATTGATAACAAGCAGGGGGAAAAAATATGAGCGCATTTTTTAGTTTCATGACAGCAACTGGAATCGTGGGTTGGGCAATTTTGCTAACAGGTATCGCTGGGACTTTCTTGGTGATTGAGCGAGCAAAAACTTTATATCGTGGATACGGTATGAACGTCGAAGAGTTTATGGCCAAAATTCAAAATTTAATTCTTTCTAAAAAACTAGATGAAGCCTTAGTCCTATGCTCGCAAATGGAAAAAAAACCATTAGCTAAAGCCTTTAAAACAATTTTGGAAAAAGCAGATCGTGATGATGATACTATTTTTCAAGCTCACGATATTGCTATGTCGGAAGTGATGCCGATGTTCACACGTCGACTGCATTATTTATCTATGGTTGCCAACGTGGCTACTTTACTGGGTCTCCTTGGAACAATCCACGGTCTGATTCTTTCGTTTGAAGCCGTTGAACAAGCCGATCCTGCTATGAAGCAACAGCTCCTTGCGCATGGTATCTCAGTATCAATGTACACGACAGCTTTAGGTCTTGCTGTAGCAATTCCTGCCATGGTGCTTTTTTCTTTCTTAACAGCAAGGCAAAATCAGTTGATCGAGCAATGTATCGAGAAATGTTCAAAACTGACTGAAATTTTAACAAGTTCACATATTCCTCAGTTAACAAGACAAACCTTGTTTCCAGATCATGTGGCCATGAATACTTCAGCGCCCAGCGGACCACCTCCGTCATCATCCAAAGCGTCGTAAGTTTAACTTGATAACAATTTAAGACTTGAGGAATTTATGAGACGATCAAAAAAAGTAAAAATTAGTCACGAGTATGAATTTGATCTCGACCTAGCTCCCCTGCTAGCCGTGATGGTAAAGCTAGTCCCCGTGATGCTTATCTCCTCAGCCTTTGTGCAGATGATGATTGTTGATACAGAATTACCACAGGTGGTTCAAGAGGCCATCAAGAAGCAAGATGAGAATCCAAATAAAAAACAAATTTCAATCGAAGTTAGTTCAGCTGATGGCGTGAAGTTCACAGTGACGACGGATGGAAAATCAAAAACTGAAATGGTTCCTGTTCAGCAAGGGCAGCTGGATTATGCAGCTGTTCATCAAAAGTTTGTAGAGATTAAAAAAGCCAATCCCGAAGTCTTTAAAATTGAAATGAATCCTTCAGGAGATTTAGCTTATAAAGATATTATTAAAGTGATGGATGAAGCCCGTAGATCAAGGCAAGGAATTCGCTTTCCTGTCCGCGATAATAAAGCAAATAAAGACACTGAAACTGAATATATGTTTCCCGAAATTTCATTCGGGAATACGTTGGAGGGTTAAACCATGTCACGTCGCGCCCGTTATATACCAAATCTTAAGAAAAATGCCTTTGCACTGAATTTAACTTCAATGACAGACGTGTTTACAATCCTTCTAGTGTTTTTATTACAAACTTATTCCACCTCTGATGTGGTGATCAACCCTGTTAAAAATTTACGACTGCCCGCTTCGAACAGTGAAAAGAATCCGACGGATGCCGTAAAAATTGCGGTGTCTAAGGATATAGTTCAGTTTGAAGACCGGACTATCGCCGAGATTTCTGACAATAAGTTCGCCACTAAAGACATAGATCCAAAAGATTCTAATTTTATTGTTCCATTGTTTAATGAGCTCGATAAGTTAGCCAAGTCATCCGATAAGCAATTCGTCAAGGACGGGAAAATTTTATTACAGGCTGATGCAGACCTTCCTTATAACACTTTAAGAAAGATTATGTACACGGCTTCAATGGCAGGCTTTCCGCAATTGAAACTAGTGACAGTCATCGGAAAATAAAGCCGACGATTTTGGTTTTGGAGAATTTTATGAAAATGTTAAGTTACCTCCTCCTTCTTCTAGTTTTTCTCGTACCCACAAATATGTCCGCAGAAACTAAAACAAAAAAAGGCCTTCTCCCAGAAGTTCGACTTGATTCTCCGGACGAAGACGTCAACGAACTCAAAGCTGCGACTTCAGAAGTTCTTATCACTCGATCTGAAAATAAAGCCATTGAATCTTTGCAAAATATTTTGAAAACAAAAAAGGGATCCCGAGAAGAGTCCGATCTTTTATATCGTCTTGCTGAACTTTATATGCGCAGATCAAAATCCGGTCGTTTCTTTGATTTACAACTAGCAGGAAAATCAAAGCAGCTATCCACTTTTCCAATTCCTAATGAAAAAGGATCAGATTGGATTAAGAAAGCTATCGCCATCTACACCCGTCTTGAAAAAGACTTTAAAAAATATCCTGAAATGGATTCGGTTATATTTAATAATGCCTTTGCTCATCAGCAAGTCGGAAAAATCAGAGAAGCACAAAATCTTTTTGAAAAAGTAGTCGAAACTTACCCAAAATCGGTTTTAGTTCCTGACTCTCTGGTCGCCCTTGGTGAATTGTATTACGATCAAAGAAAATTTTCCGTCGCCATGGAGTTTTTAACTCGCCTGGAATTACATTCCGATTCAAAAGTATTTCCTTACGGCATGTATAAATTAGCTTGGACTCATTACAATATGAGCGACACCAGTAAAGGCGTAAAACGACTTTTACAGGTGATGGATTTAAGCCCACTTCAAGAAGAAGGCCTTATTAATAAAAATAAACAAAATTTACGCCGAGAAGCTTTGCGTGACTTGACCGTTTTTATTGGTGATAGCACTCCAGCGAACGAACTCGTTATGATTTTTTCTAAAATTGCAAAGGGTGAAGAATTTGGTCAAGCCATGACTGATCTTGCACGGATGTATGAAGGCCATGGTCGATTTAAAGATATGAATGTCTTTATACCTGAGTTTATTAAAAGAGATCCTGACAATGTTTATATCGTCAAAGCGCATTTGTCGTTAGTTGAAGCCAATGAATCATTAAAGCTTCGAGATCAAGTTATTTTTCACTTAAAAACTGTCGCTAGCCTTTGCCAAACTGATTCTGCTTGGAGACTTAAGCAAAAAAAAGAAATTCCTGATGAGTCTTGCCGCCAAGGTTTTCGTGTGACCGCTAAAGATATCGCTGAAAAATGGTGGGAGATCTGGCTTAAGAATAAAAAACATCAGGAGTTTACAGCTTATACGGAAAAGGCTTTAAAAATAATTATCGATCATGAGGAAAAATCAGCTCCTGATTTAAAAACTCATTACGCTTATGCAGAACTTTTATTTGCTCTAGATCGTTTTGATGAAGCCAGTGAACAGTATAAAATGGTCGGCGATCAGATCAAGAATGAATATAAGCTGGAACATGATGCCAATTATGCGGCCCTTTTTGCGAAAGAAAAAAGCATCAGCCGCTTAGGTAAAGAGAAATCTCCTCTCAAAGAAGGCGAACGAAAAGACTTAGCCCTCAACTACGTTAAGAAACATCCCAAATCAACTCAAAGCCCAGATGTGATGTTAAAGCTGGCTGTCATTTATTATGAAGAGTCTAACTATGAAGAATCTCAGAAATGGCTCAAAGCGCTTCTTGAGGGTCAATTTGGCAAAGAGCTTCAAGCTAAGGCAGAAGATCTAAGATTAGAAATTTACAATATTAAAAAAGATTATGTTTCAATACAAAACTTAGCCAAGCAAATCACCTCGGCAACAAAAGATGTCACTCGAATTGCAAATATCACACGCATCCAACAAGAAGCTGGCTATGCCGAAATTCAAGATGATATTAAAAACAATAAAAAAGCTGATGGCGCTGAAAAGCTTGTTCGATTCTCTCAAGAACACAATTCTTCAAAACTAGCTCCCGATGCTTTATGGCAAGCTGTCAGCCTGTTTTTTTCTGAAGTATCCTCCACGAAAGGTGCGGATACAGCTGTTCTCTTTGTCAGCAGATACCCTAACGACTCAAGATCTAATGATGCCTTGAAAGAAGCCTCTAAGACTTATGCTCAAAACGGATACTTAATAAAAGCCGCTGACACTTTAATAAAATTAGCCGATTTAGATAAAAAAGAAAAATCGACAAATTTAGAATTGGCTGCCGACTTTTACGCTTTAGAAAAGCGCGATAAAGAAGCTCGAACAATTTATAATAATCTATTGAATGCGGGAGATGCCAAATCGAAATCCAGATTATTTTTAAAAATTCTTTCCACTTATTCAGATAAATCAGGTTCTGAATATCAAAAACTGCAATCTAACGTTCTCGCTTTAAATATTGAACCCTATGCCACACAAATTCTTTATGACCGTCTAATTTTACTTTTAGAGACAAAGAAAAATACGGAAGCTTTTGATCTAGCTAAAAAAATGATGAGCCGAGAGACCACACCTTTATTTAAAGCCAAAGCTAGAATTGTCCAAGCAAAAATTTTAGAGCAAGAACTAGTAAGACAAAGTTTAAAAAGCAGCAAAGAAGATCGATTTGCGCTGGTGTTAGGCTTAAAAACAGAAAGGCTTGAGAAGGCACAAACAGCCTACTTAGGGGCTTCAAAAATGGCCGCTGATGTACAAATTCAATTAGAATCTTTTAGTGGAATAGATCGTTGTTATGCTGATTACGTAGAAAACCTTAAAGCCATGCAAATTCCAGCAGGACTAAGCCCTGATGATCAGAAAAATCTAAAAAGCGAGCTTGATAAAATTATTGCGCAATTAGACAGCAAAAGAAAAGATAATGCTGCTCAACTAAAGAAATTAGCTAAAGTGCAAATCATTGATGCCACTAAAACATGGAACCTCCAAGATATTCCAACGGATCAAAGCTTAGCACCCATTGCCAAGTATCCAGCTCCGTCTAAGCTTCAAGCTTATTTACCGGCGAACAGTGAAACTCTATTTAATAAAATCAAACGTATTGAAGGTCGAACGACGACGGCTTGTGTGAGCAAAGAGATCTCATCAGACTTTAAATTTCATCAGGCCTTAGCGACTTGTTTCTGGTCAAAAGACATCCCAGAAATGGAAAAAATCGCTTACCGACTGATAGAAAGTAAAGACCATAAAGTGATGGGGCTTTATTATATGTCCCTGGTCGCAGAACTTCAGAAGGCTTATGAGAAGTCTCTGTATTTTATGGAATTAGCTATCAAATCTCAAAATGAAGCACCTTTATTTGCTTATCAAAAAGCTCGTATGATTTATCAGATTGAAGGATTAGAGTCGGCGTTACCTTTTTTCGACAAAGTTTTAGACATGCAAATGAGCTCGACAGAAACTGAAACTTTCAATGGAATAAAATCATATTTAGAAGGAGATTTCGAGACTGTGGTCCTCAAATTTTCACAGTTAACTGCCGATGATATATATAATCTAGGTGTAGGTCCGTTGCTTTCAGAAAGTTACGCAAAAAGGGGTCAGACAGATAAGGCTCTTAGTGTGCTGAACGAGAAGATGGCAAAAGGCTCAAGCTCTTTAGATCTTATGCTACAAAAGGCACGAATTCTTGAGACTTATAAATTATCGCCTTTGCTGGCGGTCGATGCTTATGAAAAAGCTCGGCAAATGACGAAAGAGGAAAGTTTAAAGAACTGGCTAGGAAGAAAAGTAGATTTGTTGAAAAATCAAAATAAAAGTCGAGCTGCACGTCACTCCGGAAGACTTTATATATGAGGAACTTATTTTATGAAGACTCTTATATCAAAGTGTTTGGGGTTTTTGCTGTTCTCGACTGTTAGTCTAGCAGCCATCCAAGCACAAGCTAAAAAAAGTGTTCGGAAAGTTCAAGAAGTGAACTTCTCGGAAATGAGCCTTAAGGGCACGGTCAGAAATCCTGATGGCGCCTACTTGGTTCAAAAACGAGGAATTAAATTCTTACCACTTTACGAAGTCAAAAAAGATTTGGACGCACGAATTCGTGAATCCAGCTTTTATGTTAAGTAGTTTGTGAATAACGTTTTTAAGGGATGGTAACATGCTCACGTTGGTGATTCGACAAACCCTTCCGAATGGGGTTAAAAAAATCTGGAGACTTCGTCCTGATACAAAAGCCAAAACTTTTGGATCGTCAAGGCTTGCTGACGTTATTTCAATCGATCCGTTAGCTAAAGGCATCCAAGGAGTTTTCGAATACCGAAATAAAAAATGGTGGTATGTCGATTTAGATCAAGCTCATATTAAAGATGAAACCTATCCAGAAAAAGAAATCGAAAAATCAGCGACTTTTAAATTGGATGGCTCGGTCTTGTTTTTAGAAACAATTGATAAAGACTTGAAGCTTTTTGCGGAACCTGAAAATTTTAAACAAACTCCCAGTAAAGACAATGCCGCCAAATTAAATTACACTCTTTATGTCGTCAAATTTAATGGTGTCGTCTTAGAAACAAAAGTTGTTCCTCGTGGACAAAAATTCACTCCTGCAATGACTGAACAGCCCGGTATTAAAATTATAACAAAAGATATTGAACTTAAAGATGCTCAAGATCTGATGAATATCGATGCGAGCCAACTGATGGATAAAGACAGCAAGCGTGGTGCTTATATCCTCCTTAGCAGCGCCTTATTAATTTTTGGACTTTCGTTCTTTTTTACTAAAAAAGAAATGGCCCTCGAATTACCTAAAACAACTCGCGCTATGAAAATTGTGGTTATCACGGATTTAAAAAAGAAACCCGGAACTCAAGCTCTTAAGAAAATTGAACAGAAAGTGCCTCCGGTGGCTCAGCAAAATCAAAATCCTAAAAATGCTCCTCCTGCTGCTGGCGGAAGCAAAATGGCAGGAATGTTAAAATCATTCAGCTCAGGAAGAATTTCTCAGATGTTAGGGAAAGTTTCTGTGCAAGCTGCAAAAACAGATAATATCATTGTCAGTGTTGGTGTAAAAGCCAGTCCTGAACAAGGCGGTCGAGCTCTTGCGGCTCTTGGTCCTATGAACCGTGCTGGTAAAGATTGGTCTAAAGATGCAAAAGGATCTGGCACTGGAGTATCCACCGCAGGTCGTGGTGGTGGTGGAAGTCTTTCAGGCTACGGCGCTTTAAGTGGTGGAAATACGGGCAAAGCCGGCATTGGTTTGATCGAAGAGGAATCAGAAGTTGTTGGAGGCCTCGACCCAGATGTCATCGCACAGTATATTAAAACTCAATTGGGACAAATTCTTTATTGCTACGAAAGACAATTGAGTGCTCATCCAGAAATGGAAGGAAAAGTTTCAGTGAAGTTTATTATCAACGGCACAGGAAAAGTTGACGAACAAAAAATTGGTGATACCACATTAAAAAACGCGACCGTCGAGGGATGTATTTTGAATAAAGTTGCGCAATGGAAGTTTCCAACACCTAATGGTGGAACGAAGGTCGTTGTGACCTACCCATTTCTATTCAAAAGTACTAACTAAGACGGAGGAACATCATGAAATTCAACATTTTATTAGTCAGCCTTTTGGCTTCGATGCTTATAACGACAGAGACTGCGATGGCTCAAACGTCTGAAAAATCTGATAAGCTAGATATTAAAAAATTAGAAAATAAATATTGGTCTGCTAAAGATGATGATTACTCAGTTGTACAAAACAGAGCTTTTACCAAAGAAAAAAGATTTTATTTTTTGGGAGCGGCCGGAATTCCAATTAATGACCCTTTTAGTGCAGGTCAGATTTACAATGCATCATTGGGTTACTTTTTCACTGAAAAATGGGGCGCGGAACTTTCCTTAATTAATGCGGCCTTAGCTGATAATGAATCCACTGAAACATTTATTAAACAACATGCCACTGTCCCCGATCACAATCGTCTAAAGCAGTTAGTCTCTGCCAATGTGATGTTTGTACCCTTGTATGCAAAAATGAGTTTTTTAGATAAAAATATCATTTATTTCGACATGGGAATCAGCGCAGGCCTAGGGCAAACAACTTATGAAATCGTCAATGATAAAGGCAATAAAATAAACACGACCTTGCATGGCACTGTTGGTATTTTCCAACATTACTTTTTTACTGAATCATTTGCTGTTCGCATGGATTATAAAAATTTCTGGACCAGTGAAGATAAAGAACGTTACCGCGTTCAAGGTTTAACTCGAGATCCAAAACTTCCTGGCGGAACTGTCAATGACACCATGCTGACTTTTGGCGTAACGCTTTGGTATTAATCTTTGATTTATTGTGAGGAGCTTTTATGAAGACCACTCGATTGATTCTATCTTTAATACTGATGGCCTCAAGCTTTGAGGCTGTGGCAGCAGACGCACTTGTTGTCAAAATCAAAGGTCGTCATGCGTCTAGCAAATTAAAATTTAAATCAAGCAAAGTTCCTACTTATGAAATATTTAAAGATAAAAATATTCCTCGACTTGATATCGGAGAAGAATCAGTTGTCGAAGCTGTTGATATCCCATTGCAGTTACAAACAAAAAATTTCACCTTAAAACAAATTCAAAAATTAGCATCCCCCAAGGTGCCAGAGATCGATAGAAAAAGAATTGGCCCTATCGCTTATAGTTTACCGAAAAGTATCACGACCGATAAAAATTTGACAAAAATTCCTGCGCCTAAAGACTTAAGAACAATCAATGAACCTAATGTTCAAGCCGCAGAAGCTCAGACTAAAGCCCTTCTTAATTTGAAAGAAGCAGACTATAAACTGCTCGAAGCTCTTATTTATTTAGATCAACATAAAAACTTTGAGCAAGCTTTAGCGCTCCTAGGAGAACTTTTAAAAGGCAATGATTATAAATACGAAGCCTTATTTGCCTATTCTTTAACGGCTCAAGCATTAAATCTTAACTCTGAATTTCGCTTTAATATGTTTCGAGTTGCAAAAGAGTCTAAAGATAAAAAATTGCAAATCGACGCTGTTCAATCCCTGGTTGATCGCGTTGAATCTCTGGATATTTATGATATCAAAGAACTTGAGCCCTTAGTTTCAAAATTTGAATTGGAAACAACCAGTAATGACGCTTATAATTTTTATCGAGCAAAATATTTCTTAGAAGAAGGAAATTTAGGTCAAGTTGAAGATGCTCTTCTTTTTGTGTCGGAGAAATCTAAGTTTTATGGTGATGCTTTACTTGTTTCTGCTATCTATAATTATCGTCGAGGAAAAGTTGATGATACCATTCGTGATCTAGGAAAACTAACACGCATCCTTGATAAAGATAGCCGCCTGCAAGGAATCGCTGCTATCACTTTAGCTCGAGCTTATTTCCAAAAGGGTCTTTATAAAGAAGCTGCTGAGGCCTATTTAACCGTCAATCAAAATGACCCTTTATGGCTGCAAGCTATGATTGAACAAGCTTGGACACAAATTCTGCAAGCCGATTATATTGGGGCTGCGGGAAATATGTTCACCCTTCATACAGATTTCTTTAAGAATGCATTTGCTCCAGAATCCTATGTCGTACGCACCGTCGGCTATCTAAATCTTTGTCAATTCGGTGATGGAATGCAAGTTTTAGGAAATCTTCATAAAAAATACGGACCCGCAAAAGAGAAACTTGATAAATACAAAGCGTCACATAAAGAAGCTGCTGGATACTATGAAACTGTCAAAAGTTGGTTTAGAAATACAGACCATAAAGAAGTCGATGGTTTGCCAAGAAACTTTATTGTGGAACTTGCAAGACACCCTTCATTTATGAAAATTCAAACTCAGATTAATAACTTTGAAGATGAGATCGAAGGTTTTAATAAAGCCACGCTGGCCATTTTACAGCGAGAAAAAACTTTAATCAAAAAACAATCTGAAGCCAAAGAAGAGTTGGCTAAACTTAAAAAAGTAAATATCGAAGGCAAAGCCGGTCAAGCTCAAAATAACCTTGACACGGCTTTTCAAGAGCGCCGACTGGCTTCTTATAAAATGCAATATCAATTGACGAATCGCGCTCGTACGTTGATTAAAGAATTGCGTGAAAAAGCCATAGTTCGAGTTGAAAAGGAAAAAGTCACATTAAGAGCGCAAGCTGGAAGTGTTTTAAAGCAACGTTTTGAAAATCTAACTGCTGATCTTAAGCGCGTTCTTGATCAGAACGATGTTCTTCAATACGAACTTTACTCGGGAGCTGGAGAACACATCCGCTACCAAATGGCGGGTGGAGATACAAAAGACAAAGACAGTTCTTTAAAAAAACCTGATGATAAAAAAGTATCATGGAAATTTAAAGGTGAAATTTGGGAAGACGAAGTAGGTCACTTTAGATCCTCATTGGAAAACGTTTGCCCTAAAGATGATGCTGCTGTTGCGACTAAGTAAGTTTTAAATATTTTTTATTTTTTTAAATACAAGGAGCCTTTATGAAAGCATTCTTAGTTCTTGCTTTAATGACCACTCTGCCCTTTTCAGTGCAAGCCAAGGTCACTTCGCAGCAACAGATGGACAAAATAAAATCAAATCTAGATAATTCGAAAGAAAATCTAAAAGATTATAAAAGCAATCTTGAATCCGTCGATAAAAATATTAAAGAAGTGGCCAAGGCACGGGCCCAAGTTGAGGATCATAAAAAACAAGTCAGCGGCCAACTGAAAGAAAATCGCGATGCTAATAAAAAAATAGATCTTCAAGAAAAAGAACTTAACGCTTTAATGGCTGATGAGAAGAATAAATCTGCCACGGAAGAAAAGCGGGTTAAAGAGCTTGAAGACATGGTCGCAAAAATTAGAGAAAACCAAAAATTGCGCGAATCGAATGTACAAATTTATCAAACTCAACTTTTACAACTTCAAGAAGAAAAAAAAGTTTGGGCTCAGCGTGAGGGACAACTTAAAGAGCAAGATACCCAAGTTGGAAAACAGCTAGGAACTTTAACAAGCCAAGAAAAAGACTGGCGCAATAAGAAAAAGGGCTATGAGGGCGAAATCGGTCGCTGGAGTAAAGAAGTCGACAAACAGCAAAAATTAGTTGACCAGTACAGTTCATTATCTGAAGTTAAAGACTAAGCCTAAGGCTGCCCTATGCAGCCTTTTATTGCTGCCACTTACAGTAAGAATCAAATCTAATTTCTTTAGAAGCCTGCAGGAGCTTTGAGCACTGGGGGCTTGTATTATTTTGTACGGAAGCCGTAGCAAAAAGTCTATAAAGTGCCGACGAATGGGAATCCTTGGCATTCTCATTCACAAAAAGCAATTCACTGCGATTTCCATGAGCTGACACAAGTCCACAGCCAATATTTTTAATTGCTAAGTTCCCAATTTTATTTTTATGTCTTCTTAAAAGTTCGGCAGAAAAAAGATCTGCAAAATCCTCAGTAACATATTGTGAATTTCCTTGTTTGGCTTCAAGGCATGCATTTTCTTTAACAAAGGCCTGAGACCACTTTTTGTGGATCACATGGCCGATTTCATGAGCTACAATCGCCGTCCCGACTTCAGGATGCGCCACTGTTGTCCAACTTAAATGAACAGAATTATCGATAATCAAGGCCGCATCATTTAAAAATCCTGGCTTAGCTTGTTGGCAGAAGTTTGTCACACCTTCAAAAAATTTGCTGTTAATATTCATGATCATCAAATAAGCCGAAGCCTGAACCTGGGAGTTCGAAGCATCCATACCTTGCAAAGCTTTAATTTTTTTTTCAGTTTCGCGACTGGCTTGCTGAAGAAAGTTTTTCCATTGCATAATGACTTGTTCTTGGGCCGGAGGCAAAATAAATTCGAAATTGAATTGACCCAGCAAAGAACTTTTAGTTTTTTCTTCCATCATCAGTTGCGATGTCGATTTAAGTTCATTTATTATATTTTTAAATTGATCTAGTTTTTGTAAGTTGGGAAAAGCCGCGTAGGCATAAGCTAAATCTCCTGAACATACTGTCACTGAATGTCTTAATATCTGACGTAAGCTGTTTGGTGTTTTTATCGCCTTACCAACCACTGAAGCAAGATAAACTTTATATTTCACAGACATTTCGTGGTTAAAATCCCATGGGATTTTTTTGAATTCATTCATGATACTGGAATTTAAAACTTCATCCATAAAAATTCGTGTGGAAATTTTACTTTTGAGATATTGCATTTCAGATTCAGATAAACTCATTCCTTGGGCCGCTCGCTCTAACACCACATCATATTTCATAAAAACATCAGACCCAGGTAATACTTTGGTCAATCTTTGGTGAAATTCAATGATGTCTTGTGCCACTTTTTGATGGGAATTCTGCGAAGAATTACTTGGGTATAAAACCCTCACCAGCTGTTCATATGAAAGTTGCTCAACTTTAGGTAAAATCTTATGAACTAAATTAATAACTGGTTTTAAAGTAAGAATCGCATCGATTTCTATATCACTCAATTTTTGAGGTAAATTCTTTAACTTTTCACGGTCAAATGAATAGACATCAGAAGAATCTATCACAAGGGCTGGAGATAATTTTGATAAATCTTGCAAATAAGTTAAGGCGACCAAAAGACCTTTCGCCTCCCCTTCAATGGCTTCAATATTTATATTGTCTAGCTTTTGATAAATCCGATCCGTAACAACTGCCTGATGAATCATTCGACCCATCAAATGCTGCATCGGTTGGCGAAGCTCTTTTTCAATAAATTGGTATGATTTTGTATAAGCTCCGCTGGAGGTTTCAAAAGGATGTTTTAATAAGTAATCGGCCCCGCAGGTGCTTTCAAAACAAGCTTTGGTCAGCTCGGGAATTATTGGAGCCGCTTCCACGCTTTCTGTTTTTAAAAGAAAGAAAGCTCCCACAATCAAAGACCCAAACCATTTTGATGAAGACATTGAGCCCCCTTTTCAACAATGACTTAAGCAAAGCGCAGGCCATAAAATAGCTTATAAATAAGATAATAGTTTGCCTCTAAGTTGGCGGAATGTCATATATTATAGGTGCAGTTAAAGCGTAACTACACTTCCTTGCCTGTCGATAGAACGCACATCAATTGTAGCTTTTTCTAAGACTTCGTTCGACGCTTTCGAAAGAGCTTTTTATAAACTCGCTCGACTGTGGCCGTATTCTCTTCTAAGCGCATCAAGGAGCTAGTCCCCAAATAGATGATCCCCGCCAAGGCCAAAGAAAAACTTAAAGCCAGCAGATGACCTAAAAAATTCTCGGGCAATGATTGCCTTAAATAGGGATAACTTAATAGGCTTGCAGCCATTAAAAATCCAGGCACCAAAAACTTGAGTGTTTGAAGAGCCAGATGTCCCCAATTGAACGGAGTGATGAATTTGCTAAAGCAGCCCAACAGTAAAATAAAATTAAGACCGCTGCTAACAAAAGCTGAAAAATTAAGCCCATTCAATCCATAATTTTTCATCAGCACTGGCGCAATGATAATATGCACGATGAGCGCAACTCCAGAAACAAGGGCTGGAAACCAAGTATTTTTAACGGCATAATAAGCTGGCGCCAGCACTCTTACACAGCTGGTGGGAATTAAGATCAAACTATAAATTTGAACAACAGAGGCGGTCGCAAGCGTATCTTCAGCTGTAAATTGCCCCCGCTGAAATAAAAGCTCCACAATCGGATGAGCTAAGAAATACAAACCCAAGGCCGAAGGAATGGCGACAAATAAATTAAGCCGTAAATAAAAGTGCGTCGTCTCTGAAAGTCTTTGCCCTTCATTGCGACTCCACATGGCAGCCAAGGTCGGAAGCAAGGCTGTCCCTAAACTGACCGAGACCAAAGATAGAGGAAGCTCGAGCAAACGATCTGCCCAATAAATATAGGAAATGGCTCCTTCTCCCAACTGACTTGCAAAGCGCATATTCACCAAGGTTGTGATTTGCATCAGACCCAAACCAATAAATCCACCCGTCATGCTTTTTAAAATTCGGTAAATATCGGGATTGCGAAAATTAAAACTTAAACTTGGAAAATAACCTTTAGAAACCAAAGACGGCACCAAAATCAAAGTCTGAAGGAGGCCGCCCACTAAAACACCCCAAGCGAGGCTATCTCCCTCCATCGGAAAAAAATCCTGCGGAATTAAAGTGGCCACAATCATCGCCATATTAAAAAATGTTGGCGCCATGGCAGCCAAGGCATATTTTCCAAGGGCATTTAAAATTCCCATAAAAAAGGCATAGGTGCTCATTAAGAAAATAAAACCAAACATAATGCGAGCCATTCGCACGGTCAGCTCCATCTTTCCGGCAACTTCCAAATACTTGAGATCTAGAAGAAGATTTAAAACGGGCTCGGCAAAAACAATTCCCAATACAGTAAGGACCGATAAAACAATCAAAAGAAGAGTATAAAAGCTATTCACTAAATTTTTAGCCCGAACACTGGATTGGCCATCTTTTTCAATATCCGCAAGCCTGGCTTCAACAAAAACAGGAATAAAACTGACAGAAAGCGAGCCCTCGCCAAGGAGCCTTCGAAATAAATTAGGCAACCGAAAAGCCGCCGTCCAAGCATCGGTGACAGTGCGACTAAAGAAGGCAGCAAAGGCCACTTCGCGAACCAGGCCTAAAATTCGACTGGTCAGCGTCCCAAAAGCCATGCTGGCGGCATAAAGCACCACCTTGGCTTTTTCTTCATCATAAGGCTTTTTATGAGGATTTAAAGGATCTGAGGTCAGTCAAAGCTCCCATGATATACTGTTAAAACTGCTGCCTCTTGCATTGAGGCATACCCTATGTTAGACCATGATTCCTTATTAGAACTTACTGTGGAGGTATGTCCTTGGCAAACCATAAGTCATCCGAAAAACGAGCTCGTCAAACGATTAAAAAAACAGCCGTTAATTCTCAACGTAAAAGCAAAGTTAAAACTTTCGAAAAAAACCTTCTGAAAGCTTTAACTGAAAAAAACATCAAAGCTTTACCTGAATTACTCAAAGGTTTTTCTGGCGAAATCATGAAAGCCGCGCAACGAGGTCTTTTCAAAAAAGAAACTGCTTCTCGTAAAATCGGCCGTATTTCTAAAAGAATTACTGCGGCTTTAGCTAGTAAATAAGAGCTTTAGTTTTTGTAAGACCCAGCGACGAGACTTTAAAAAAGTTCGTCGTCTGATGATCTTGATGAGACAAAAGCACGAATCTGGCGCTTGTGAGCAAATTGAATCGATTCAAAAGAAAGGCCGTGGATAAAACGGCCTTTCTCATTTTTGCTAGATCGAATGATGGCGCGAATGCTGATAAAATCCCCTGCAGGAATTTGAAAACTAAGAACAATATGGTTGCCTTCAGGCAAGGCCACATCTCCATAAATGGACATTCCACCTTCACCAATTTCGCCGGCTTTAAACATGTCGTAGTTGCCATTTAAAAGCACTCCAATCAAACGCTCGAAAGCGCGACGAGGAAACTTTCGACGAAAAAAGCCTTTATCTTGTGCGGCTGGATTTTGAGTGGATAATTCTCGCATGGATTCTTTATCGGAATTTTTTTAGAAAAACCTAAAAAAACAAACTTTAAAGCTCTCTAGACTTACGTCGGACAGCCTTTTAAAATCAAATTCTCAAGCCAGATATGTGAAGACAGCGGCGACGATTTTAAAGCCTTATCGGTATCATCTAATAGCAGCAGCATGTCTTCCAAACGAGAGACAGACCAAGCTTTTCCTTGTTCAATATACTCATTTAAAAAATAGGGCGCCACTTGAACTTGCTGAGCCAGCTTGGCTCCAAAAAGTCCCTGCTCTTGGCCGCGCTTGACCTTAATCAACAGCCTCACATGCCTTGCAATCATGGCAATAATTCCCACTTCATTTTGACCTTGATCAAGAAGATGGACGAGCATTTCTAAAGATTTAATCCGGTTATTTTCACCAATTGCACGAGTGAGATCAAACACCGTTTCTTCACGCACATGACTGACAACTTGGGAAACATCTGCGACTTCGACCCGCTGACGAGGACCAATATAGTCTTTTAATTTGCGAATCTCAGAATCGATTTCTTGCAAATGAGATCCTACCAGCTTGTGCAATAAATGAATTGAATCTTCGCTTAATTCAATTTCATGAAGGTTTGCAATGTAATTGATCCACGTTGGAATTTGATTTTCATAGGGTCTTTTGAATTCAACTGTTTGAGCTTTTTCTAAAAGCAAGCGAACACTTTTTTTACGTTTATCAATTTTTGATGCTGTTAAAACAAAAACAGTACTATCAACAGGGTTTTCAAAAAGAGGCTCCAGCACAGCCCACTCTTTATCTGTCAAGGCTTGCGCTTCTTTCACAATCACTAATCTTTTGGGAGCCATCATGGCCAGCATTTCAACACTGTCTTTGATCACAGAAATTTCGCTATCAGCGGCGTAATAAATATTCAAATTAAAATCAGCAGTGGCTTCGTTGACGACAGAATTCCTAAGGCGATTCAAACTTTGATTCAAGAGATACGGCTCGTCGCCAAACAAAAAATACAAAGGAGAGCATCGTCCCTCATCAACTTGACTGTAAAAATGCGCGGCCTCAATACTTGGCATTTAAAAACTCTCCGTCAAACGATTATGAGCTTCGACCATTAAATCCGAAGCTAAATTTTCAATGAATTGTCGACGAGCGGATTGATTATAAAGTGGGTTCACTGAATTTAATCCAGCAATAGTCACTTTAGGAGCGGCATAAGTTCGCTCTCCATTAAAAATTCCGGACCAAACTTCTATATTATCAGAACGCCGAATCACTCGCACTTTGGTGGTGAGCAATATTGTGTACTCCGTTGCAATCACAGCTCCCTCAGGAAGATTCGGAAATGCATCTTTATCCGTCAGTCGCTTCGCTCCTGGTAAGTAGCGCACTTCAAAAATTTCACCTTCAACGCGCACTTCAGAAAGTTCATCATCGACCACTTGCGCAACTCGACTGCGCTGAAGCTCTTGCAGCAAGGCATTGGTAAAATAAACTTCGATACCTGGCTCGTAAGATTTATTTTTAAAAATTGGAACTGAAACGCTTTTATAACCGCCAGGAATTGAACGCGTTCCCGTCCCCCAGCGATAAGCGCAAGAGGTGTTCAGAAGAAACAAAATAAGACTAAGAATCTGCAGGAACCTGATGGACATGACATTGATAGTTGAGTATATAATCAGAAGGATTTCAAGAAAGAATTCTCTATGTCAGATCAAGCCTCACAGCTCTCTCTCGATTATAGCCTGCTTGCGCCAGGCCCGGTCAATTTGCACCCTGAAGTCCGCCGTATTCTAAGTCTCCCCATGATTCATCATCGCACACCTGAATTTGACCAAATCCTTAAACGGGTTTTGCAAAATTTAAAAATCATTTTTCAAACCAAGAATTCAGTTTATATCCACACGGGTACAGGATCTGGCGGCATGGAGTCCTTGCTGGTCAATACTCTTTCTCCAAATGATGAAGTGCTTGCTATAGTCTCAGGCAAATTCGGCGAACGCTGGGCTGAGATGGCGCAAGTCTATGGCGCTCAAGTTAAAATTTTATCGGTGGAATGGGGAAAGGCTGTTGATCCCAAAAAAGTTCAAGAGCATTTATCAAAACACCCAAAAACAAAATTAGTTCTTTGCCAAGCCTGTGAAACCAGCACAGGTGTGGCTCATCCAATTAAGGCTTTGGGTGAAATGATCCACCATTATCCCGAGACTTTATTTTTAGTTGATGGCATCACGGCTGTCGGTGCTTACTCGATTCCAATGGATGAGTGGCATATTGATGGTTTAGTCGCTGGATCGCAAAAAGCCTTTATGCTTCCCACGGGACTGAGCTTTGTGAGTTTTTCTGAGAAAGCTTGGAAAGTCGTAGAAAACGCCAAAGTTCAAAGATATTATTTTGATATTCGACGTGAAAAAGCCGCCAATGATAAAGGTGAAACTTTATTTAGCTCCCCTGTCCCCTTGATACGAGCTTTGGATTTTATTTTATCGGAAGTGAAAAAAAATTCTTTAGACTCTCTTTACCACAGCATTCATCGGCGCGCCGAAATGGTGCGATTGTTTGCACCAAGACTAGGTTTTGAATTGTACTCAGAAAGCCCGAGTGATTCTGTCACAGCTTTAAAAGTTCCGTTAACTATGGATTCACAAAAAATGCGGCAGTATATGGAAGATCAATTTAAAATCACTATTATGGGCGGCCAAGATCAAGCCAAAGGAAAAATCTTGCGCATCGGACATATGGGATCGATTCAAGATATTGAAATGCTCAGATTATTTGAAAGCTTAGCAAAAACATTACTGTATTTTAATACTAATGCTCTTTCAAAAGCTGCTATTTCAGAAATTTTAACTGATCTTAAGAACTGGCAAAAGGCTCACCCATGATGAAAAAAAAAGTTCTGATTGCAGATCGATTTTCGCAAGAAAGTTTTTTATATCTGCAAAGCCAAGCTTGGGCGGAAGTGGTGCGGGCCGATTCTCCGACCCATTTACCTCTGGAACATGTGATTTCTTGCCATGCCCTTTTAATTCGCAGTCGCACAATTATTGATGAAGCTTTTTTAGCAAAAGCTAGAAATTTGCAAGTGATTATCACAGGCACCAGTGGCTTTGATCATATTGATTTAGAGGCCACACAAAAATGGGGCATCACCGTCATGCACACGCCCACGGCAAATATCGAAAGTGCGGCCCAACTGACCTGGAGCTTAGTTCTTGCTTGCTCAGTGCAATTATTAAAAGCTCACCGCATGGTTAAATCCGGAGAGTGGGATCGCCATCAAGTGCAAGGTTTTGAATTGTGTCAAGGTCACTACGGAATCGTGGGCCTGGGGCGAATCGGTCAGCGCGTGGCTCAAATTGCTCAGGCTTTTGGCATGAATGTGATGGCCTTTGATCCTTATTTAAGTGATGAAACTTTTAAAGAACTTAACGTCGAGCGCGTGGGTTACGAAGAGATCTTGAAAAAAAGCGATATCCTTAGTTTTCATGTACCTAAAACTTTAGAAACCGATCGCATGCTGACAAGATCTCATTTTGATTTTTTAAATCCTCATATGATTTTGGTGAACACCTCTCGTGGGACAATTATTCACGAAGGCGATCTGTGCGCCGCCATTGAAGATAACCATCTGAAAGCCTGCGGTCTTGATGTATATGAAAAAGAACCTCTCTCAAGGCATTCAAAGCTTCTGCAGTATCCTAATGTGATACTAACTCCTCACATTGGAGCTAACACCGAAGAGGCTTTTTATAAGGCTTCCAAATTGGCCGCCACAAAACTGGTGCAGTTCTTTGCCGATGGAGGCACTTCAGACACACTGCCACCAAGAGTTCCTTGGTACGGCGCTACACCTTTTAAGTCAGAATAATTTACGAAGAGAGAGTTGATTGACGCTGAGTTTTTAATCTGGAAAATTTAAGCTGACATATAACCCGGGAGACCAAAAATGGCTGGAATCGTAGTTGTTGGAGCACAGTGGGGCGATGAAGGCAAAGGCAAGCTGGTTGATGTTTTCGCGCAAAATGCCGACATGGTGGTGCGATTTCAAGGTGGCAATAATGCCGGCCACACTTTGGTGGTGAATGGCCATAAAACTGTTTTACATTTAATTCCCTCAGGTGTTTTACATCCTGGAAAAATTTGCGTGATTGGTTCTGCTGTTGTTTTAGATGTGTTTGGTTTAGCCGAAGAAATCCGAAAATTAAAAACCGCAGGCTTACTGCAAAATTCATCTCAGTTAGTGATCTCTGATAATTGCACGGTGCTGATGCCTTTTCATAAAACTTTGGATGCGGCTCGAGAAAAAGCGCTGTCCACAGGTAAAATCGGCACCACCGGTAAAGGCATTGGTCCCGCTTACGAAGATCGCGCATCAAGACGAGCGGTTTTATTTGGTGATCTTTATGATCCCAATACCTTGAAAGCAAAATTAGAACATTCCTTGGCTGAAAAAAATATTTTGTTTGAAAAAATGTACAATGAGGAACCCGTCGGTGTTGAAGGCTTAATGGCGCAACTGATGAGTTTAGCCGAAGAGCTTGCACCCTATCGCTGTCGAGACACTTCACTCGTGATTAGCAAGTGTCTGGGCGCTAATAAAAAAGTTTTATTCGAAGGCGCTCAAGGCACGATGTTAGATATTCATCACGGCACTTATCCGTTTGTAACTAGCTCATCAACCATTGCAGGTTCGGCCTGCGTAGGGGCAGGAGTTGGACCCACAACCATACAAACTGTGATCGGTGTCTTTAAAGCTTACGTCACAAGAGTCGGCAGCGGTCCTTTTCCTACTGAGCTTGATAATGCTGTCGGTGAAAAGTTGCGTAAAGACGGCCACGAGTTTGGCTCAACCACGGGTCGCGCCCGCCGCTGTGGCTGGTTGGATTTAGTGGCGATGAATTATGCGATTAGATTGAACGGGTTAACCAATCTTGCGCTGATGAAATTAGATATTCTTACGGGCCACGAAAAAATCGGAGTTTGCACGGCTTACAAACTCCACGGTCAAACCATCAAAGACTTACCCAACTCACCCTATGAGTTATCAAAGGTTGAGCCTGTGATCGAGTACCTTCAAGGTTGGAATGAAGACATCAGTAAGATCACCCACTTAAAGAATCTTCCAAAAGCGGCCACGGACTTCATAAACTTTGTCAGTCGCCATTTAGGAGTTCCGATTGATGTGATCAGCGTTGGCCCCGGCCGCGAACAAACCTTGTGGGCAAAGCCTTTATTTAAAGATTAAGTCGTTTGTTTTCTTGTTCTGCTTAATTGCGTGGCAAGTTCATGAATAAATCGACCGAAACCTTGAATTAAGTTTTTAAGATGCTGATTTCAAGGTTGACTCGCCCTCGGTTTTCTTGGAAATTAGCAAGCCTTACATAACCCGTGGTTCGCTAGCTCAGCTGGTAGAGCACTTCACTTTTAATGAAGGGGTCGATGGTTCGAATCCATCGCGAGCCACCATTTAATGTTCCCATCGTCTAGTGGCCTAGGACACCTCCCTTTCACGGAGGATACAGGGGTTCGAATCCCCTTGGGAACGCCAACTCTAATTCTGTATCCTGAATACAGCTAGTGAGACGGTTCGATAACGAGAGTTTTTTGACAGCAAGATTTCAAGGGTTTGTGAAAGAAGCCCAAAGGATTCAAAATGTCAGCACAAACCGTGGAAACCCTTAAAGATCCAGAGTTTCATAATATCGTCGCTAAACTTAAAGCTGAATTTTTACCTCAAAAAATGTTTTTGTTTGGCTCACGCGCTTCTGTAAACTTTCGCGAGAATAGTGACTATGATTTCGTCATCGTGGTCGACAAGACCGAAAAAACTAGAATTGAAAACCTTATTCGCGCATCCGAACTATTTGCAAAAACAAACATATCAGTTGATGTTTTCGTTTACCCTGTTGATGAATTTAACGACTGGAAAGAGGAGTTTAATTCTATCCCAGAGCTAGCTCTTAATACCGGCATTGAGGTTGACCTTGCCTCTTTCTAAAAACACCCAGAAGTGGATCGCGATTGCGCAAGAAGATTTACGTGACGCTGAAGCCTTACTGGAATTTAAAGAACGATTTCTAAAATTCGTTGTATTTTCCTCACAGCAAGCCAGCGAAAAAATAATTAAAGCTTATCTCACTCACAACAGAAAAAGATTTCCTAAAACCCATGATCTCGAAGACCTGATAAAAATACTCTCAACTATTGATTCTAAAATTGCAGAAGTTCTATTTGAAACCCCCAGACTTTCTCAATATTCCGTGGCCTTCAGGTATCCTGACGCTGCTAACGAAGAGCTCACTGTACATTTAGGCAATAATGCAGTTCAAATCGCTAAGAAAACAGTTATGATAATTTTAGAAAACCTTAATGAAACCCTTGATTAATAAAGTTTCTGTAAATCGCTTTGCTCTTGATCTGGCGTTGGACTTATCTAGATTTTTCCAACATTAACTGATGTATTTTCCATAAATTCAACAAGTGCGAAAACTGACTTGTCCCCATATAGAAATAAAATTACAAATAACTCAAAAAAATTTGACCTCCTTAGCCAAATCCAATACTTATATAGCCAGCCATGAAAGTTCGAATTTGCTCAAAACACCTTATTTTTCTGACTTTTTTTATTTTCGGCTTAACCCTTCACGCAAAATCGCCTGACCAAAAGTGCTTAGCCTGGCTTAATAACAGTAAAATCAAAGTTGGCTCAAAAGATTGCGAGCTGGAATGCTCGACCTTGATGACCGACATGGGTACATTCATGTGCCCCAACCAGTGCGACATGCTCTGCAAAGACGCGGGCGAAAAAAGCATCTTAGGGAAAATCCTCTATTACCCTGGATTGACACCGGCAGAAAAAAATCTTGTTGAGAAGAATCCAGAGGATGTATTAACTGCATTTATTCAAAAGACTCGTGCGGAATGGTCCTCTGGACGTAACTTTCCAGAGCAAGGACTTAATGATGAGGGCGATGCTTTCCGACATTTCATATGGGCGGGCTTACTCACAAAAGAGCTGGGACCTGAAAAAACAAAAGAATTTCTAAGCGCTCATGAAGCCAATCCACTACAGCCTGATTCGGAGCGCGATATGGATCAGTTTAATAACGGAAAAGGTGCTTCCTCTGCGCAAAGTCTCATCTCGAATAAAAAATGGAGCATAGAAAACCTAGAAAAATCCGGACTCGATTCGTTAAGGTCAAAAGATCTTAAAGTCTTAAGCCCTGGATTGAAAATTCCCGAGGTACCAAAATGAAGTCATTCGTTCTAACTATCAGCGGCTTACTTTTCATCTTTCTGTCAGTGTCCACATTTGCGGATACCTTTTTTCAATCTGATTTCATGAAACCAGATCAAGCTGAAAAAAAATGGGGCATCAAACCACTAGAGAAAGATCTTTTTCGAAAGGACGACCACGCCAAACGTAAGCCAATGGCCGTCGACATCGTCAAGAAAAATCTGTATGTCGGTAAACCAATGAAATTGGTACGTCAGGAGCTTGGAGATCCAGACAGCTATTTCTTCAGTGATACTATTTATGCTTATAAAATTATGCCTTTCCCAGGAGAAAATAAGGAAAACTGGCATCTCATCTTTATTCCAGACGGAAACTTGGAAAAAGTTAAAGAAGTTAAAATTCACAAGAAGTGCTGCTATAAGCTACCCTTCTAAGGGCGCAATTGATGCAATGACGAATTCTAACAATACCGGTATACCTGAAAAAGTGGCCGATCTGGTAGACCGCAGTCAGGACCCCGTTGCAGAGCAAGAATTTGGTCGAAAATTGTTGCAGGGTTATTGCCTTAAATGTGCTGGTAGATCGAAATAACGATCCGCTGAAGGATTCATTTCCTTTACATAGCCTCGATCAGCAGATAGTTAATTTAATCAATGAATCCAGATTCTCCGTTAACAATTTATGCTATGGCCGGTCCTATGGGTTCCGGCAAAACGACGCTTGCGCTAAAAATTGCAAAAGAGCAGAACGCTTTTTTTCAATCTCTTGATGGAACAATAAAAAACCTAAATGAGCCCATCGGAGATTTGCAGTGAGATCGACATGAAATACTTTTATATTTTTCTGATTTTTATTTTTGGTGTTGCTTTAGGTCGTTGGTCGGCGCCGGATTCTAGCGGTCAGAATAAAAAGTTTGAAAATATAGCCGTGCTAGCAGCGCCAAATGCACAACTAATTCCAAAATTGTCTCCGGCTGAACCTAATCTAAATCCACAAATTACTAAAGACAAATCCACGTCACATCAATCTCCAATGACAAGTCAGCAAAACGCTGTAAACCCCTCTGGCAAACCCATGCGGGAATTGTTTGACCAGCTAATGGAGGCAAACCAAAAAGATGATCTTGTTCAGCAAGCCAGACTGCTGGCCGAAATGGAATCGCTCGATCCAAGAAACGAAAAGGTTTTTCAGGCAAAAGCAATGATTCTACAAGATGATGATAACTGGGATGGTGCGCACAAAGTTCTTGAAGAATGTATTACGGCCATTCCCAGCTCGATTTTTTGCTTAAGACGATTGGCAAATATTCGTTCAAGTACGACTGAGGATAAACTTCGTTACGGCTCTGAATGTCTTCGTTTTTCAAAAAATGATCCCCTTTGCTTAGTAGATGTTGCACTAGCATTAAATTCAAAGGGTGAATTTGCAAAAGCGAAAGTTTATTTTGAACTTGCATTAAGCCTTCCCCAGGGAAGCGAAGGTTATCATAGAGATTATATTCTTTATAGTTATGCATTCGCTCTTGAAGGACTCAACATGCTTCAGAAAGCAAACGAAGCATTAACGGAAGCCTGCAAACTCAGGAATAAATCGGCTTGCGAAAAGTTGAAGACATCATAAGATTCTAGATTAAAGAATTTTTAATTTTGCGTTATTAATAACCCTTTGTAATTAATTGATAATCGATCTCTAGCCACTTGTTCAATTGGCTGGTTTCAAAAAGTGGGCTTTCACGATTCGTTGCAAAATCTGCAGATTTGCTTTGGCTCGAGCGGCTTAAAATGAACTCCATTTGCGAAATGTCTTTGTTATAAAAACTCAAAGTCAAAGTCCTGATGAGTAAATTCACATAGTAAAAAGTGATGATGAAGATAGAAATATAAAATTTAAAGTTTATTGGATGCCATTAAGAAATGCGGCTAAAGTTTTAGAAGTTGATCAAGGCAAATATCTTGCGCTGCTTGACTAACACTTCTTATTAGGCCAATAAATCACTCAAGTGAGCCTAGCGTGGCGCCTGGCCTGAAACTAGGAATTAAATAAATATCGAGGAGAGTCTTCTGAAAAAAAATTTAAATTCTTTGAAAATCATTATTGCACTTGTCCCCTTCATAACAAGTTGTGCTCATCAAAAAAAATCATTTCCCGAGTCTCCGAAAAGTTATTCTCAGTCCCTTCAGCAATTGAACTTAGATTCAAGTTTTGCTTTCACTTTGAACGGTCATAATTATCATTTCGTGGCGGCTCAGACGCCTGGATACGCTGATAATTGTTGGCGATTTGACGGCTACAAAGATGATCAATTGACTTATTCCTTTTCCGATGAAAATTTTAAGAAACTATCAGCGGTCTATCAATCCAATGACGATATTAGCATTAAGATTCAGAAAGCTTTACGACAGATCGAGGCGTTTTCACCCAGGATCTACGCTTGTATTCCGGCTCCGGCTTACAAACCCAGTCCACTCGAACAAATTGATATGGCCGCTGGTGAGGCCATGACTTGGATCATCTACGGATCTATGGCCGTTTTGGTCTCACCTCTATGGGTCCCAGCGATGATCAATGATTCAGTCATCGAAAGGGACGTTCACAAAAAGCTTTTAAAAATAAAGTTAGGTTTTACATACGCTGAAGTGAATGAAATTATGAAGTCACCCTCAAAATCTGTGAAAAGCTCAGACTATTTAGTGCAAAGTTTTGAATTTACAAAGTCCTTTGACCAGTACTGGAAAAATTAGTTTTTGTGTACAAAGAGGAAAAACTGATGGCCTATGTTTGGGGAGTGGCACCACCAAAAAAAGCGGACCCCTAAAGCTCTGCACTCCCTATCCTGCTGCTAATTAAATTCATTACTTTGGTGATCTTAATCAGCGCTGATGTTAGAATTTTTTTTTAGGAGTACTCCATGAAATTAGATTCAACTCTAGTAGAAAGCGCCAAGGCGTTCGTTCAGTTACGCTTTCCCACTCAGCCGTGGGCAGGCGCTGCAGCTCTGTACACAGAAGATGGCCAAATACTTGTTTCAACTGCACCCACCTTTCCGAGCGCTTCGGTCGAGCTTTGTCACGAAGCTGGCGCACTTTGCGAAGCTTTTAAACTCGATAAAAAAATAACCGCTACTGTTTGTGTTTCACGTGATGAAAGCGGCAAATTTCACATATTGACTCCTTGCGGAGTTTGTCAGGAGCGTCTGATGCTTTACGGATCAGACGTTGAAGCTGCGGTTCCACTCGATGTCGACTCAACAAAATGGCAAGTTAAAACTCTGAACGAGCTTCAGCCTTATTACTGGCGAAAGCCTTTTTTAAAATAGCCTTTAAAAACACTTCTTACCCGGCCAATAATTATTCATAGAACCTGGTCAATTGGCTAGAGATGACTGCCTGATGGGGCTGTTTAACGATTGGGTTGAGATTGGTTTTGAAAACTGGGGTGAGATGAGCTATTGGGCTCTGGACCCCAACATTAACACTGTGGCTTTGTACATAGAGGATGTGCTGTTCCATTTTCAACACATTCATAGAACAAGCTAGTTTTTGATTGCTAATTAATACACTATATTGTATACATATACTTGTATTTATCGGAGGCCTGTTGTCATTAAAAGAAGTCCTGTGGCTGGGAGATTCAAAAACTGTGACCGCAAGCTTTCCTTTAAGCGTTAAAGAGGATCTTGGCTTTCAGCTTTATGAATTACAAAAAGGTCAGTCACCGCAAAAGAGTCGGCCCATGAAAAGCATTGGCGCAGGAGTTTTTGAATTGAAAGAGCAGGATCATCAGGGTTGGTACCGTGTGATTTATACCTTGCAGATTAAAAACAAAATTTATGTTCTTCATAGTTTTAAAAAGCAAAGTGCAAAGACAAGCAAGACTGACCTTGAGCTAGCAAAGAAAAGACTTAAATCAATTGTATAAGGAGTTTGTATGAAAAAAGTTAAATCAGTATTTCATGATCTCGGATTTAGCGAAGAAGAAAGTGCCTCGCTGACACTAAAGGCAGATTTGTATGGAAAAATTTTAGAAATTATCGAAAAGCAAAAAATAAAACCCCGCGAGCTTGAGAAAGCTTTAGATGTGCCGCAACCTCGGGTCAGTGAACTATTAAACGGTAAAATTTCAACTCTGAGTATTGAGAAATTAATTTCTTATCTTGAAAAGCTCGGGGTGGTTGCTTCGATTACGTTTAAACCTAAAAGAGCCCGCTAATAAATGATTAAATTAAAAAAAATGACTGAGGAAGAATATTTAAATTACATGAAGACAGCTTTGCCTAGCTATGCAGAAGAAAAAATAAAGGGTGAGGGTTTTTCAGCAGAAGATGCTTTAAAAGTAGCTCAAGATTCGTACAAAAGATTACTTCCTCAGGGATTAAGCACTGAAAATCAGTTTCTTTTTTCAGTGATTGAATCTGGCTCAAACAAAGTTATTGGCACATTATGGTTTGCTAAAAAAGTTGAACACTCAAAATCGTACGCTTTTATTTATGATATAATTTTATCCCCAGAAATGCGGGGAAAAGGTTTAGGCAAAATGCTTATAACTTTGACTGAGTCAGAGGTACGTAAATTGGGCTTGAACTCAATAGGCCTTCATGTTTTCGGACATAATGAGATCGCAATCCAGCTCTATGAAAAAACAGGTTTTCGAACTACGAATCGCATCATGGTAAAAGATTTTTGAGTTTAATTAACTTTTAATCCGGCCATAAATTATTGATAGAGCCTGCTCATCTCTGAACGGGCTTATTTCATTTAAGAAACCACTTTTAAAACTGTTACTCCTAAGGGGCGCACTCTAATCTCTAGCCACTTATTCAACTGGTTAGAGATGACTGCAATTCTGGGGACTACTACGCCTTCGAAGACTAAGAGCAAAACACAATAGTAAAGCAGACCTAAATCGCCTTGCAATTCTAGTAATGGGAGGCTCCCCGTTTTGATTCTGTATAAGGCTAAATCTTATAAAGAAGGAAAATAGAGTTTTGTTGAGCTTGAAAGCTCTAACCAGCTTGATGGAAAACTGTGTCTAGAATTGGCTCATTTGGAAACTTGCCAAAAATTTCGCCGAGTGTATCAAAGTTGATGTTGTGCTCAGCTCTTTCTAAACTCATATATGTGCTCTCAGAAATATTTATATTTGCAGAAAATTCTTTTTGAGTTTTTCCTTCCTGCTCACGAATAAAATAGAGACAAACAGCCAATTTTTGTTTTCTGTTAAGTTTTAGTTTCGTCAAAACGTAATTTAAATTTTTAGAAGCATTTTAAATCTCATAACCAACAATCATTTTTTTGTCAGATTTTGCAACAAATTTAAAAACTTCTTCGTGCTGAGTACGGGTTTGGATATTTGGAACATTTGTTTCCAAGTAAACATACATTAAGTCATTTTCTGGTAAGTATTTAAGATTCTTTTTTTTCTCCCTTTGAATACAGTTCTTTTCCTGTCTTCATAAAGTCCGCATCGTAAGCGGTTATCAGTTTTCCAACTCTAGACTCTGTGAATCCAACAACTACGCAAAAGTAGATACTTTTTGTCTTACTCACTTTGATCTCGATCGAGTAGAACAGGCATGCATTTTTTGAGCTTTTACTTTGAACAACCTTCGAGGGGTCCTTCAAAGTTTTTCTTACTTTTTCTAAGGTCACTTCCTGATGACCAGAGATTGCGTGAGCAATCTCTGCCTTGTATCGACGCTCAAGACTCGACCTTCTTTTCAACCTTCTGCTTTAGAGCATTATTCATTGAACTGAGCATTGGAGGAACACCTTTCTCGAAGAAGCCCCACATCAGAGTAACCATCATCCCTCCGAATAATTCTTTATGAACCAATCGGGTACCACTGCTTGTTTTTTCAAGTTCAATTATTTTATCGTTGGTAAATAAAAAACTGGCCATCATTTTAGCTCTCCAATGAAAAATCTTTGGCACATCGTATTCTATAATCGTGGGTTTATAGGTTTGAGCCGCCCTTCCATCTTTCCCATTCATAGTGATAGTAAGCTCAGAACCAAGAGAAGATATTCCCTTTGCTTGAGCGACTATCGGGTTCCATTCATTCCATTTCTCGAATTCGGTTAGCGCCTCCCACACTTTTTCTGGTGGAGCTGCAATTTCAATTTCTGTTCGTATTTCTTTCATACCTTTTCCTTTCAGCCATAATTTAATACCAAGCGTAAAGCCATGTCTTTCAAAAGACCTGGCCGCAAATCATCATGCCTACGCCTCGATTCAGCTTTAGCAAGGACTTGGGAAATAAGTAATTCCTAAGTCCTTTTATCATTTTAAAATTATCTTATACTTTCGCACTTTGCGGTGACTTTTCCGCAATAAGATGGATGAACCGCGCTTTGACAAGCTTGTTTTGCCTTTGCTTCCGCTTCGATCTGATCGCTACCTTCACCTTTAAATGTTTTCCCATAACCAGAGTCAGTCACTAGGCAGAAATATTCTTTTGCATAGGGATCCATTTGATCGGTCGAGCATTTAGTGATGTTTTGGCAATAAGATGAATGAACTGATTTTGCACAATTTTGTTTGGTTTCAAATTCAGTTTCAATCAGAGTTCTTCCTTTACCATAAAAAGTTTTTGAGTAACCGCTATCCACAATCATGCAAGTGTAACTGCTCTGGACTGGCGGCGGAAGTGGGCGGGGACTAGTGATCGCTTCAAGATTTCTAATTCTTTGATCCATGTAACGAACGGTTCTTTCAAGCTCGCGAACCCTTTGGTCCATATTAATATCAACATTAATACGCACAGATCCGCGTAATTTGGAATCCCGATCGGCAAAAGCTTTTGGCGTCAGGGAAAAAACTAGAGGTAGCAAAAGTAAACTTTTTAAAAACATATTATTTCTCCTTTGGTTAGCATTAAGTTCGTTAAAATTGGCTTTAAAATTCTGTCAAAAAAATGGTCACTAGGCCTAATATTGTGAAGTTTGTTTTCGTAAAAAACTCCTTGTTGGGTTTAAAGTCTGGATTTCTACTGCAAGAGGTCTTTTTGCAAATACTGTGTCATTTATTTGCAAACCTTAAAGGTCGTCCTTTCATTGACGGGCTCAGGGGAAACAGCCACGCCAGATCAATTAGCAGCATTTAATAACTCATTTGATAAATTGGCTTATCCCAACGAGTGGCAAAATATTTTAACACAGGCTTTACTGGGAACGGCCTTTGCGGTCATGGCACCTGCGTGCTTGGTGTTTACAACGAATATTAATTTTGATTTCTTAGGCGGCTTTTTACTCATCGCTCTCCTCATGCTCATAGTTATGGGATTAATTAATTCCTTTTTTAAAGTCAAAAATGGTATCGCGGGTAAAGGCTTATGTGGGGGCTATTATTTTTACCCTCTATCTTCTTTATGACTTTAACCAACTTGAAAAAAAGGCCGGAGATGAAAGTTGGTCTACCGCTGTTAATATTTATCTCGACATTATTAACTTATTTTTTGATCTGCTCGAAATTCTTGCCGAAACAGACTAAGTACTAGATATTATGTAAAGATTTTTGCTTAGCATAAAAATCACTGGGGGACTCTTGAAGCTGAACCTTGAAAACTATGACAAATTACTGCGCAGAGCTCTTGGAACTTTTTTGCTACTTGCAGGTCTTGGCGCAATACTAGTTTGCATTTTTGTTGGTTATAATCTTGTCAGGGTCGTTTCCGAAAAACCTCAAGCCCCCGACATTGTAAATATCAATCAGAATACAAAAAAAGAAGAAAACCTTCGACTTGGTTACTTTCAACCTTTGAAGGGAACGGATTTATTTTTAATTCCATTATCTGAGGAAAATTCCGATGCTTCTTATTCTTTAAAGTCTGCTTATAGCGGCGCAAGAAATTACTTAGTTTTTAATACAAGCAACAAGGATAGTTATTGGATATGGAAATCCAATGCATTCTTGATTCACAAGGATACAAAAATTCACAATCAAACAAAAGACGAAAAGACTCAAAAGACAAGAGGACTCGTTTTTGAATTTGTAAGCGAGGACTCCAATACGGATGGCCGACTGAATTACAAAGATATGAAATCCATTCAATATTTTGACTTAACTTCCAAAAAATCTGTTTCAGTGATCAACCATTTCGATAGATCGATTGGAGTTCAACAGACAGGAGATGACGAAGTCTTATTTTTCTATTCACGCAATGGAAAAAGCTTCTTTAAAAGCCTTTCAACGACTTCATTGGATCTTACTGATGAAAAGGAAATAGGATTGCCTTTTTAATAACAATTCTACTTTACAGAAATCTTTCCGACCGCAGTTAGAAATGGTGTTGTTTTAAGCACTTAACTAAGCTGCAACCTCGGAATGCACTGTTACAAATTGATTGAACAAGGAATTAAGGACTTGACAAATATGTCAACTTAGTTTAGAGTGCCCTTATGTTCGTAAAGAGTACTCGCTTCAGCTTACGATAAACCATCATCAGATTAATCGAGTTATCATCGATCAGCATTACAAAATAAAACATCCCGACGTAACGGATGAAATTATCTTGGAATTGATTCGGACAATCGATGGTGAAGACTACCCCATCGAAGCTGAGCGTGGCGAGTTTCAGTACTTTGCAGCGGAGCCCGTTTTTAATGATGAAAGCCCGTACAGACTTGTCATGGTGCTTTGTGTTTTTGACGATTATCTCGGAGTTATTAATGCTTTTCGAGTAGACAGGAGTAAGTATGAGTAAAACAAAATTTCCATCGGATGCAGAACTTAAAGAAATGCGAGAGAAACTTTCGAAGGGACCTGCCGCGAAGGCCTTGCCAAAAGATGCAACGCCCGGCGATAAGGTGAAATATCAAATATGCAAAGAATTTATTATTTACAAAAATGCGCACAAGATCACCCAAAAAGCTCTGGCCGAAAAAATTGGTACCGACGAGGCTTTAATAAGCAAGATACTTCACTACAACATCGAAGAGTTTACTATCGATCGGCTGGTGAAGTTTTTATCGGCACTCTATCCGGGTGCTAAAGTCAAAATTGAGGTGGCTTAAATATGAGCCGAATAAGAAAGACTGAACATGCCGGCGCGAAAAATGGCGGTGGTTATTGGGGCACCAGAGAAGAAGCCAAAATACTTTCAAAGAAATCGCGCCGGGCGACAGAAAAGAAGACTATTCAAAAGGAACTTAAAGCTACAGTTACGAAAAAAATAAATGCTCGGTAGATACAGAATGAATATGTAAATTTGGACGGCTTACGATACCCTACTTCACAAAAATCTTTCCGCTCTCCATTAGGTTCATTCCGCAGCCAAAGCGTATTTCGCCTTTTTCTAATTTGCCAATATGTACGGTCACGGTTTTATTTAGTGGCAGCGGCTTTTTAATATTCTTTGAGGGAATCACGATATCTCGAGCACAAGTCTCATCGGATTTGCGTGTTATCATTAGGGTGACATCTTTTCCTTCACCCACATCGATAGAGCTTGGTACATAGCCTTTTTCGGTGACTGTGATCTCGATGGTTTTCTTTTCTGCTGATTCAGCAAAAACCGGGTTTGAAAAAAGACTTAATAAAACGACAAGGACTGAAATCATATACACCTCAAAATATCCTGGGGGCTAAATAAGCAAAGAAAGCACCGATTAAAAATATACCTACGGATACAAAATAGGTATTTCGGCTGAACTTTCTTCCTTTAATACAAGTTTCTCTTAACTCAGGGTCGATCGGACATGGAGCATTTCTGTTTCTCCATAATAGCAAACCATTAGCTGTTAGCATTAGGACTGCAAAGCTAAAAACATAGAGTTTATTTTCAGAAAGCCATATCAGACCTGGAACATTCCCTGCTAGTCCTGCTATGACAGCTCCAAGGCCAAGACTGACAAGCAGTGCTGGAAGAGCACAGCAAATCAATGTGCTCATCGAGCCAAACAGAGTGAGATAATTAACAAAGCCCTCTTTATACCGGATCATTATTTTTCTCCGATAACAGCTTCGTAACCAGCATCTTTCAATAGCTCTTTGATTTTATCGTTTGAAAGTTTTTGGCCGTCTTTGAAAGTGAGAGTGACGATCTTTTTTTCAAGACTTACTTTTACTTTTTCAATTTTAGGTTGAGCTAAAAATTTCTTTTCAATTCCTTGCGCGCAAAAAGCACAAACCATTCCTTTGACGCCAACCTTTTGCTCTTCGCCAGCATAGGCCATGGAAAAAATAAGTAGAGAGAGGGATAGAATGATTGTTTTCATAAGTGTCTCCTTTGAAATTCAGGGTTAAAAATGAATCATATAATTAAAGGCCCAACTGCCATTAAATCCTGCGCCGACTTCCCAAAGCGTATTTTTGACGTAGAATCTTAAAAATTGGGTCATCTCGATCTGTTCTTGGTTTAAGTGTTTTTCGGCTTGTAAAATCAACCAAACATTTAAGTCTTCATAGTCAGCTAAAAAGGGAGCCGTACCTACACGAAACTTCGAGTGGTTATAGGCTTTTTCAGGAAGTAAAACGTTGTTGTCGTTGTTACGATTTAAATAGAGATGCTCAAAGTAGACGTAATATTTTCGACTTTCCCAATCCATGATCAGTTCAGCCAAGCGCACTCCATAAATTTTTGATTCAAACTTTTCCTGCCCAGCTCCAGCACTCAAATAGATATTTCCTTGTGAGTCCTCGTTGTTCCATCTTTTTGCAAGAAAGTTAACCCGAGGGATATAGAATTCAGATTTTGAATCTCTTAAATAAGTCGTAGCAATTGCAAAGTTATGACTTAAAGAATAAGTCAGTAAGATTTCATTCATTTGTGGGGTATTGTATGACATCAATCCCACGGCTCCTTTATAAGAAGTGGGATGGGCCCAGGCTTGTAAGCTTAAAAAAATCGAGATGCTTAAAATAAGAAACTTCATATAGTGACCCTCTTAAAGTTAATTACGAACGAACTTGTTAATTGTGACAAGCTCTTTTGAGTTTAATTAAGTGGTTGAAATCTCAGGGAAATTCAATTGTACTAAAAAAGGTGTCACATTTTTTAGCTAGCTACGTATTATTATTAAAGGAAGCTCATGCTTTTAGATAACAAGACGGACGAAGAACTTATGCAATTGTATCAAAAGGGATCAGAAGTTGCCTTCAATGCTCTGTACAAGCGGCATTCATCTAAAGTCTATGGATATTTGAAAGCAAAAGTTAAAAACCAAGAAAGAGCCCATGATATTTTTCAGGAGGTCTTTGTGAAAATTCATAAATCAAAGCACCTGTACAATTCAACATTTCCTTTTTTACCTTGGGTTTTTACAATTACCAAAAATGCGCTGACGGATGAATATAGGCAAAATGAAAAAACAAAAAATCAAGTTCCCGTTGACAATTCAATAGCTAACCCAGAAATTCAGCCCGAGCCAAACTTAATTGAGGTTTTACCCTACATTGAATCTTTGCCTGCAAATCAAAGGCAGGCTTTAGAGCTTAGATACATCGAAGAAAAAACTTTTGAAGAAATCTCGGAAACTTTAAAAACTTCCCCAGTGAATGTTCGAAAAATTATCAGCCGGGGCGTCCAGCGAGTGAAAGAACTTTTAAAAGAAGGAGTGAAGCCTTGAAAAATCCAAAAAAGAACGAATGGCTTCATCAGTATAATGAATTTATATCTTATGAAGAGACTCAAATTCCAATGAAGTTATCAAAACAAGTCTTTAGTAAAATGGACATTTTATTAAATCCTAAGGCTTTAACTATTTTCTTTAAGGTTTTAGGAATCCATTTAGCTGTGGGCTTTTTATCTTTATCTATTTGTCATCAATTTGGAATGAATCCATTCAATACGTCGCAATCCTTAGCAGATCTATTTATGCGCTGGGCAGGTCACGGCGTTTGTATGGTGTTTTGTGGTTTTCTTTTTATGGGTTTAAGCTTTAGCGCGGCTGGATTTATTTTCTCTGTCGAAGAAGTTTTAACTTTAAAAAAGACAGGCTTTCAACAAACCTTAGGACTTTCCGTTGTTTCTCTGGGGGTTTTCTTTATGGCAGGTGCCGATCTAGCGTTGACATTTGCGGGGCTATGGCTGCTTGGCGCTTTTATTGGAAGTTTTTTTGTCACTCAGGCGACTTTGTATTTTCGAAAACTCACTTAGGTTCTTTCGAGTTTAATTCAACCAGCCAACGTAACTTTAAAATCGAAATCTTCTTTGCGAAGCATTTCTTCAATGCAAAAAATTAAATAAACTGGATTATGAACAAGCCTGTTCGTTAATGCACAAATATGTTACACCAATAGATGCCGCTTGTTCCAAATCACGGCTGGCAGTTGCAGTAGAAATTTCTTTAAATAACATCATATAGTCCTTGCGGGTAAAGCTTATATTATCAAAGTGATCTGACGCCATTTTAATACGCTCATTTGTCTTTGGTTTGGCTAATAGAATTTCACCTGAAAAATCTTCGAGTGATTCTACAATCATTGCCAGAGAGAATTCGATAAACTCAGTGGACTCACAGTCTTTATCGCTTTTTTCTAGTGCTTGATAATATTTTTTCTGATTCTTATGTATAAGGGATTCAATCGGCAAATATTCAATTATCGGATAAGCTTTCATTAAAAGTATCTGCTGCCATAACCGACCCATTCTTCCATTACCATCTTCAAATGGGTGAATAAATTCTAGTTCATAATGAAAAATACAAGCTTTTAACAAAGACAAAGTCTCTTGATCTTTTTTAAGATACCAACAGTTTGCTGACGGTACTGGCCTGGCTTTTTTATGAGGTCAGTCAACTTCTCATAAAGTTTAATACCATTTTTAACTTCGATGATTTGGCTTTTCGGACCAATCACTCTTTTGCCTTCAATTAGTGAACTGATCTGTTCTTCAGTTAAAGAGTTTCCCTCGATGAACTGATTAGCCTAGCCGGAAGTTTAAATGACAGTCATCAAAACATAGGATTTCTTTTTAAATTGGGACGGGCTGGAATTATTTTTAATCATGAAAAATACAGAAATATCTTAGGTCGATCAGATGATTTAAATACATATTATTTTCAGCTGACTCTTTAAAAATTAAAAATAATGATTCAGTTGTAGACCCGCTTCAGAAGCCCTTCGCCCGAGAGAGTCAGTCGCTACCGTTGATTTTGACAAAAGCCTAAAATCCCAATGGGGATTTATAAAATAAGATTGGTTCATTTCAAAAATTGCAAAGGTCTTGCTTCTTTCTTCTTGCAACAAATCTGACTGAAGCCTTACTAAGGCTTGAATACGATACACTTCTGCGACTTTAAAGAATCCGCCCAATTCTAACCCAGGTCCCCAGCGATAGCCCTTTGCAAAATGCTCAGCGCCTCCTATATACAAAGGGACTAACACATAAAACAAAGAATTTTTATTTATAGGTTGAATGGCTCCGCCCAGTGCCCCTTCAATAACACTTTCTCGACAAGGGAAACAATTGAGATCTTCAGGGGTCGATAGGCTTACTGCCACTCGCCAAGAAATTTCTTTTTCAAATTCGCTCAATGAAAAAAAAGATTCCATTCTTAAAAAATCCACGTCTTTTAAAAAAACTTGTTTATCTTCAGGCTGATATCGAACTCTTATGTTCATAAAATCAAATCGCGAATAAGGCGCGTAACCAACTTCGTAATTCAGCAAATCATGAAGGGCCACTTTGTAATGAAATTCGAAATTGGCTTTAGAATCAGCAACTCCTGCCAAAAGCCCTGCACGAAAAGGTTTATGGGCTTTATCAGGACTCATCCATTGAGGATCAAACTCGATGGACGGCATAGCATTTATACCACCCAATTGAGCACGGTGAGCTAATATTTTTTGATAACTCTGCCCTGCTTTTTGCGAGAGCTGCTCTTTACTACTTTGTTTTTTATAAGAAAAATAAAGTGCCGCCACCTCAAGCGACTGAATATCCGTGATTTCTTTGGGTTCAACAGTGTCTGAAATAATCTTATCAAACTGTTGTCGTTGATTTATATTTAATTTCACGATTTGTCGATTGAGTCGCTTATTAAGTGATAGTCTTTGAGTCACTTCGCTGACGGCTCCCGGCTGCTCTGCCAGGACTCTGACCGACTGCGCCGGCATGACGTAAAAGGAAAATTTATCTATAAGGTCCCATTCGGGTTTTATAGCTTCGATCAAGGCCAGCAACTGAAAGGCACAGTTTTCATCTTTAAAATAATAATTTATAAATGTGTTAGTTTCTAATTCCCAAATATGAGTTAACATATTCAAAACTTCTTCTTTAGTTAAACTAAGCTGATACTCCCATAAATCACGGCTCTCAAAATTAGAATATTCTTGAACTTTTAAAAAGTAGGGAGTGATGGCAAACTGACCATCGTATCCACCAAATGTCGCTTTTGCTGGAAACATAAAACTTAAGCCACCTTCAACGACAGCTTCATATCCAACACCATGATCAAGCAATTCGTTGACTTCATTTTCGTCTTTTTTCTTTTCAGAATTAATTCTTAAAAAAAGATGACCAAAGACCGAGACCGGATTATTGGCATAACCACTGGCATACACGACAGTTACAGATTTAGGATTAATGCCGCTAATCCATTTATCAAATTCAGGACAAAGCTGATCTTTAATTTTAAGATTCAGTTGCGATTTCAAAAATTGATATCGATAGGGAAAGGCGCATTGCGGATGCAACAAGAGGCGACCCACTTTTAATTCATCATTACTAAAAGCTTTGAGGCTTGCTAAAATCTCTGACTGGGGATTGGTTTTACCATCTACACCAAAAAAATAACCCAGACCATCTACTCGGCTTTTATAACCGAATAATGTTCCTTTTGAATAATGCATTAACTTAAGCCATGGTTTAGCTTTTGAAAGCTCAATAGCGTCCTGACGATTTTTTTCTGTCAGAACGCCAGCATAAGAAAAACTAGAAAATAAAAATAACAGACTTAAAAGAAATAGAAATTTCTTCAGCGAAAATTCAATCATTAGCTTTCAAGTTGCAGTTGGCAGCTCTGACTTAAATTTGAATCTATGCTTATCATATTAAGAACATCGTTTACAAATTGGTCACTAGTTCCATTAGTAGGAAACAAAGTCTGATAACTTCCTTGCATTCTCATTCCAATTTGACCGCTTGAAGACGATGAACAACCAAGTAGATGAGTTAAAGCTGTTAAATTTTCGCCGCCACCAGTTGCAATATCCAATGACAAGCTGTCATAACTCGCATTTACAAAACTTCGGATCGTTTGTTCATTTTTTACGATGGTATGTTTTGCACATCCAGATGTTCCTGTAGTTATTCCATAAGGAGTAGTGAAAGAATTGGTTGTCCCTCGAGTGGTTGTTGCTATCCAAGTGTACTTGGACGTTACTTTCCATCCCAACCCACAACCAGTACTTTGATCATCTGCTTGTGCCCCAAAAGCGATTAACGATGCCACTAAAACAATAATTAGTTTCATATGCCCCTCTTAAAAAGTATGTTGATGACCTAGTCAAAGAATAGGAACGAGGGCTTTACTTGTCAACTAGGTAAAGCAAATAAACTCTGTAGAGCTCAACAAATCGGCAAAACTTTTTGAGCCTTTAGTATTGACGTGGTTTCAAATTTTCATAAAAATTTGAAAAGGCTTGAAGTTTTCCATTTAATATTATTATAGGACCGCAAATTGAAAAATTGGCTTAGTAACTTAAGAAATGTTGTCCTTATTGTTGCCCTTGCAAATCTAAGTTATTTTGGAGTTGAGTTTTTATTTGCGATCCTAGCTAAATCGGTTTCTTTGTTTGCTGATAGCATCGATTTTTTAGAAGATGCAGCCGTTAACATATTAGTTTTTTTTGCACTCCGATGGAGTCCCTCGAAAAGAGCCAAAATTGGAAAATTACTAGCTGCCATTATCTGTATTCCAGGTCTTGCCGCCATTGCGATGGCAGTTCAAAAGTTTATGTCGGGCGATATCCCTGAAGCTACTGTAATAACTTGGGTGGGAATCGGAGCATTGCTTGTCAATTCAGTCTGCGCTTTATTATTAGCCCGAGTGAAACAACAAGGTGGCAGTCTTTCGAAAGCTGCTTTTTTATCTTCTCGAAATGATGTCTTTGCAAACATGGCTATAATTATAGCAGGGTTTATAACAATTTATTATTCATCTTTTTGGCCTGATCTGATTGTTGGTGCAGGCATCGCATTTATGAATTTTGATGCCGCCAAAGAAGTTTGGGAAGAGGCCACAAAGGAAACTATTTGATTAAGGTTTGATCATGAAACTCGTTTACGTCCACCAACCAGATCAAAGTCGACAACAATGCGATCGTAAAGCGCGACAGGTTTAAATCTTTCTCTTCCGTGAACAGTTTCTTTCAACAACGAAATAAGACCAAGTCCTTCAAGCACTCGGACCTCTTTCGACACATAGCTAAGATCCCGATCAAACAATTTAGCAAGATCGTAAACTGATGCAGTTTTTAAGCTAAAACACTCTAAAAGTTCCTGCAGATATTCAATCCCAGCCTAATTTCTTAAAAACACCAATTTTTGCTTTATCTTCAGATAAATGGATTTTGATGTCATTGCAAGGGTTCATGCCAAATCTACTTTGAAATATCAAAACTAGTTGTGATTTTTAAAAATGAATATATACACTCTTATGACCAATAACCACTTTGAAAAGGAATATACATTGAACTCAATGACACCAGAAATGGCCGCTCTCAAAGATCGACTTAAAACAACCTGGCAAGCCGGCGACTATGGAGTTTTTGCTAAGTACCTCGAAAAGGGAGCTCTTGAATTTTTTGACCGACTTAATATTTTACCTGGCACCAAACTTCTTGATGTCGCGTGTGGAGCGGGACAGTTGACGATTCCTGCCGCACGACGGGGCATTCAAGTGACGGGCCTAGATCTTGCGGCAAATCTTGTTCAACAAGCGACTGACAAAGCCACAGCTGAAGGACTGAAAATTGAATTTTTGGAAGGAGATGCAGAAGCTCTGCCCTTTCCAGATCATTCATTTGATGTCGTTATGAGTTTGATTGGATCCATGTTTGCGCCTCGCCCTGAACTTGTGGCCTCAGAAATGATTCGAGTTTGCAAACCTAAGGGAAAAATTATCATGGGAAATTGGACGCCTGAAGGACATGTTGGTCAGATGTTTAAAATCATTGGAAAACATGTTCCTCCACCAGCTCATTTCCCTTCCCCTCTTTTGTGGGGCAATGAAGATATTTGCCGACAGCGCTTAATGAAAGAAGATTTAAAAGACATTCAGATGACTCGGTATCTATATCCGTTTGAATATCCTTTTTCTCCCGCCAAGGTTGTCGATTTTTTCATCGAATTTTACGGACCCACTAACCAAAGCTATGCTTTCTTGAATGAAACAGGCAAAGCGGCTTTTCATAGTGAATTGACTGAATTATGGAGTCGTAATAACACAGCTTTGGATGGAACAACCAAAATCCTTGCTGAATATATTGAGGTGATTGGGCACCGTGCATAAGCAGACCCACTTGCAAACGCAAAATCTAGGTATTTTTTTTAGGGATTTTGCCCTTTATTATTTCCTTTTGAGATTTCTGTAGGGCTCTGCTTGAGAAAAAGGTACAGTGCCCTCCATGAATACATTTTCAGACTTTAATTTGCTCCTATCTTTGACTCAAACTTTGATCAAGCAACGTCTTTTTAAACCGACCGAAATTCAGATCAAAATTATTCCCGCAATGCTTGATAAAAAATCTGTTGTTGGAATTTCTGAAACTGGCAGCGGCAAGACTTTGGCCTACGCTTTGCCTTTACTACATATGCTTAAAAACTTAGAAACCCAAGATAATCAAGTGACAGAACACAGCTCTCCCCGGGCTATTGTTATGGTTCCCACCCGTGAGTTGGGCGAACAAGTTTCAAAAGTTTTTAAAACCCTGACCCATGATACTCGTTTGCGAGTTCGCCCGGCTTTAGGTGGAATGGCGCTTGAGCAAGCACGAAGAAATGTCGCTAATCCTTTTGAGATTTTACTAGCAACGCCAGGTCGCTTGGTCCAACTCATGGATATGAAGCTGATTCATCTGACGGATGTGCGTATGCTTATTTTTGATGAAGCTGATCAGATGTTGGATCAAGGATTTTTACCGGATTCTAATTTTATTGTTGCAGCCTGCCCTAGTGTTCTGCAAATGGGACTATTTTCTGCAACGGTGTCACCATCAGTGCAAGAACTGATGAACACACTTTTTAGATCCGCCGAAGTGGTGCGAAGCTCAGGCAGCGGTAAAGTGGTGAAAACTTTAGTGACAAAAAATTTAATCGTCCAAGATGGAAAGCGCTGGTCTTTATTTGAAAAAATTCTTGGTCAAAAAGTCAAAGGCGGCACTTTGGTTTTTACAAACACCCGAGAGCAATGTGATAAGCTGGCCAAAGAAATCACTGAAAAAGGATTTCACTGTGCTATTTATCGCGGTGATATGGATAAAAATGAGCGTCGGCAAAATTTTAAAAAGTTTCGCGATGGTAAAATTGATTTATTAGTTGCTACAGATTTGGCCGGACGAGGTCTTGATCTTGAAGCTGTGTCACGTGTGATCAATTACCATTTACCGCAGCAGTTAGAAAACTATCTTCACCGGGTCGGAAGAACCGCTCGGGCTGGAAGAACTGGCGAAGTGGTTAATCTAGTCACTGAACGTGATTCCAGATTGATGGCCGAACTTGATGGAAAAAAACCAAGCTTTAAAAATAAGAAAACTGTCGGAAAACGAAAATAATATCCCATTATATTTATGCTAGTTAATGGACTAAATGTCTTCTGGCATGACGTTCAACTGTCTCTAGCAATTCAATTTTATTGAGAGGCTTCGTCAAATGCCCATCACAACCAGCCGCTCGGGTTCGTGCCCTTTCTTCCGTCATTGCATGCGCAGTTAATGCAATAATTGGTTTTTTGTAACCAGCCGCTCTCAGAGATCTGGTGGCTTCGCACCCATCCATCTCGGGCATCTGAATATCCATAAGTACAATATCAAACGCACCATCCATAGCCAGCCTAAAAGCTTCAAGACCATTCTTCGCAGTTTCAACGGTGGCTTCATGGTTCGTCAGAATCTTTCGCACTAAAAACTGATTGTCGATGGAATCATCGGCCACAAGAACTCTTAAACCGTGAAGTGAATTAGACTGATTCACCGTTATCAACCCTGGTAAATTAGCAACAGCCGCAGCGACGGGACGAGCCAGAGGCAACTCTGCGACGAAATGAATTGTGAATACACTTCCGGGTCCTGACTCGGGGTCATCGATAGTTATGTTTCCACCGAGCGCATTGGCGAGTCTTTCAGAAAGTACTAAGCCCAATCCAGTTCCACCGTATTTTCTAGTGGTTGTATTATCAGCCTGACTGAATGGCTGAAAAAGACGTTGTCTTTGCTCCTGTGACACGCCAACTCCGGTATCTTGCACTGCAATTATAAATTTAATTCTCTTGTCGTCAACTGATTGCGTTTCGACTTGAATTGTAACTCCGCCGCTTTCTGTAAACTTAACTGCATTTCCAAGAATGTTTATAAAAATCTGCCGAAGTCTGGTTGGATCGCTAGATATTCGGTTGGGGATTTTCTTACCCATGTTCATTCTTAAATAAATTCCTTTAAATTTTGTTCGTTCACGAAAAATATCAAGAACTTCATCAAGTAAATCTAGCAACGAGAATTCAATCTTCTCTACGTCTAACTTTCCTGATTCAACTTTTGCCAAATCTAAAATATCATCAATAATTTTAGTCAAAGCCTTTCCATTTCGAGAAATAGTATCCAAGTATTGATCGCGATCCTTGGAGTTAAGATGTCCTTCCTTTAAAAGATCTGTGAAACCTAGAATGGCTCCTAGCGGAGTTCGAATCTCATGGGACATATTAGCAAGAAATGATGATTTGGTTTGATAGGCTCGCTCGGCTTCAATTTTTGCATTTTCAAGATCAAGTCTTTGAGTCACTCGATCGGTCACATCAATAGCGTGATCATACACCCCGTAGACATTTCCTTCAGCATCCTTAATCTGGATATAAGTAAAATCGTAGTATCGATTTTGAATTTCCCCTAAGTCATTCGTTATGTGAGCCCGCACCTCATATCCTGTATAAGGCTTTCCGGTTCTCATCACTTCTATCAAAAGTTCAGCAAATCCTTTTCCCTTAAGCTCTGGACATGCCTCCAGCAGTGGTTTTCCAATTAACTTCCGACCTGGGAATATTTTTTGAAATTCTGGATTGGCGATTTCAAAAATCAAATCAGCCCCACTCCAAAGCGCAATGGCGGCTGGTGATTGTATGACAATTGTTTGAAGTTTAAGTTTTTCAAAAGCAAGCTGCATTCGGTTTGTCTCAATTAAATTTCTGGCTGCAACTTGTTCAGTGACGTTTTGATGAATTGCCAAAACGCCTTTAATTTTGCCTTCTGAATTCCTGAAAGGATGATAGCCTACATGCTCTTGATCTCTCTTATCGACCAAATAATTCAACTCAGGATGCATTTCGGCCCAGGTTAAACATGTGCGGTTGTAAGAGATAAATAAGCAAAGATAATTGTAAAGTTCCTCTGGCAGAACCTGCTTTAGCGTCTGTTGACATCCCTCTGTGTCTTGATTCAAAAAAATAGCAATGCAGCAATGAAGAATTCCGGTTTCAACTAGAGAACCTGCTTCGGGCCACTCGGTAAGAAGCGTTTGATTTATGATCTTGGCATTTTCAGCAAATTCAACATAATCAATCGGTGATTCTTGAAGTAGAGTCAGGACATCGGAGCTTTCCATTCCAAGCGGCCGAAGTGCAGAGCTATGGCAAAGAAGGCAATACGGAACAGTACAAAACCTGGCCAGTGAAGCGGCTAACTTTTCTTTAAATAAAATCGGAATTGGATTTTCAATGTATGCTGATAGCGTTTGCTGCCAAAGATTTTCGAGAATGGCAGGAGTTTCAAAAGCAGGTTCATAAAATGGCGGAAAAAAGCCAAGATGTGCGACAATTTCTTTTTTAATGACTTCAGACGATCGTTGCGACAAGTGACACCTCTGCAATGGGCTTTTATAAGGCCCTCTTTTATTCTTTATTCTGAACTGATTCAACCGCATATATCAAAAGTAGAAATTTAAAATCTTTTTAACAACCATTTTAACATTCTCAAAATTATTTGTGAAATTTTACGCATAAGTTGCGTCAGCATTTTAAGAAAACGCATCCAAATCACTTTCCCTGCAAAATAAAACTGTATCTCAAAGTGAATAATTCTTATTTAATGATGCTTGTAATCTAGTGCAGAGGTCGTCTTTTAATCATTCCACCGCGGGTGTCTTTGATGGAATGCTGAAGAACAAAGGCCTCTGGATCAATAAGATCAATTTCTCGAAGAAGCTGAGTGACCTCAAGCCGGGTCACCGCACAGAATAAGACTTTTCTCTCTTCCATAACATCTCCCGTTTTGCCGTAGCCCCCTTCGGTCTTATAGACCGTCACTCCCCTTTGAAGATCATGCACTAGCATCTGTCGAATTTTAGCATACTCCGGTGATATAATCGTAACGCCAATATATTCTTCAATACCGCTTAAAAGAAAGTCAGCACTTTTTGAAGCCGCAGCGTAAGTCAGCATCGAATACAAGGCGGTTTCAAGGTTGATCAAAAAAGCCACACAGACAAAAAGAATAAAATTAAAAATAGCAATGAAGTCCCCGACACTAAGGCTTGACCTGCGACTGACTTGAACAGCAAGGACTTCAGTTCCATCAATGACTGCACCACCCCGAATAGAAAGACCAATTCCTAATCCTAGAAAAACTCCGCCAAAAATTGAAATCAAAAGTTTATCTTCGGTCAAAATAGGAATGTGAATCCAGTGCACGGCCAGCGCTAGAAAAAAAATAGCCAGCGCACTTTTGATGGCAAACTCAAGCGAAATCTGTCTGATACCAAGTAACACAAAAGGGATATTTACAAGAACGATAAATACTGAAAGATTGGTTTTGATAAAATGATTCAGTAAAAGTGAAATGCCAATAGCGCCACCATCAAAAAATCCATTGGGCAGAAGAAATCCCTTCAATCCAACCGCGGCCGAAAGAATTCCGAGAAGAATAAATATCATATCACGAGCAAATTTTATTCTTTTTCTGTTTTTTAAGATCATCACTTAATAATTTAACAAATCCACACTAAGGGCAAGTGTGAACTTATTAGTGACCGTCTCGAAGATCACAATTTTTACATCGAGCGGCGGCTTCTTCGGTCCAATAAATGTGAGTGATCGTCTTTGATCCATCTTGGTTCATTTTTTCATAATAAGCACTTCGACCTTTGCTCTTTTCGCTCATAAACCGACCCCAACTTTCGGGATCATCCGAAATTTCAGAAGTCGATGTTGCTACTGTCATTGGCGAGACTGTCGTCGTCGTATCAAGATTTGTATAAATAGCATTGAGCATTTCGAAATCATGACTGTTCGGACGTGTGCTTGCGGTGTTCGTCGCATTGGTCCCCGTATTGGAAAAATAATCCATACAAGTATTCAGCGAGCCACCATCAACAGATTGATGATCAAGTCCAAAGGTGTGCGCAATTTCTTGGCACATCACATGTTGTCTTTCATTGGGGTTATTATATTTAGGCATACTAAAATACGTGTCATTCATTTTAGCTGTTCCTTGTGTGATATGATCGCCATTAATGATATTGATGGTCGCGAGTCCTAGCCAACCGTTATTTCCGTACTTCGAATTACAAATCTGGGTTGTCCCAATCACCGCAGCACAGCGTTTTTGTGCAGATTTACCAAGCACAATCGCCGTTAAAATAGGCGTCGAACTTGCCCCAAATAAATCCGGGCTGTTCCAGTCGCTAGAAGCTTGTGCCAGATGAGCCCGCCAAAAACTGGTGGTCAAATTATCCCCGAGCTTTAAAGTAAATTGAGGTGTTGTACGAGCCCAGTGATAAGTCCCCCAAGTGTGGCTGGCAGGAACTCTTTTTATAGGCTCATGAACCTGGTGCCCGACAGTACTGCAACCAGAAAGACCAAGCCCTAGTGCGAAAGATAACAAAAATATTTTTAATATAAATTGTCCCATTAAGCTCACTCCTACAATTGATTGTATTTATTTTTCATCATTGTAGGGGTCAATACTGTGAACGAGAAAGAAGTATTGCAAATCTAAACTAAAGACCTAATTAACTTTTATATGTTTATATTAGGCTACTTAATACATGGATGGCTGATCGTCTCCGGCAAGAAAAAAACACTGGCTGGAACCCCCAGGACCGAGCTGGAGAATAAAACGATCTTTGTGGAATGGGAAACTTTAAAGCGCCTCTGATTCAAAACAAGACAATTTATCGTCCCTTCATAGAATAAAGCTATGAAGGGATAGCTTTATTCTATTTAACATTCCTTTTTTTTTCGTCGATAATTTTTGGCAGTTAACAAATATTATAACGAATCCATAAAGGAGTTCTTTTGAAAGCAACCTTTCTTACTAAAACTTTTCTACCATTGGCGGTATCACTACTCGTGATAAGTACTCAAGCCTTAGGAGATAAAACTTTAACACGAGAAAATGGCGCACCTGTCGGTGATAACCAAAATTCTCAAACCGCTGGCGACGCTGGTCCAGTTTTACTACAAGACGTCCACTTGATTGAAAAAACCGCTCGTTTTGACCGCGAAAGAATTCCTGAGCGAGTGGTTCACGCTCGCGGCACAGCCGCTTATGGAAAATTTGTTAGTTATGGTGAATTTTCTGATTTAACCATCGCAGCTCCTTTTCAAAAGAAAAATAAAGAAACAAAAGTTTTGGTTCGCTTTAGCTCGGTCATTCACCCGAGTGGTTCACCAGAAACTTTGCGCGATCCTCGTGGTTTTGCTGCAAAATTTTACACCGAGCAAGGAAACTGGGATTTAGTGGGAAATAACTTACCTGTGTTCTTTATTCGAGATGCGATGAAATTTCCAGACATGGTTCATTCATTAAAACCAAGCCCTGTCACAAATTTGCAAGACCCAAATCGCTTTTTTGATTTTTTTGCCCATGTGCCTGAAAGCACAAATATGCTGACATTTCTTTATTCAGATTTGGGAACGCCGGCGACTTATCGTGAAATGGATGGCAACGGAGTTCATGCTTACAAGTTTGTGAACAAAGCCGGCCAAGTTTCTTACGTTAAGTTTAACTGGAAAAGCTTGAACGGAGTTAAAAACCTGAGCCCAGCTGAAGTTTCACAAATTCAAGCTAAAAACTTTAATCACATGACAGAAGATCTTTACTCTTCCATTCAAAACAAAAAATTTCCGTCATGGGAATTACAAGTGCAAATTCTTAAGCCAGAAGATTTAAATAATTTTGATTTTAATCCCCTCGATTCAACCAAAGAGTGGATTCGTATTCCAGGCTTAAAAATTGTTAAATTGGGAAAAATGACTTTGAATGAAGTTCCACCTAATTTCTTTGAACACACAGAACAAGTGGCGCTGGCTCCGTCGAATTTAATTCCGGGAATTGAAGGTTCTGAAGATCGTCTTTTACAAGGTCGTTTATTTTCTTACGCCGACACGCAAAGATATCGCTTGGGCATTAACCATTTGCAATTGCCAGTGAATCGTCCCCAATCCATCAACAGTCACGGTCAAGCTGGCGGGTTGAACCATTCCATGGCTTCAAGCAATATTAATTACCAGCCCAATTCTTTTGACGGCAATTCCCATCGTGGAAATGGTATATTCCCTCAAGATACAAAATACAAACCAAGCTCAATGGTAATTTCGGGTTCGACGCAGCAAGGAATGATTCGAAAGACTTTAAACTTTAAACAAGCTGGCGAAACATTTCGTAGTTTTTCTAAAGAGCAACAAGACAGCGTGATTGCAAATTTTTCTGGCGATTTAAATCAAGTTAAAAATGCCAAAGTAAAAATTCAAATTGTGGCCCATGTTTATACAGCCGATATCCAATATGGCGAGCGCCTTGGAAAAGCTGTTAACGCGGACATGAATGCGGTTAAAAAAATAAGCAAAAGCATCCAAGACGAATCACAAAAAAAACTTGCTGCTAACGAATAAATTTTTTATTTAATTTCAAAGTAGACTTGATCAAGGGTCTACTCTGGTTCTTTTTTAAATTTTTTGGAGATGAGATGATGCGATACTTAATAATATTATTTTTATTTCCAGTTCTGACTTCGGCGCAATCAGAAGAATCATACTTAGCACAGACCGACAGCAATCAAGAACTTTTCTTGTCAGCCAAAAAAGGCGATCTTAAAAGTTTAAAAAACTTCCTTGAAAAAAATAAATCTTTGATCAATGCCCACGATTCACAAGGCTATACTGCTTTAATTTATGCGGCTTACCACGGCGAAGAACAGATCGTCGATTTCCTATTAAAAAAAGGTGCCGATCCTTGCGTAAAAGACAAACGTGGAAATTCGGCCACCATGGGAGCTATTTTTAAAGGCAACCTTTCCATCGCAAAAAAACTAATTCAATCTGACTGCTCTGTTGATCAAGCCAATCAAGCGGGTCAAACGCCTTTGATGTTTGCGTCCTTGTTTGGACGAAATGAAATTGCAAAAGTTCTGATTAAAGCCGGCGCCAATACTGAGGCCCAAGATTTTATGGGCTATTCTCCAAAATCTCTAGCCGAAAGCCAAGGTAACGAAAATTTCCTAAAACTTATCCCTGTGAAGAAAACTTCTAAAAACCCCTAATACCTTGCAAATTTTTGAGTTTTAATGACTTCTGTTTTTGCTAATGCCATGCTTATCATCAACCAACCTCTATCTAAAAGGGAATGACATGAAACTAGCAAAGATTATGAGTTCTTTTAAAGTGACAAATAGTTCTAAGACTTCATCAATGGCTTTTCTGATCCTTCGCTTGATTGCAGGATTAGCTTTTGTTCTTCATGGTTGGGGTAAAATTCAAAATCCCTTTGGCTGGATGCCGCCCGAAGCCTCGGTGCCTGGATTTTTACAATTTTTAGCCGCTCTTTCAGAATTTGGAGGAGGAATTGCTTGGATGCTGGGGCTTTTAACTCCGCTCGCCTCTTTGGGACTTTTCTTTACAATGGCTGTTGCCGCTTCAATGCATGCATTTGTGATGAAAGATCCTTTTGTGAATATGACCGGTGGTTCTTCTTATGAACTGGCTTTGGTGTATTTTGGAATTTCAATTCTTTTATTATTCTCAGGACCTGGTCAATTTTCACTGGATGCCAAAATTTTTGGGACCAAAAAATAGGAGCAATATTTTGAATTGGACCCAGTGGCTTACTTTCAGCATTTTATTTATTTCAGGCTGTAGCCACTGGTCTCAACGATCTGATACCACGTCAAAAGAAGATTGGCCTGAGGGAATTCGAATGGCCCATGCGCAAATGGACACTTTAAGTAATCCCCCCGTTCAAGGAAAAGTTAACTTTGAACAAATGCCTAACAGCGTGATCGTCACTTATTATTTAGAAGGCCTAAAACCAAAATCCAGTTATCAGTTATTTTTAAGACCCGATCAAAATTGCCAAACCGAAGATTTAAAGCCGAATCAAATGATGTTTACATTACGTGCGAACGAGAAAGGCATTTCAGAAAATACTTTTAAAATTTCAAGTTTAAAAGTGGCTGGAGAAAATTCTTTGGCGAAAGACAGCGTGGTGCTACGATTTTTGCTGGCGAAGTCGAAAGTGGAGAATAGAGTGAATCTTGCTTGTGGGGATTTGAAGCCGCACTCTTCAGCGGAACTTAGTCAGTAATTTACATTCCCAGTTGTTTGTAGGAATGATATAATTTTTTTAGAAACCAGGTCCAGTCTCAAAACAATACACTCAAAAATCACTCACGAGTAAAATTCAGTTGACTGAATATCACTCGTGAGTGATCTTCAGTCATATGAAGATCACTCGTTACCTTTACCAACATATTCTGACGGATTTAAAAGAAAAAATGGTTTTTATAGGTGGCCCTCGCCAAGTTGGTAAAACGACTTTATCCAAGATATATATTCAAAAATCCCAGCAATACTTGAACTGGGATTTTCTAGATGATCGTGAAATTATAAAAAGCCATCATATTGATACAGCTCTCAAGCTAGTTATTTTCGACGAGATTCACAAATATGCGCGCTGGAGAACATTAGTTAAAGGTCTTTTTGATAAATTTGGCGAGAAAATTTCAATCATAGTCACTGGCTCGGCAAGATTAGATCATCTCCGTAAGGGGGGAGATTCGCTGGCGGGGCGATATCACTATTTTAGGCTCCATCCTTTGTCCCTCCCTGAAGTTGACGCCCGTTGCTCTCAAGAGTCCTTAGCTCAGCTCTTAAAATTCAGTGGTTTCCCTGAGCCTTACCAAAAGAAAAGTGAAACTTTTTATCGGCGCTGGAAAAAAGAAAGAATCAATCGTGTTGTTTACCAAGACTTGCGGGATTTAGACACTGTTAAAGAGCTTTCTAAAATAGAACTTCTTGTCAGCATGCTTCCTGAAAAAGTCGGCTCTACCTTATCGATTAACAGCATCAAAGAAGATCTGGAGGTTTCACCGAATACGGTTAAACACTGGATCGAAGTTTTAGAGTCGATTTATTATTGTTACCGCATTTTGCCCTTTGGTCCTAAAAAAATCAGAGCCGTGAAAAAGGCAAATAAACTTTATCTTTGGGATTGGGCCGAAATAAATGATCCCGGCCCCAGGTTTGAAAACTTAGTGGCCAGCCACTTGCTTAAATACTGTCATTTTTTAGAAGACACCCAAGGTTATAAGATGGAGTTACGCTTTATCAAAGATATTGACGGTCGAGAAATTGATTTTGTGGTGCTTAAAGAAAATAAGCCTTTTTTTGCCGTTGAATGTAAAACCGGTGAAAAAAATGTTTCGCCCCACCTTTATTATTTTAGAGATAGGACCGCGATCCCGCAGTTTTATCAAGTTCATCTAGGAGAAAAAAAATACCAAGATAAAAATATTTCGGTGTTACCTTTTTCTGAATTTTGCCGGATTGTAAAACTTGTGTAAGAGGACCCTCCTCGAATTCATCTTTTTTTGAAAGATTAATTATTTTCTCTGGTTTTAAAAGTTTCAGTAAAGTTGATTTCCCAACCTGCATTGGACGTATTAACAAAAATACTCTTAGATGATTTACGCAACTTCTCAGATAATAATCTTTTTACCATGTGGTCATTTTAACCGTAAAAATGACCACATGGTAACAATATGAAAGTTCTGCTTTTTAAAAAAATCATCTGCAGAAATTGAGTTAAAAAATATTCTACCACCCTCCATCAATCATGATATTGACAGTAGCGGCCTCTGAAAGATTGGCCGTATTTTTAGAGAAACTTTGTGCTTGAACTTAACTTTGAGACAAAGTTAAGACTTTTAATGCCACATCTTTATCGAATTTAATTAATTATTATTGGAACTGATCTGCGGGCAGTTTTAAACTCATTTTCAAATATTACCCGCATGCTTTCTTCGCAATATTTTTATTGTTTTAATTTTTAGTTTTAGGCTTCTGAACTTTAAAATCAAATTCAGTTTTTTTTACTTCTTAAACCTAATTGTCTTTAAAAAAGTCAGTTCGCCTGCGCATTTTATATTCATGACCAATCACACCCACCAGGCAACGATACAATATCCTGCACCACCTGTTCCTCCTGCGCCACCAGTCCCGCCGCCGCCGCCGCCGCCAGCAGCCGTTCCGCCAGCCGTTCCGTTACCCGCAGCAGCTCCGCCATTTCCACCATTTCCATAGCCTCCAGCGCCACCACCTCCTTGAGTTGTGGTTCCGCTATTTCCAAAGCCTGGAGGACTTCCACCAAGAGCGGTTCCATTCGCAGTGGCACCTGCCGCTGCTAAATAATTAAATCCAGATTTAATGCTGCCGTTGGAGGAACCATAAAGCCCCGTACCTACGCCGCCTGTTACACTTGTTCCGAAGCTTCCTCCAGGTCCGCCTTTTGCTGTAAGAGTTCCGAAGCTTGAGTTGCCTCCTGCTGACCCTGCTACACCCGTGGCTCCGCCTCCTCCACCAGTCCCAATGACAACAGTTTGATCTACAGATACTAGAAATTTTTTGCCTCTAATCATAGCTCCAGAGCCACCTCCACCACCGCCAATAGTAGCCCCTGAATAACCGCCGCCACCTCCGCCACCGGCTCCCCAACAAGTGACTTCGATCGTTTTTACATTTGCGGGCTTAGTCCATGTAAAGGTTCCAGGTGTATTGTATTCCTGATATTGTAAGCTTCCAGCATTTGCCATCGCCGCACTAAAAAAAATTAGTAGAAAACTAAAAGTTGATTTTATATTCACTATAGCCACCAAACAACGATACAATATCCTGAGCCACCAGCTGCTCCCGCACCGCCAGTCCCACCACCGCCGCCGCCACCACCAGCAGTTCCGCCAGCCGTTCCGCTACCAGAAAGTGCTCCGCCATTTCCACCATTTCCATAGCCTCCACCACCTCCTCCTCCTCCTGAAGAGCTGGTTCCGCCACTTCCAAAACCTGGAGGACTTCCGCCCTGAGCGGTTCCATTTCCAGTGACTCCTCCCGCCGCTAAATAATTAAATCCAGAACCAATATTTCCGTTGAATGAACCATAAAGTCCAGCACCACCACCGTTAATAAAATTTGCTCCGAAGCCTCCTCCAGGGCCGCCTTTTGCAGTAAATGTTCCGAAACTTGAGGTTCCTCCTGTCGACCCTGTTACTCCTGCAGCTCCTCCCACTCCTCCAGCCCCAATGACAACTGTCTGATCTGCCGTCACTGGAAACATAGCATTCGTGACCATAGATCCAGAACCACCACCACCACCTGCATAATTTCCTGAAGCGTAGCCACCGCCACCGCCGCCACCAGCTCCCCAGCAAGTAACTTGGACGACGTTGACGCCCAAAGGTTTTGTCCAAGTGAATGTGCCAACAGCAGCGAACTCCTGAAAATAAGCAGCACCTGCCGATGTTGATGCTGTCGTCTGAGACGTACCATCCGGAAACATAAATCCACCTGTTGTCGATTGAACAATGCCCGCCACAGATAATTTCTGAGCTGGAGAACTGGTTCCAATACCGACATTTCCTGATGCAAGAATACGCATTCTCTCAGTACCCGCTGTAGAAAATCCTAAGATATCCGTTCCACCGTTAAATAAACCTAATGTGTTTGCTCCCACTCCAACCGATGGTGCAGCC
>JAYSSI010000051.1:0-6608 GCA_043720615.1 Pseudobdellovibrionaceae bacterium | reverse complement strand
TTTCTTCGATAAGTTGTTTCTTAGCTGCCGATTTGTTCATGGCACATCTTTGCCTGAACTTTTATTTATTTTCTAGATGCGACTTACGCAGGGGTTGCCTCATAGCCATCTACAAGAATAACAGAATCTTCGGGTAAACCTTTTAGTTTTTGAATAAGATCTTTTACAGTCATTGCCATATGTAAAAATCCTAATTGTTTTAAGTTCATTTTTCAACAGAACTTATTAATATTAAACCAATTATTAAAAGGATTTAATTGCAGTCATCTCTAGCCAATTGGATAAGTGGCTAGAGATCGTTAACAGTTTATTTATTCTTTTTTTAGCAAATCTAAAAACATTCAAAGCTCACGCAGAGACGAATGGACTCACTTATTAATTATTAATTGTTAGCTGTTTTAAATTAAACTATCGGCTGAATTTTGAGTCTAAAAAAACTTTTAGCTGCTCACAGCTGACTGCGCTAGAATGCCAGCTTAACCAATCAGTTTTTTCTCGGCCCATGTAAGGATATCCAACGACCGGTCTCAATCTCGCTGCCTCCAGGACACCAATCACTTCGCCGTCTGAGTTTAAGAGTGGTCCACCAGAATTTCCATTTAATGCGTCAGTTGTGATAAGTGCAGATTCAGTTGATAAATTTTTTATTCCTTTTCCTAAGACATACTTTACGAATATTCCTTCTGACCATCGCTTTAATAAAAGATCTTGGTCTGAAATTGGCATTCTGGCCTCGTTTAAACGTTTCTCAGTAGCCGGAAATCCGATGAGATATGTTCTTTGCCCTTCTTTAAGAGGACAATGGTCTGAAATTTTAAGAGGAAGAAGTGAAGTCACATCGCTCTTTTTTAAAGTTACTTTAATAAGTGCAAGATCAGGATCTATAGATGTTTTAAGTATAACTAGCGAATTAAATTGTATATCGCCGGCACTGCCAACAACTTCTTTTTCCGGAAGCTGAGGAGGATTTTGAAGGATTTTAATTTCCGAGCAAGGAAGCTTTACCTTACATTCTCCGCTAATGACGTGATTATTAGTTATAAGATATAATTCATCACCTGAGGGTTTTTCTACTTTAGCAATAACGAATGCAGATCCTATGTATCTATCTTTTCTCACGAGCAATACGACCGAGTCCCAGCTGGATGCAATAAATCCTGGTGTGTTGTCCCTTAAGTCGAAAAAACCCTCTCCAGCAATAGAGATCGCTGAACAACAAGATATAAAGAGAAGTACCGCTAACTTAAACATAACATTCCTTCTAAATGGGCATATTAATAATAAGCTCTAAATATAGCAATTTTAGAATTAAATTTCGCCTGTAATGATTCTGACAGTGTGACACTTTTTGTTGTGTTAAAACCCCAATCCTCCCTCTCGCCTTCATATAACCCTTCCTCCAAATTCCTGGAAGGAAGTCCAAAGCCTAAGACTTATGAAGGTTTTTAACTCTCATCTCAAATCTAATCCATCTGAAAGTGCGCAATACTTTGCAATACGGAGTCTGTAAGAAAAACGTGGGAAGCTGTCTAGCCTAGAGAAATTCTCTTCGGCTTTTCGCTTTTCGCAAAAACGCGAAAGCATAAAGCTTCCGCAAAACAAGAAAAGAGGAAATATGAAATCGGTAGTGGTAGCAGTGATGATGGTGATGAGTGTGGTATCAAATGCAAAAGCTGAGTCGAATGATGTCATCATTCAAGTGGGTCAAGCCTTCGAATGGGTCAAATCAAGCATCTTTGATTTTAAATCAGGGAAAAGGGCAGACGAGAAGGATGTGTCTGAAGGCCAATTGAAAGTGTTTGTAAATGGTAATAAGGAGAATATCTTTACGCCGAATGTGTACGCTGGCGGCTACGGTCATATTTATGATCTTGGTGAAAAATCTTGCAAGGATTTAAAGACTTATTCCAATGAGGACAACCGAAAAACGAATGGGATCGAATGGCTTGCTTATTCTGAAGCAGATCCTTCGCGGTTAAAGCCCTCTGTTGAGGCTAAAGTATATAGTGGTCATTGCTATCTCATATACCAAAATCAATTAGACAGGAGAACGGTTGCTCTCTTTAACGTGATATCAAATGACAGTGGTAAGGCTGTGATCATCGGAAATATTGAAGTCCTAGATAAGAGATAAAACTTTTTAGGGCCACACCATGGGTGGCCCTTTCACCCCATAATTCATAATCCCATCGTTAAACATCCCCATCATGCAGTCATATCTAGCCCATTGAACAATCGGCTAGATATCGTAAACAATTAAATATTCTAAAAAACTAAAATCAAAACATTGGAGTTAAAAATGAAAATCATATTAGTAATATTTAGTTTTTTTCTCGCAGCGTGCGAAGATCCAAAAGATCTCAACAAAAGTGAAAACTACAAATACAGTTATGAATCCAACGGCTGCAAAGCGGGCGAGAAAAGTTTTTCTTCAAAAGAGGATTACTGCGATGGACTAAAAAACAATGAAAGTAATAATTTTTGTGCCAAAGGCTTACGGTATGATAAATTTCAAGCCGAGAGCCCAGGCAAAAACTGGTAAGATGAGTGATATATTTAAAGCGCACTCATAGCTCCGAGTAGGCAATGTTCATCATTTTTTAGCAGTTAAAGAATAGGGTCTTTAGCAAAAATAGATCTACGATGAACCCTCGTTAAATTGAGATGTAACATCAGGCATGCTGTCGCTAATACAAAACAAGTAACCCATGAGCCCTCCAGGGTACTAACTGCGTCTTTATCGGTGATTCCATAAACTTTTATCCATCCACTGACAAGGGAGTTCCACATGAGGTGGCAAGCAAACGAACCCAATATTCCAAACCGCAGATAGACGAGGCTGAGCATAAGACCCGCCAAACTAATTCCAAGAATTTGAGACACAGTAACGCTATTTCCAAAAAAAATGCCGACGACATGTAAAACTCCAAAAGTAATGGATCCAGCAGCAAGGCCAACCCATTTGCCGAAGAGCTGCATTGTGCCTTCAACAATCCCCCCACGAAAAATAATTTCTTCACAGAGCGCAGGAAATGAATTGCCTAGCAACTTTAAATGAAATTCCAGCAACAAATTTGCGAAATTAAAACTATAGCCTTTCACTAAGCCGAAACCGATCCCAGAAAAAAATGAAACAGCCAGCCCGATCAGTAAACCATAAAGTAATGAAGAAAGTCCTCCAATAAGCATGGGTTTCATGGACAACTTATAAAGTGATCTGGAGATAAGAAAAAAGATCCCAATACAAATAAGCAGGCCAAATCCTGAATAGATCGAAGATCGCAGAAGGCGTGGGCTTATTTCGTGAATAAGCTGCTGCAAAAAATAACTGCCTATAATCATAATTACAAATGGAAAGACGAATATATTTAAATAACGAATAATCTTCATTTGAGTTTCTTTACCTGGGCTTCGGTTAGTAGTCATTAAACAAATGAGTTCAATCAATTCTTGGTTAGGCATTGCTTAGCCCGATAAAACATTGAGATATTCCATAAAGTTGAAACAAGCTTTATAAGGGGCATTCAAAAAATTGTACTTGTCTCGCAACCTGGTCTTCGTAAATGAAGTAATTCCCCATCGTCAAAAATCCCATCCCCGTATGTCATCTCAAAGCCAAGCCAGCAAAATGGCTTTGAGATCGCCACAGATTTACTTACCTTAATTCCTGCGAAGCTTAAGATCTTTAAACTCATCTGTGATTCGTGGGATCTTCATCTTCGCTTATTCCAGCTGTATCCCTTTGGGATTACGCCTCATGCGCGATGTGCGCTTCGGACATAATCCATAAACTAGAGCGGTCTTAAGGTTAGCTCACACTTTGCAAGAAGACTTATTAACCTATTAGGAGGTTCTTATGCTGATCGATAAACAAATCATGGAAGCTATGATTATATTTTTATATAAAACGGGTGAGGACCGTGCGTGCATGGAGCTCATCAAAGTTTACCATAAATATTTTAAGCAAGAATTAGTGGGCTTGCCGGCTTAAAAGGGTTTTCTGTTCACGAAAGCTGAAGAGCTAATTTTTGAATTCTCTCAAATGCAGTTTCTTCTAAATCTACTCTATTCGCGCTGGTTTCATAAAAATTATCACCTAAGGCAAGATTATCAGAACAAGTTAAAAGTGATATAGCTTCGGCTCCGAATTTTTGAGCGACAGCAAGCGTTGTTGAAGTTTCTCCATCGACACCGATATATCCTTGTTTATCCCACAAGCTGACTGTTTTGTGGGTTTCAAGAAACATAGCACTTGTGGTGACAACATTACCGATCTGAAAAGGGAATGATTCCGAAGTTAAAATCTTCCGAGCTTCTGCAACCAAGGCATCACTGGATTTGAAAATGACTTGGTCTGGGAAATATTGATTGGACACACCATCTTCAGCCTTTGCCGCTTGAACTAAGAGAATTTCTCCATACTTCAGCTTTTCGGACAATCCTCCGCAATAGCCGATTTGAATGAATCGTTTTGTGCCCATGACTGCAAATTTATGGACGATGAGGGCCGCCATTGGGGCCCAGCAAACATTGACGAAACCGACTTTTTTGCCGTTTCTAACTCCGACAATCATATTCCATCTAGGGCGACAAAGAATACTTTCAAATGCAGGTTCCCATTCCGCTATATTTTCGGTGATATTTCCGTCTTCACCATGAAGGATAATAGTCTCTGGAACATCAGATTCTTTCATCTGACTAACTCTAAGCCAGTCGTTCTTATCAAAATCACCGTAGAGCTTCTTCATCCTTTCCATAATAATGAAAAGACACCCGGTCGTCACTGATCAAAACTAAATCTTTCCATTGATCCCCAATTTAACCAATCCATTACATTTTGGTTCCCCAGCATTACATCTCAAAGCCAAGCAAAGTAAATGGCGTTGAGATCGCCAAAGATTTAAAAACCTTAAAACCGCGAAGCTTGATGAGACCAAGGTGAGTTTATCGAATTATTTATTAGCCGGTTTAAAGTTTCTTCTAGTCAGTGATCTTCTTGGTCATAACTATACTCGCGGCTTTATATCCGACTTTTTCATAGAACTTCTCAGCGGTCTCGTTAAATTTCCAGACATTGAGTTGCAAATTCAAAAAACCCTTCGACTTTGCAAAGTGTTCTGCTGCATTCATTAGGCGAGATCCAACTTTCATTCTTCTGACGCTTGGGGAAACTGTGAGTTGCTCAACAGAAATTATTTTCCCTGGTTGGACAATTGGGTGATTTGGCAAATCCTTAATTAAAATATAAACATAACCAACAACCTCACTTTCATAAATGGCTAGAAATATTTTTGCATTTATGTCTTCTAAGGTTTGTTTGAGAAACACTTCAGGATAGTCAAGATGAGGCTTTCGAAATCTCGAAGGAAGATGTTCACGATGAAAGATCTCGTTCAGATCAAAGAGCGCTTTAAACCCGTTTACATCATTCAAAGTACATTCTCTAATTCCAATTTCCATCTCGCACTTATAGTTCAGATTGCTATTAGTGGCAAATACAACAGCTAAAACCCAATCATTCCATCGACCGCAATTTTAACCCACCCATTACGTCTTTGTCGCCTCAAGGCGGGGATAAACCCACACATTTTACCATCAGATATGAAAGCCCGCTTTTTAAAGCCCGAGACCAAGGTGGGCTCATCGAAGTATTTATTAGCTGCAATTGAAGTGCTTAACGAGCAAGCTTTTGCACCATTTGAGCTGCTGGATGTATCCAAAGATGAGCTTCGACTGCAAGAGCATTTTCGTTTGGGAATGATTTGTTGTCAAATAAGCTATTAAGCTCATCTAGCATGAAAATTTTATTGCATAGAGGATTATTATATCTTTCGCCTGATTGTTTTCGATTTTCTTCATTGAATGACAACATTGTATCGCCATAAGAAAAACTGATCTGATTTTTATTTAACTTCGATAGTTTAATTGCGTATGCGACATTTAAAGGATGTTCTTCAAATCGAATATTAGATCCCAAAAAGAAATAAACAGGATTAGATAGCTCTGGTTTTCCACCATTTTCAATGAACTGGGCATGCATTATTTTTTCGACTTCTAATCTTTGCATTAAGTAAGTTAGATCCGAAAAACGATTTATTCCCCACGTATTTTTTTCATTTAAACCGTTGATTACAACTTCAAGTTGATGGGGTGCCACATTCGTAATTGAACGAAATGGCTCGTCTCTGCTGTAATGTAGGATGAAATCAGGAATATTCTTATTCATTTTTAAAGATTCTCAAATTACTCAGCTCTGGTCATCATTCAAATGAATTTAATCAACAGGAGCTCAGGCAGCGCTAAGCCTTTTGAAACACTAAGGGATTCCTTAAATATCAAGTAAGCTTAATTGGGGCCTTCAATAAATCGTAATCAGCTTGCACCCTAGTCTTCGAAGGCGAAGTCGTTCCCAATCGTTAAACAGCACCATCATGCAGTCATCTCTAGCCAATTGGTAAAGCTGGCTAGAGATCGTTAACAGTTTTAAAAGAAGTTTCTCAAGTAAAAAAGTAAGCGCCTTAACAGTCCCATTGTTGACTACGAAGATTTAACCAGTAGCCTGGCCAGTTTTTCATAGTCGTCGATTGACTGAGCGCTGGGTAAGTGCT
>JAYSSI010000050.1:0-67496 GCA_043720615.1 Pseudobdellovibrionaceae bacterium | reverse complement strand
TCTAACTCATCTTCTGGATCTAACTCATCTTCTGGATCTAACTCATCTTCTGGATCTAACTCATCTTCTGGATCTAACTCATCTTCTGGCGGACCAGGCTCTGGCGGAGAACCAGGATCTAGTTCTTCTTCAGGATCTAGTTCTTCTTCAGGCGGAGACACAGGATCTAGTTCTTCTTCTGGCGGAGACACAGGATCTAGTTCTTCTTCTGGCGGAAATACAGACGAGCAACCTCCAGTTGCACCTGTTGAAGATAAGCAAAAAGCAGAGCTTAAATTTAAATGGAATCCTTCTTTTTACTTAGATTTTGATTTAGGTATTAAAGTAACAAATTTAACACTTCACAATTCAGACAAAGCCATCCGAGCCTCAGGAACCGCTAATGCTCTCGTTGTTGATGATTATAAAAATGGATTTCGCGTCGAAAAATATAATATGATCGAAGGCGGAATTGGCATCGCGGGCAACTGGTGGTTTGACAATGCTAGTGGCCTTCAAAAACTTTTCTTTAGTTATGTTGGTTTAATTCCTATCAAAGGAACCAAAACTTACTCTTCTCAGTATGTTACAACGAGATTAAAAATTAATTCTCTTCCTCGAATGACAAGACCTCCATCCAATGCACAACAACTTAAAGCTTGGTCGGTCGGTGACAGTTTAAATTACATGACTTCGGGTGGCTTAATTTCATTTGCAGGAGCAGGTTTCGGTCCACTTTCACAAGGTGTGACTTCGATCGCAAAAGGAACTTGGTCCGTATTTATTCAAAAAACAGATGAAAACGTGGCTTATGTTAAAATCACTAAAGGACAATTAAAATCTTTGGCGATCGCAAGTAATTCAGCCCTTGTTTCTGTCGGCACTTCACAATTTAAAAACGCTGATCAAGGTTTTTCATTTCTTATCAATATTAAATCAAACCAAGGACAAAAAGCTTTTGCAGATTTAGTTCGAGGAAACGTCGCGGGCGTTCAAGATCTTGTTCAAAAAAATATCGCTGTCACAAAAGTTGATTCTTTTTCAGTCAGAGAAAAAGGCAAATTCCTTAATTTATTCGTAGGTATTCCTATTCTTCTTAACAGCACATTTAGTGCTGGAACTATTCAAAATGTGACGAACACAGATGTTATGATCGACAACTCTAAAATTTCGGTCAATTACGGTATCTACACTCGTGATGCAAGGACTCGTGTCCTTAATACGTATACTTATAAAACTAGCGTTTTCTACGGAGCGGATTACACGATCACTAATGCCAAGGGCACAGGTCGAAGTATCTTTGGAAAGTACAGTATTGATTTAGCTGATGAAAATGCTTCTGACGGTGACGTTCGTCGATTTTTAGCAGAAATGATTAACAAAACTGGTATGAACCAAGTTGTTGCTAAAGTTCCTCATGTTGGTGACTTAGATTACACAAGTGCGCATATCGATTTTACGATTTCTCAGGGTCAAACACTGGCCATGATCAAGAGCGCTGCCTCTGTGAGCAAAGCCAACTTTATTCACGGACAGATGAAGGGTGTAAAGTCTTATATTATGTCAGGTCGTGATTCATGGAACTTATGTACGGCTCAACCTCAGGGTTTTAAAAATGACTGCCCTGATAAATTGCTTATTTCTTCTGAAAGAATTTTTGGAAATATGCATGATGCTTTATTAAAAATGAAAGCGAACTTATGGAAAGATCCAGCTCGCTTTACAAAAGCTTATGCAGAATATGGAAAAGCGATTTCAGAGAATGCTTTCGGTTTACAAAGTGCACTTAAATTAGCCGGTGAAGGCGTTGAAGTTTACTACCGTGTCGATGGAGCTCGAGTTTCATTGTTTGAAAAATATATGAAAACAACGACCCAGGGTGAAATCTTAACTCTCACTCATCCTGGTGAATTGCCTCCAAGTTTTATTCCTAACACAGGAGCTGATCGTCAAAGAGGCTTGATCGTAACTCCCAATAAACCAATTTATGCACCAGTAAATCCATAATTCGGGATTACAATTAAGGTCTAGTCCAATAAAAAGGGGGAATCAGTTCCCCCTTTTTATTTTTAAAAGTATAGTTAAAGAAAATCTCCAAAGGATATTTTGTGACCACTCAACAACCACCGAGATCGGCCACCCATGGGGGCATTGTTTTTGCGGGCCTGATTGTGTTTTTGCTCAGTCTTTTTACAGCAAAGTTTTATAAGCCTTTTGAGACCTCTGCCGCTAACGCCTTATTTATTCTTCTTGGGACGGCTTTTTTTATTTTTTTATTAGAATTTATTTTTCTTAAAATTCATCTGCGAAAATCAACGGGTCTTGATTTTTCAATCTCAAATCCCTCGCTAAAAAGAACCTTTATAAAGTTCATTGGCTTGTTAGGATCTTTAGGATTTATCGGCGTACTGTACTGGATCTTTCCCGAGTATCATGGCAGTTTCTATAGTGATTATTATGCCATGCTCAATTATTTTCTTCCCTACTTACTTATTTTTTCTATTCCATATTTCTATTTTATCGATAAGCATCAGACGGAACCACAAGACTCGTATTATCATTTTGGACTCCTTTGTCTTTTGAATTTCGAAAAAGTATCTTGGGCTCCTCTTAAATCATACACTTTGGGTTGGCTGGTTAAAGGTTTTTTTCTGCCTTTAATGTTCACCTATTTAGTTCGAGATCTGAACACTTTTAACCAAGTTGATTTTTCCAAAATGAATGGATTTAAAGCCTACTTTGATTTTTTATATGCTTTGATTTTTACCATCGATGTTGGAATTGTTTCGATGGGTTACATGATGTCTTTTCGACTGACAGATTCCCATTTGCGATCGGCAGAGCCTACTTTTCTTGGTTGGAGTGCAGCTCTAGTTTGTTACCAACCCTTTTGGTCCCTTGTTAGCCGTCAATACTTAGATTACGACAATCGTATCAACTGGGGTTCATGGTTTTCAAATAGTCCCATGTTGTTTCAAATTTGGGGCTGTGGAATTTTATTTTTGTTTTCTATTTACACATGGGCTTCGCTCAATTTTGGCTGCCGATTTTCCAATCTGACTCATCGAGGAATTTTAACTAACGGCCCTTACCGTTGGTCCAAACATCCCGCCTACATTTCTAAGTGCATGGCTTGGTGGCTGATCAGCCTTCCTTTTTTGGTCAGCGAAAGTTTTGCAGATTCAGTGAGAAGATCGCTCTTATTGCTTATGCTCAATGGCATTTATTTAGTCCGAGCTGTCACTGAAGAAAGACACTTATCAAAAGACCCAGTTTATGTCGAGTATGCCGACTGGATCAGCCTTAATGGGCTTTTTGCTCGACTTAGAGGATTTCTTTTTTTTAGATAACGACCAGTTGACTGAAATCTTCTAGATGATAAATATCTTACGATATGAGACTTGCACTTTTTTTAATCCTCTCGAGCTTGATTCATCTTCTTTTTTTTCCACTATTGAGTTTCAACTTAGAATCATCTCCCATTGTTATCATAGAAGCTGATTTGATCGGCTCTGAAGCCGTAAAGCCGTCTTCTTCAAGCTTACCAAAGATCAAACAAGTGGCCTTGCCAACGATAAAGCCTCGCGAAGCTTCCGCAGATACTCAATCTGAAAGTCCGCCTATTTCTTTAAGCGAAAAAATGAATGCTGCCAGTAGCCGTGGCTCTGATGGGACTAAACCACCTCAAGTTTTAAAAGAATTTTTGGTGCCTTACCCGAACGAAGCTAAGCGTTCTCGCATTGAAGGTGATATCGTGCTTCAAATTATAATTAACGAATTGGGTAAAGTCGAAAATCCACAAGTGATTCAGTCTTTAGGATACGGTTTAGATGAAGCGGCTCTGTATGCAATTCAGCATTTTGTTTTTATTCCTGGATTTAAAGATGGAAAAGTCGTAAAAACGCTCATTAAATATCGTTATAAATTTCGATTGGAATAAACATGCAGTATATAATATGAAGAGCTTTGCTTTGAAAAATATTTTATTGGTTTTAATTTTATCGCCATTATCGATTTACGCTCAAGATTACGAAACCACTGTTCAAGAACTCAGTTTTAAATCAACCAATAAAACTGTGATCGACCAATCTACGATTGAAAAATCAAAAGCCCCTAATATCACAAGCCTTTTGCAATCTTATGCAAATATCTCGGTCAGCAGTACTAGCTTTCAACAAAATACACTTTATTTACGAGGTGGAGATTCCAGTCATATTTTAATTCTTGTTGATGGCATTCCTATTTTTGATCCAGGCTCGGCCCAAAGAACTATTAATTTAAATACGATCAGCTTAAAAAGTGTTCGTCGTATTGAAGTTTTACGGGGACCACAAACTGTCCTTTATGGGGGGCAAGCCCTAGCCGGAGTCATTAAGATTGAAACCTTTAGCAAAGAACTACAAAACTCCCGAGGTGTCGGTCTTGAACTTGGCACCAGCGAATACAAGCAAGTCCAAGTCTTTGCTGAGGGAAAAAGTGAAGACAATCAAGGTTTTTTAGGGCGCGTGAATAGCACTGAAAAGAAGCAACTTTCTCCGGTCACTGGTTCTCAACAAATATATCCACAAAATAATATTAATGCCGATTTAGCTTACACAAAACGTGGTTCTCAAGATTGGATTGCAAGAATTTTTCGCAACGATGAAAAAAGTTTTTTGACGCAAGCCAATCCTCCTTCATACAAAACATTGGACGCGCAGGATTTAATTTTTAAAACTCAGCTGACAGGCTTTGTTGGATCTTTCCAAGATAAGAAATCAATTTTAAAACCAGAAATCAGTGTCGGATCTGTTTATGCGGAACGCAGCTTTACTTGGCCTGTGAATGCTTCAAACGTCAGCGATACGAATGAATATTATTCTGGTCAATTAACAAATATTCGTTCGCTGATCACAGTTCTTGAGACCGAAAGTCTGCTGTGGCGCTGGGGCGGAAGTTACTTTAAAGAATCTTTGGTGTTTAGAGATTTTGGCGTTGAAAGCACGAATACTTACGGAGAACAAAAGGGAATATTTACTAAAATTGATTATAGCTTTAGCGAAAATTCGGTGCTTGAAGTCGGTGGCCGAATGGAAACTGTCACTCAGCTTTCGCCAGAATTCACATCACAAATTGGATTAACCTTAGCAAAAAATACTAAAATTGAATACGCCACAGCCTTCAGGTCGCCTTCTCAGTTTCAATTTTGGGGCCGATATGGAAATAGCAGTTTAAAACCTGAGCGCGCTATTTCAACGACAGTGACGCAGGAAATTCCTTTGAATGAACGCCAGTCATTATCGCTTGGGGTCTTTGAAATTATTTTTTCTAATCTGATCACGGCTAAAGGTTTTCCGCCTAAATATCAAAATATAAATAATGCTCGAGTGCAGGGCGCCGAATTTCTTTACTCATCCCTTTTAGGTGAACAAAGTCGTGGGTTTTTTCGCTATACTTATCAAGAACCTAAAGATCTAGATACAAATGATTGGCTGGTTCGCAGGCCTCTTAATATTGCAGGAGCTGGAGTGACTTGGACCCATGCAATTTATGATCTTGGTTTTGATGCCACCTATAACAGTGAAAGATCCGCTCAAACAGGCAGCAAAACAACAAAGTCTTTGGCGGCCTACTCACTTGTTAATGTAAATAGCACAGCACATATTTCAGATCATTTATCTCTGTATTTGAGAGTCAATAATCTTCTCGATGAAAAGTATGAAGAATCTTATGACTATCTTGGCGAAGGTCGATTTCTTACTGTAGGTCTGATCTACAACAACCTTTAAAGTTATTTTGCTTGTTTCAATACAAGACGTAGATTTGATTGCTTCTTTACTTCTCTGAATCTGTTACTCATAATGATACAGTGGGGACCTTAAAAAATTCTAAAGGTTTTAGTTTAGTCAATATTTTGATTGCTGTTGCTCTTTCAGCAATTGGCGCTGCTGTTGTCGCCTCTATGCAATATATTATCACTCAGAATGTGACATCAATTCGGAACGAAACTGAGTTATCATTCGTGGAATCAGATCTATTAAAAATCTCAAGTGATGAATCCCAATGTTCAAGATCATTTTGGACTGGCACTCTGCCTTCTACATACTCAGGAGCAATTACTAACTTAAATCGAATCAATTTGGGCCCTACAACTATCCTAGAAGTTGGAGCCAAAATATCATCCACTATTGTTGTTAATAGCATTCAATTTATTCCCAACAGTAGCACTGGTTCCGTCGCAGAAAATTATTTAAAATGGGATACGGATCTTCGAATCCAATTCACGGATATCTCAAAGTTACCCGCAAAAACAATTGTTAAAACTTTTCCTATGTTGCTTATCACTGAATCGGCGACGGGCTTAATCTCTTCATGTGGACAGAAAAAAATTCCTACTGCCGCAGGAGATGTTATCAGTTATGGCTGCGATATGTCTTCTTCGCGATCTGGAAGTACGGCTACTTATCAGCGCTCCTACAGAGGAACTCTTTATGATGTCCTTGTTTATGCCTCATACAATAATGGACTTATTCACGACGGTGGAAGATCGGGCCGAAGAGATTCGGGTATTTTTTATTGCGTCCGCGCGACCTCAAGTCCTGGCCCTGGTGGACTTATTGCTGCTTGTTTGACGAGAGAGGCTTGTCTTTGGAGATAAAAATTAACTTAAACCAAAACGGATCCATACTAGTAACGGCATTAATATTTGCGGCCACATCTCTTGTTATAACCGGTTACATTTCTGTATCAATGATCAATAGTGTAAAAGAAAGAGTTAATGCTGAAAAATCTATGCTTGTTCAAATTATGAGTCGTTCTATCGAAACGGCATTAATTGTTCAATCCCAGTGTCCAGCTTTAATGCCAGGTGCCAGCTACTTAGGATTATTGAGTCAGCCTATTCCTCAATTACGAATCGATGGAAAAACTTTGACTGCGGGATCAGTGATAAAAGGTGATCTTAAGATCAATCAAATTTCTTTGTCTCCCATTGCAGGGAAACCTCCTATTGTTGTGGCCCCTGGTTTAACTCAGCATTTTGCTACTTTAAACTTAGATTTTGACGGTGGAAGCAGTTGGATCAAAAAAAATAAAAGTACTTCAACTGAATTAAGATTAACTACAAACAATATCACAGGAAATATCACCAGTTGTGCTCAAGAAAGCTTCTTCCAAATAAGTGGCCAAGCCCCAACTTGCGTAACATCGGGACTTTCAAGCTGGGGCTCATTTACTGTTCTAGGTTCAACCTATCAGTTTTATTATATGATGTATAAAATTTCTTCTGGAGTTTACTACTACTGCATTGTTCCAACTGGTGGCACCGCTGGTTACATGACTGGATGTGCTCCAGGTCGGTGCCCATGGAATTAAAAAATCAAAAAGGAATTTCTGTTATTGAAGTGATTATTGCCATGGTTCTTATTACAGTCGCATTTTTTGGAGTACTTGAATTTTTACGAGGGACTTACAATCGACATAAACAAGAAGAGCAGGTGCTTTCCTTTCAACAACGATTATTAGCGTTCGATGCCTACTTGTCTGACCCTAACAATTGCAGAAACAGTTTAAGCGGCAACCCCTCTCTTCTAAGTTATACGGGGGGCACAATTTCCTTAAATCATTTAAGAAGAACCAGTGGAAATCTTTTTCAAAGAGGCGCTCGAGTTGATGGCTTTACAGTCAATGATATTAGAATAAGACCAACCGTTGGAATTCCCATGTTTACTAACAATGGCTTAAGATATTATCTAGTAGACATGCATATTGATGCAAGAACCAGCAACGGAAGCCCGATCAGTAGTCTCGATTTTCCTTTTCGATTTGCTATCTATACGGATACTGCTAATAGATTTCTCGGCTGCTCTCGTACTGTCATAAGCCAAACGGTATTAACTTGTAAAAGCTTTGGCTCCCCTTTAGCTGGATATAAAACAATTAATGGCATTAGGTACTCAGTTTATCGAACCTTCACCGAGAGCTCAGATAACGGCCCCGTCAATCATTACTGCCTTGTTTCGCCCTCTGGTGTAGGTAGCTATTTTATGTGCTCCGTTGTCGGACCTTGTATGGCAAATGGGCCATACGATCCTTAGCGAGCCGCGGGTGGCTCCCGCCCCTTTTCGTTGTTTTGTTAAGAGCTTGCACACTCTGAATCCACCAGCCGCTCTATAATCTTAATTCGCTTGGCAGTAATCTTGCTTTATCCTGACCCATGGCACGTCTTCTGTTTATTGCAATATTATCGATAAGTTCTTTTGCCTTTTCGCAAAATGGCTTCCATTTAGGGTTTTATTCGACGACTTCGGCAATGATTCCGGCAAATATAAAGCAAGCCAGCCAGTCCATCTTTCGAATGATTGTGCCCAATTTTGAAGGCCAATCATTGGTGCAATTTGAAGTGCCATCGACTGCCTATACGGCTTTTAAAAAAAGATTTTACAGTTATAAAAGTATCGAAATCACAGCAAAAAAAACTATTGCTTCGCAAATTCAATTTTGTGATCAAAAAATAACATCTCCCTGTCAGATATTTTTAAACACTTCATCAGCCACTGGCTTTATGATGAACGGTGTTTTTTGGACCAATGCTCATGTTGTTGAGCCCTACTTTAATGAGTTTGAATTTCAAAAAAATAAGACATCGTTACTGATATTTATTTTTAATCAAAACGATGAACTTGTTTTTAATCCCCTTGTTGACCGCATTTCTATTTATAAATTACCTGCACTTAACGAAAGAGCTCAGCAAAGAAATTCTTTTTACTCCGAAGAAACTGATTTTATTGGTTTTAAGTTAACAAAAAACTTGGCTCCTTCATTAAGGGCCGCTTCAGAAGTTAATCCTCTTCAAGATTTTGATCAGAATCTTTACATTCCAGGCTTTGCCGCCTGCACTGGTTGCCAGGAGTCTTCTGATCCGTCTGACTCTAATGACAATTTAGACCGATCCCCTTTTCTCAACTCGACGGGTCGCGGGATGCAGGTCACTTTTGGACCTTCACTGAATTTAAGTTCTGCAGCTTTAAAACTGGGCGTTCCTTTACCAAGCTTAACTCGTTTAGCGGGCCAAGGAGTTATGTTTATGAATGCGGACTCACGCCAAGGAATGAGTGGATCGCCAATTCTCAATATTAATGGTGAAGTGGTAGGAATATTTTCTGGTGGCAAAACAATGTTGAAAAAAGGACATTTAAGTCGCGTTTCACGCGGTGTCAGGATTCAGCAACTTCTGCACTAAATATCATGACTTGAGAATTTTCAAAAGATACGCTTTCAAAATGAAAAGAATCATTATCGTTGGTGGCGGTTTCGCCGGCATCAATGCCGCTAAAAGTTTAAGTGATCAAAAAGAGATCGAAGTAATTCTTATTGATCGTAGGAATCATCATCTCTTTCAGCCCTTACTTTACCAAGTGGCCATGGCAGGATTAAGTCCCGCTGAAATTGCTTATCCCATTCGCTCTATTTTAACGGGTGCTAAAAATATTCAAGTTCTTTTAGGTGAAGTTCAATCCATTCATCCAAAGCTTCATAAAATTGAAACTGATTTTGGCCCTATGAATTACGACTACTTGATTTTGGCTTGCGGCGCTAAGCACAGCTATTTCAATCACCCCGAGTGGGAAGATTTTGCTCCAGGACTTAAAAATTTAGAACAAGCGACTGAAATTCGGCGAAGAGTGCTGACCGCATTTGAAATGGCAGAGCGCGAAGCGGATGCAAAAAAGCGGGAGCAACTTTTAACCTTTATTATTGTTGGCGGAGGACCCACAGGTGTCGAGTTGGCCGGCGCCTTAGGCGAAATCAGCCGTTTTACTTTAGGAAAAGATTTTGATTTGATTGATCCCAAAACAACGCGAATTATTTTGATAGAGGCCGGCCCTCGTATTTTAGCAAGCTTTGATCCAAAACTTTCAAAAAAAGCTCATCAAGATCTTGAAGATTTGGGAGTCACAATTAGAACTGAACAATTAGTGACTTGCATCACGGCCGAAGGGGTTCATATTGGAAATGAATTTATTAAAGCCTCTACGGTTTTGTGGGCGGCGGGTGTTCAGCCATCGGGTTTAAATAAAACTTTAAAAGTTGATTTAGATCCCCAAGGTCGAGTTTTAATTGAAAAAGATTTAAGCTTAAGAAATTTTCCTGAAGTTTTTGTTCTTGGCGATCAAGCCCATTTTCCTTCGGACGATGGACCTCTGCCAGGATTAGCACCCGTGGCTATGCAGCAGGGTCAACATGCAGCTAAAAATATTCTTCGAGATTTCCGGGGTGATGTTAGAAAACCTTTTATTTATTTTGATAAGGGTCAGATGGCCACCATTGGCCGCAAGAAAGCCGTGGCTCAATTTAGAAAATTGCGATTTTCAGGATTGATTGCCTGGCTGGCTTGGTTGTTTGTGCATGTCTATTATTTGATTGGTTTTAAAAATCGTTTGTTTGTCTTGCTGGATTGGTTTTGGTCCTACGCCACTTATCAAAAAGGAGCGCGGCTGATTGTTAACAAGGACTGGCATAGCTTTCATCGTTCGAAGTCAGATTCAGATAAGCCATCATAGCCGCTTTCGCTTTTCTTAACTGCTCTTTCTTTTTAAATTTTTTATCTCGCCGTTGATGATCAGAAAGTCCACTGAGAGGTGGAAATAATCCAAAATTAATATTGGTCGGCTGAAAATGTTTCGCTCGAAGCGGATCTGTGATGGATTCTAATAGTGAGCCCATCGCAGTTTCCCTTGGAGGAGTGATCAATTTTTGTCCATGAATTTTTTGGTCAATAAATTTTGCCACTAATAATCCAATCGTCGCGGACTCAAAATAACCTTCAACTCCTGTTATTTGCCCTGCAAAAAAGAGCCAAGGATCTTTTTTACTTGATAGATCTGAATTTAATTGGGTTGGAGAATTGATATAAAGATTTCTGTGAATACTTCCAAGTTTTAAAAACTCCGCGTTTTCAAGTCCTGGAATCATACGAAAAACTCGCACTTGTTCTCCGTAAGACATGCGAGTTTGAAAACCCACCATATTATAAGCTGTGCCTTCTTTATTATCTTGTCGAAGTTGCACCACGGCCCAAGGTTCACGCCCTTCGCGCGGATTAAATAATCCGACAGGCTTCATCGGTCCAAAGCGCAATGTTTGTGGTCCTCGATCCACCATCACTTCAACCGGCATGCAGCCTTCAAAAAATGGAGTCTGTTCAAAATGCTTGGGTTCAATTTTTTTTGCAGCCGCAATTTCTGAAATAAATTTATTATACTGATCTTTTGTAAAGGGACAGTTGATGTAATCGGGTGTCCCTTTATCATAACGATCGGCTTTCCAAGCTATATCCATATTGATGGAATCCGTATCAATAATGGGCGCGATGGCATCAAAGAAATAAAGAAATTCATTTCCAAAATGTTTTTGTAATTCAAGGCTTAACGCTTCATCAGTGAGAGGTCCCGTTGCAATAACAACCGGGCGCGGAAGATCCGCCAGTGATCCCACCACTTCTCGTCGCACTTCGATACGAGGATGCCGTTCGATAACTTTGGTGATCAATTCACTGAATTTTTCCCGATCAACGCCTAAAGCTTGTCCTGCGGGAACGGCAGAATCTCGAGCTGCTTTTAAAATCAGGGCCTGCATTTGATCGGCTTCCCACTTCAGCTGACCTGGGGCAGAATCAGGTCCTAAACTGCCAAAAGAATTTGAACAGACCAGCTCGGCCATATGACTTGTCTTATGCGCTGGGGTGGCCTTCACGCCGCGCATTTCAATGAGAACTACCTTGTAGCCAAGCTCTGCTAATTGCCAGGCACACTCGCTGCCGGCTAAACCTGCACCCACCACAGTGATCGTTGAATTTTTAGTGAATTCCAAAGCATCTCCTGTTAGTTCTGTGAGCACGATTATGAACGATGAATATGAGTTTAAACCAAAATTTAAGTCAGGTTCGGAAGTACTACAGAGTCTTTTCGAAAATGGCAAGTCCCCGCTTTCCGAGCAATTTATACGCTGGAAAATTTGGGCCCGTTGGTCGGACTACGTTGGCTCTAGCCTAGCTAAAGAATGCGAACCCGTCGGTTATAACCAAGGAACTTTATTTTTATGGGTCACCAGCAGCTCATCGATGCATAATTTGAATTTTTTAAAAGAACAAATTCAATCTCAGATCAATGAAAAAATTGGCCGCGAGTTTGTTAAAAAAATTAAACTGACTCTGGATCGCAAAGAAGTTCCCACTCAATTTCAAGAGCAAGAAAACTTGCGAAGTTATGTTTTACAAAGTCGTCCGCAAAAAAAGAATCCTAAGCGCTCTTGATACGACTGGTCCTATATTCACACACCAAGAAAATTTTGCAAGGTTAACGTCTTAAATGCTTTTTTACGCTCGACATCCCTAATGCTTTGTTGCCCTTGCCACTTGTTTAGAATAACTCCTGATGGGTGGAATACATGAAAATGAGAATTTCAATTGTCGCTTTGGGCTTTCTTATGACTGTGATGAACGGTTGTGATGCGGTCTACTTTAAAAGTGAATCCTCAGGACAGGCTTTGCAGTCGCAATCAAAAAAAGTTTTGCGAGTTTTAACTTTAAAGAATCCTTTAGTTTATCAAAAAAATCATGACGGTAAATATTCCGGAATAGATTATGACCTTTTACAAAACTTTGCCGAGTTTTCAGGAATTAAATTTATTTTTTCAGTGCGACCCGATGAAGCCAGCTTAATGGCGTCTTTAGCTCGCGGTGAAGGGGACCTCGCGGTGGGTCGTTTGCGCGGCGAAATCAGAACTCGGCAGGGCTATATTCTAGGACCTGCTTACGAAGAAACTCATTTAAGTCTTTTTTGCAGAAATAATTTAAAAATTTTTCACATTAAAGATCTTCATAAAAAGTCTGTCGGACTTCTAGAAAAAGATAATGACTTGTTGATTGAAAATCGACTGAAACTTTTGGTGCCCGAAATATCTTTACAAAAAATTGTGAATTTAAATGCCCATCAGCTTTTTAAAATGACAGCACAGGGCATTTTAGACTGCGCTTTTGCCGAAGATTTAGAAGGTCGCTTTTTTTCAAGAATCTATCCGAACTTGGTTAAAGTTCGCTCTGTTATCAATAATTACAGTTTGAATTGGATTTTACAGCCCGAGCATAGTGATTTACAAATCAGCATGGATCAGTGGTTTCAACGAGCGACCCGGCAAGATGAAATCATGCGAATTCATACTCGCTATCAAAGTTTTTTTGACGCGCTCAAAGTTCATGATATCAAGACCTTTATCAAGAGTATTCAAAATAAGCTTCCTGAGTACGAATATACTTTTAAAGAAGCAGGCCGTTTTTACAAAACCGATTGGCGACTTCTAGGAGCTATCGCGTTTCAGGAATCCCACTGGATGCCGGGAGCACAAAGCTTTACGGGTGTTCGTGGGCTTATGCAATTGACGGAAGACACTGCAAAAATGGCGGGAATTAGGGATCGTACAGATCCCACCGAAAGTATTTGGGGTGGAGCTTTTTATTTTAAATATCTTTGGAACCGTTTACCTAAAACTGTGCACCACAATGATCGCTTGGCCTTAGCTTTAGCTGCTTACAATATTGGCTATGGCCACCTCCTAGACGCGCAAAATTTAGTTTTGGAAAAAGGTCGCAACCCTTATTCATGGCGAGATATTAAAGCCGTGCTGCCACGATTAGCGGATCCCGATGAAGCTAAAAATTTGAAGTATGGACTTGCTCGTGGCTTTGAAACCATCGACTTTGTTGAGCGCGTCCGAGGCTATCATAATGTATGGAAATACCTAGACACCCCTTAGAACTCACTTCTACAGATTAATATACAGCCCCAAAAAATATTGCTAATCTAGTTCAACATGAAGAGTTTTAAAAATATTTCTATCGCCTTCGCTTATATTCTCATCTGCTTAGGAACCTATGGCTGGTTTCTGGGAAATCCTTTTATCCTAGATGATGAACTTCAAATTCTTGAAAATACTCATATTCAGTCCTTAAATAATCTCCCAACATTTTTTACCTCTTCCTCTATGGGGTCAGGGGGAGCTGAAGAAATGACGGGAATTTATTATAAACCTTTAATGAGCACTTATTATGCCCTGATGTGGAACTTTTTTGGCAATGATCCCAGCGGATACCGTCTGCCACTTTTTATTTTACATGCTTTAAGCGCATTTTTTATTTTTCTAATTTCTTTAAATTTTTTTAAAGCCCCAGCGCAAAGACACTGGAGTTTTGTCCTGGGCTTGCTCTTTCTGTTGCATCCGATCAATACCGAAGTGGTTTTATATCTCGCTGATGCACAAGATATTTTATATCTTTTTTTCGGTCTATTAAGCTTGATTGTTATTATGCAAGTCGAGCAAAAATGGCTGTTAAGCTTTTGTCTTTTACTGACTTTTTCAGCAGGACTTTTATCTAAAGAGACGGGTGCTTTATTTTTAGGAATTGGTACGGCCTATGCTTTTTTATTTCAAAATAAAAAGTGGCCCCTTGTTTTGGCCGCTTCTACTTTTGTTTTTTTAAGCTATTTAGCAATTCGTATTTCAATAGGACTGACAGAAACAGAAAGTCCACAGTTGCTTTTTCACAATGCTGATTATTTGACTCGAATTTCCATGATGCCAATGATTTTTTATCACTATTTAGAAATTTTCTTTTTCCCTTGGCGTCTTTCTGTTTCATCTGATTTTTTGTTGTCTGAATTAACGCTAACAACATTTTGGGGACCACTTGCTGTTTGTTTGTTGGCTCTTTTAAGCCTATTTGCCTTGGGTCGATTTTGGATTCGTCGAGGTGAGAGCAAAGAGTTTTCTTTTTTCGTTTTTATTTTATTTCTTTGGTTTATCTTGCATAGCCATGTGTTTATTCCCCTTGACGGGATTTATGCAGATCGCTGGCTCTACCTGATAAGCTGGATGGGTTTAAGTTTATTACTCATGACCCTGCAACGATGGTTATTAGTGAAACCAAAAATTTACTTAAAATGCACTTTGGGGATAGGATTAATTTTTATCTTCGCTTTTGCTTGGCGATCCTTTGCACGAGGTCAAGATTGGAGCGATCCTCTTACTTTTTATCAACGAGAAGCTCGACTGCATCCCCAAGATGCTGTGATGAATAACAATGTGGGAGCCATACTTTTTAGAAAAGGTTTTACTGCTGAAGCCTCTTCACATTTTGAAAAAGCCACCTTGCTTAATCCAATCTGGGGCGTCGCTTGGAATAATTTAGCTGCTTGCTTTGAAGCCAGTCAAAATGAGGCCATGGCTGAAAAATATTATCTTAAAGCCATTTCATTACAAGACTACCCGCTGGCCTTTGAGAATTATGCCAAACTTCTTTATCGAAACAGGCGAGCAGAAGATTTGAAAACATTCTTAAATTCTAAAGCTTTACCAAAACTTCCCAACAATAAGCTGTTGCTCGCAATCAAAGATGAAATTAAAAACTGGTGATTTATTTCTTGCGCCTACTCGACAGTCACAGACTTTGCTAAATTTCGCGGCTGATCCACGTCATAGCCAAGGTGATTAGCTAAATGAAAAGCCATCAACTGCAAAGGCACAGTTGCTAAAATAGGATTTGTTGTCCAATGTGCTTTCGGTAAGGACAGATAATAATCACTGACCCTGCGAAGATCTGCATCTTCTGCCGTCCCAATGGATATAATTTTACCGCCGCGAGCTTTAGCTTCTTCTAAATTACTTAAAGTTTTTTCAAATAAACTATCTCGGGGTGCTATCATGACAATCGCCATAGTTTCGTCTATCAAAGCTAATGGTCCGTGCTTCATTTCACCAGCCGCGTAACCTTCGGCATGAAAGTACGCAAGTTCTTTTAATTTTAAGGCGCCTTCCATAGCGATCGGATAACTGACTCCGCGACCCATGTATAAAAACCCTTTATTTAATTTTAAGTGATGGGCGGCTTCATCAAAATATTTATCGTAGGCTAATACGACGTCGACCTGTGAAGGAACGGCAAGTAAGGCACGAACATGTTCTTCTTCTACTTTGGCCGTGATGGCTTCACGAATTCGAGCCCATCCAATCGCCAAGCAATTTAAAACCGTTAATGTAGACGTAAATGCCTTGGTGCTAGCAACACCAATTTCTGGACCGGCATTCATGTACAAGTGTCCATGAGCCTCGCGGTCAATAGTGGAATTTTTTACGTTGCATAAACTTAATGTGATCGCTCCTTTAGACTTTGCCATTCGCAAAGCCGCAAGAGTGTCAGCGGTCTCACCACTTTGAGAGATTGTCATCACCATACTGTTTTTTGGAATGACAGGATTTCTGTAACGAAACTCGCTGGCAATATCGACCTCTACCGGCAGGTTGGCCATGTTTTCGATCAGATATTTACCAACACTCGCCGCATAATAACTTGTTCCACAGGCAATAATAAATAATCGATCTATCGATTTTAAAACTTTTTGTGTTTCAATCCAGTCTTTGACGGAATCAAGTCCATCCATGACATTTTGAAAATCTTGATTAAATCCTAAGTCTTGAAGTTTTACAGAATAATCAAAGAGAGAAACGTGTGGCTCGAGGGCCGCTGCAATGGCACGTGGTTGCTCGTAAATTTCTTTTAGCATAAAGTGTGAATAACCCTGTTTTTCAACCATCTCAGGATTCCACTTCAGTTCGACAACTTTTTTCTGAATGATTTTGCCATCTTCAGAATAGACTTTTATTTGATTGCCATGAACATCAACAATTTCGCGATCCTCTAAATACATAAATTTTTGCGTGTACTGAATCAAAGCCTGCACATCACTGGCGATAAAACTTTGCTTTTCTCCCAGTCCCACCACTAATGGAGGTCCATCTTTAAACGCGACAAGACGATCGGGTTCTTTTTCCCACATGACAACAATTGAAAAAGCGCCCTGCAATTTGTGAAGTACTCCATGAACTGCTTTTAAAAGATCCTGATGAATTTTTACTTCTTCAGAAATCAAATGAGCGACAAGTTCTGAATCTGTATCAGAGGAAATTTTAGCCCCTCGCTGGAGTAACTGTTCGCGAATTTCTTGGTAGTTTTCAATAATACCATTATGAACTAGGCTGACTCCGCCCACTTGATGAGGATGTGCATTTCTTTCGGACGGAGCTCCATGCGTCGCCCAACGCGTGTGACCAATACCCGTATGACCATTGAAAGCTTCGTCTGAAAGTTTATCTTCTAAGGCTTTTAGTTTTCCTTGGGCACGAATTCTTTTCGTTAAACCATCGTGCAAAATTGCAACGCCAGCACTGTCATAGCCTCGGTATTCAAGTTTTTTTAAACCCGCTAAAATCACATCTTTGGGATTCATGGGGCCCAAATAACCAACGATTCCACACATAATTAATCCTTTTTATGAGGCACTGTCGTGTCCGTGTTGGCCTTGATTTCAGCAGGATCAACCAAACTTGCATCCACTTTGGGTTGATAGTTTTCTTTTATGATTTGTTTCCCACGAGCCACTGCTAAAGCTTTAGCCGGAACATCCTTTGTAATTGTTGATCCCGAACCAATCACCGCATCATCGCCTATATTTATTGGCGCCACAAACTGAGTGTCACTTCCAACAAAAACTCGATGGCCTATAGTCGTTTTGTATTTTCTTTTATTGGCAGCGTAATTACAGGTGATGGTGCCACAGCCAATGTTCACTTCATCACCAATATCAGCATCACCTAAATAAGTTAAATGACCGGCTTTCGATTTTTTGCCAAATTTAACTTTTTTAAGTTCTACAAAATTTCCAATTTGAGCTTCATCCATAATTTCTGTTTCGGGACGAAGGCGCGCATAGGGACCAAGGATACAGCGGTTGTGAATCACTGATTTTTCTAAATAACTTCCCGCCCGCACTTGCACACTATCACCGATCTGACATTCCGAGATAAAGACATGGGGTTCGACAACGCAAAAAACACCTAATCGAGTTTTCCCACGCAAGAATGTATTTGGATAAATCACGCTGCCCGCGCCCACTTCGACAGTTTCTTCAATATAAGTCGAAGAGGGATCAATCACGACAACACCTTCTTCCATCAACTTTACCACTTTGCGGTGAAAGCAGTACCTTGTGGCTCTTGAAAGTTCTGCTTGTGTATTTACACCCCAAGCCACTCGCGCTGAAGACTTGATCGCTTGAACTTTTTTTCGACCCTCTAAGCACAATGAAACTAAATCGGTTAAGTAATACTCTTTTTTTGAATTTTGATTTTTAATTTGGGGAAGATATTCGTCTAAAATATTTCCGCGCACCAAATAGATTCCAGTGTTGATCTCATTGATTTTAAGCGTATCAGGACCTGCATCTTTAGCTTCAACAATCGCTCGCAGTTCGCCTTTTTGACGAACAATTCGACCTAACTGCCCTGGGTTTTTAACGATCGCTGTAACTAAGGCTAAATCTAATTTTTCATCTCGAAATTGTCGGACGAAATTTTTAATATCAAGTCCTTCAATCAAAGGATGGTCGCCATTCATGATCAGCACATCCCCGTCCAATGAATCGACGTCGGCGCTGCGCACAGCATTCGCAGTTCCTAATTGATCTTTTTGCTCAAAGCAAAATACGCCGTGGGGTTCTACCACTTGGCGAACTAAGTTTTGACCATGTCCAACGACAATACGAATTTCTGAAGATCCACCTTCTTTGGCGGCCATGATGATCTTTTCAATCATTGGTCGTCCCGCGACAGGATGAAGGACTTTAGGTAAGGGTGACTTCATGCGCGTGCCCTTACCCGCGGCCAAAATAATTGTATTGAGTTTAAGGGGCGCTTTGGGCGTATCGTATTTTTCGTTCATATCTTGTTTTGCCATGAAAAGTATCCTTTTCAAAATCGTTTCCAAAATTGGTCAATTTCGGGCTTAATTATGTCATGAGTTCTATCCAAACTACAATACTCGGAAAATCGGCGCTAGGAAACCCAATTGAAGTGTTTAAAAAAATCCACACTTCATCAACCCAAAGACCTTTTTTGTTCATCGGCGGAGTCCACGGTGACGAACCAGAAGGCGTCGAGATGGCTCAGAAGCTTTTACTTTGGTTGACCGAAACCGAAAAGCAACGCTCTTTACGCTCTTGGATTTTGATTCCTTGTATCAATCCAGACGGCTATAAAAAAAATGAACGCACCAATGGCAACGGCATCGATTTAAATCGAAATTTTCCCTCTCATGATTGGAGTGGCGAAAACACTCGTGGAGCAAGATATTCTCCAGGACCAAGACCCGCTTCTGAACCTGAAGTTGCTGCCTTAGTGCACCTTATTGAAACAGCAAACCCAGAAGTGATTTTTCATTTTCATTCTTGGGAGCCTTGCGTTGTTTACACGGGGTCTCCGGGAAAGCCTTTTGCTGAACTTATCAGCCCGGGACCAGGTTATCCTGTCCGAGAAGATATTGGTTATCCAACTCTTGGAAGTTTGGGACAGTACGGCTGGCAAAATCATAATATTCCCGTGATTTGTGTTGAGGAACAGGAGAAAGTTCCTCTCGAGGAAGTCTGGCCTCGCTTCCAGAATGGATTTAAAAACCTCATGCTACAAACATCATGATGAAAAAAATTAAATGCATTGCTCTTGATTTAGATGACACACTTTTGGACACCTCAGGGTTGCTTCTTCCTATGGCGGCTCGAAAAGCTTGCGATACCATGCTAGCGCAGGGTCTTAAATGCACGACTGAAGTTTGTCTTGAGTGGCGATCTAAACTTGCAAAAGAAATTTCTCACCGAGAAATTTTCTTAGAAATCGCCAAACATTTTGGCAGTCACTTGGGAGCTGAACAGATTTTGCCCATGGCCCAAGCAGGCATTGAATCTTTTTATAATCCTGATATTCCAAAAAATTTACCGCTTCTGCCCTTGGCTTTGGAAAATTTAAAGATCTTAGCCAGAAGCTACACATTATTTTTAGTCACTTCAGGCGCGCCAATCACTCAGAATAAAAAAATTGATGCCGCTGGTATTCGCCATTTCTTTAAGCAGGTCTACACTTTGGATGGTTTTAAAAGTGAAAAGAAAAGATCTGCTTTCGAAAATATTATAGCCACAGAAAAAATTGAAGCTACGGAACTTATAAGTATTGGCAATCGACTGTTTGAAGAGATCCGTCAGGCCAAGCAGCTAGGGGCAAGAACTTGTTATTTTAAGTACGGTGAACATGTCGGGGAAATTCCTCAATTACCTGAGGACCATGCGGATCACACTGTTTTATCTCATCAGGAATTGATTTCCGTATGCCAACTTTAAAGACCAGTCTTTTATTGGTGGGTCCTTGGCCTACAAATTTAAAAGATATGGGGGCCGTTATCACCCATGATCTGGGGGAAGCTTTTTCTGTCTTGCAAGACTCTTCGATTGAGGTCGTGGCCCTGACAGTCACAAGTGTCCTCGAGAAAAAATTCACCGAATTTTTTAGCGATCTTAAAAAACGCAATCCTGCGGCTCAGGTTTTATTGGTTGCACCTTTAGAATTTGAGGCCAAACAGCTCGTGCATTTGTACAATCAATTCGGCATCCACCGCGTGCTGCAAAGTTTTACAGATGTTAACCTCAATGAAGCCATTCTTTCTGCTTTGGAAAAAGCGCAGCAAGAAAAACAAAATCAAAATCTAGAAACCTTAATTCAAGATCAAAATCAAACGCTGCTAAGGTTGCAAGAAGAGCTTGAGCAAAGAATCGAAAAAAGAGCTCGCTCGCTCAGCGAATCTAGGCACCGTCTGCGAGTTCTTAATTCAAGAACAGAAGCCTTAAGGAAATCGATGCTTTCCGTTTATCAAGCAGATTCCATCTTAAAAATGGAACAAATGCTGAATGAGTCTTTAGCCTCAGTGGCCGAATGTTCTTGGATCAAAATTGTAACTTATCCGCAAGACCAAAGTTTTCAAGCTCAGATCAAACAAATGGGGAGCTTTTCACAATTACAAATTCCGTTATTTAAAGAACAAGAGAGGATTGGTTCTTTGTTTTTTATGCGACCTCCCAATGAAAGCTTCACCCGAGATGAATCTGATTTTTTAAATCGAGTGGCCGAAGCGGTGACCTTAGCTGTGATTCGCATTCAAAAACTGAATGATTCACAAACCGTCAAAGAGCAGTGGGAAACGACTTTTAACTCGATGTCTGAACCCGTCACCATTATTAGCCAAGACTACGATCTTATTCAGATGAATTCGTCTTCAGAAAAGTTAGGCCATAAAAGTGCTCATCAAAAAACAAAATGCTATCAGGTTCTTTTTCATCGAGACTCGCCCTGTCCAGGTTGTCAATTAGGCACCCGTTACAATATCAATTCGATTGATCAAGCTCCAAAAACCTATGAGGTCTACAGTCAAAGCATTCGCTTAGACTCTGAAAGAAAAAATTTATTTTTTAATATTTACCATGATATCACCGATAAACTTCGCTTGGAAAAACAGCTTCTCGATACCACCAAACGCGCTGAATTAGGAACGATTGGCTCAAGCATTGCCCATGAGCTCAATAATCCTCTGGGCGGAATTATTACCTTTACGCAAATTTTAAAATCGGAAACTTCTCCTGAAAAACCACTTTATTCGGACCTGCTGGCACTTGAACAGGGGGCTTTGCGCTGTAAAGATATTATCCAAAATTTATTAGAGTTTTCTAGAAAGCCTTCTCATGATCAAATTCATGAAATTAATTTGGTTGAAACCCTTCAAAAAGTCATGCAGCTGATGAACGTCAAAGCAAAACCCGCAGGAATTCAGCTTGAGCTGCAATCTTCAGAAAAAATTTTACTTTTAAAAGCTGAAAGCAGCCGGCTTTCTCAAATTTTTACGCACGTTCTTCAGCAACAAATTCAAAACCTGCTAGACACTCCAAATCTAAAAAATGGAAAAATAATTTGGAAAATATTTAAATTTTCTTCGGCCCTTGCGTTTGAAGCATTTGATAACTCCCGAGGACCCCTTTGGGATAAAAATGTGAATAGTTTTTCATATTCTTTAATTGAGCAAGTTCTTCGGGATCTCGCTGCCAGCTTGGAAATTCCTGCCTCGACCACTCTAGACCTTAAAGCAAAAATTTCATTCTCTCGTCCAGTTTTGGGTCCAGAGTTTTAAGAATAACGCGGTTTTTTTGACAGTCCGGTCAAAAACAAAATAGAATTAAATATCAGAACCCACCATGGAAGGAAGGTTCATGCGAAGTCCAAGAGTCCTAATACTGGATGATGAGTCCACTCTGCGCACAGCCCTATTTAGAGTTTTAGATCGTAAAGGCCTTAGCGTTATCACCGCCCATAAAATCGAAGAAGCTAAAACTTTGTGCCAAACAGAGAGTGGAATTGATTTAGCAATTGTTGATCTCAGTCTGCCGGATGGCGACGGTTTAGAATTTATGACTTATCTTAAAAATCTTTATCCCCAAGCGGAAGTGATTATTTTAACGGGACATGGATCCATTGAAACAGCGATTAAAGCCACGCAAAAAGGGGCTTTCCATTTTGTGACTAAGCCTTTTAATCTTGAAGAATTGATGAGCGTGATCGAAAAAGCTCTGACTCATAAAAAATTGCAGCAAGAAAATCATCAACTTCGTACCGAGCTCAACAAAAAATATAGATTCGAGCAAATCATCGGTCAAAGTGATGCGATTAAATTTGCTTTAAACATTGTAGAAAAAGTGGCTGATACAGATTCAACTGTTTTAATCACCGGTGAATCTGGCACAGGCAAAGAATTGATTGCAAGAGCCGTTCATTATAATTCCAATCGCGCTCAGCATCCCTTTGTTGCTATCAATTGCGGTGCGATTCCGGCAGAATTACTTGAAAGTGAACTGTTTGGCCATATCAAAGGCGCATTTACAGGCGCTGTTTCTAATCGCATTGGTCGTTTTGAAATGGCTGATGGCGGCACTATTTTCCTTGATGAAATTGGTGATCTTGAGCCAAGTCTTCAGGTGAAATTACTGCGCTCACTGCAAGAAAGATGCTTTGAACCTGTCGGCAGTACAAAAACTGTTCAAGTGAATGTGCGAGTGATCGCAGCAACGAATATCAATCTTGAAGAAGCTGTGGATAAAGGCCAATTTCGTGAGGACTTATTTTATCGTCTGAATGTGATCCCCATTATTGTCCCCGCTTTGCGTGAAAGACGATCTGACATTCCAATTTTATTAAATCATTTTTTAGAATCCTTCCGCCGCAACAAAGGTCATAAAATTACTGGTTTTGCCGCCGATGCTATGGAAAATTTGATGAATTACTCTTGGCCTGGAAATATTCGTGAATTAGAAAATCTTATAGAACGTTTAACTATTTTAAAAGGTCACGGTGAAATTTCGGTCGCAGATCTTCCTGTGAAATATCGCGCTACCTTAAACTCATCTCGTGAAATCGGTTGCGTTGATATTCCAGAAAATGGTTTAGATTTTAATTCAGCGGTAGATCTTTATGAAAATGCGCTGATCTTACGAGCTTTAGAAAAAACGGGATGGAATCGCAATCAAGCCGCTTTATTACTTAAGCTCAACCGCACAACTTTGGTTGAAAAAATTAAGAAAAAAGGTCTGCGTCCACCGGATGGTGAAATGATGGATTTTAATTAATGGATGGACTGGCGCAAGATCTCTGGAAAAAATGCAGCACTTGCAAAAGTCCTATTGGTTTTAAAAAAAAATATTACGTCTGCAGTGTTTCCAGCTGCAATGGTCTAAGAACAGGTTACGTTTTCTGTAAAATGGAGTGCTGGGAAAGTCATTTACCAGGGGCCCGCCACCGCGATGCCGCTGCTGTTTCCATGGAGTCTCCAGCAGCTTCTGCCAATGGCGGAGTTAGAAGAATGATCACCGCCGGTGCCGCCCCCGCTACTTATGTAAAACCCCATATTCCTAAAGAAATTCTAATTGTGGCTTCCAAGTTAAAAGATTATATCAAAGCCCGCAGTGATATGAATACTTCCGCAGATGTGATGGAAGTTTTATCAGACTTTGTCCGCGCAAAATGCGATGAGGCCATCGATAACGCCCGCCAAGAAGGCCGCAAAACTGTGCTCGATCGCGATATAAAGTAGATTGTAGTTGTCTGTTATTGATAATTAATTTTTGCTAAACTTATAAAAATGAGTAAAATTTAAAAGCTTTAATTGCTAATTTAAAAGTATTTTTTAAATCAGAAAAATAATTTACTGGTACTAAAAACGGGGTAAAGGTCACTTTGCGTTATTTTATTTAATATTTTTAATTTTCTTTAAATAGTTCTTGCGGGTGGTTTTTGTAGCTCTCAATTAAACTATGTTTAAATATTTATAGTCTTTGTAGAAGCCATTTACGGATAATCCAGACAGTAAATTTTTACCTTTTTTAAAATTCAAAACATAATAAAAATCCGAAAAATTAAGCTCAAAATTACATGTTATGTTTATTTTTTTAAGAAGGAAGTATTAAATGCAATTAAATATAAGTGATGAGTCTGTAAATCTAAAATATATTTCTAATGATGATCTGCTTTTTAGAACTGAAAACTTAGTTCAAACTGAACGCAAGATTATGCACTTGGTTTTAACTCATATATTTGAAATTATGAATCGCAGGCTTTATGCCGACCTTGGCTTTGATAGCATGTATACGATGATGATTAAAAAATATGGTTATTCTGAAACTTCGGCCTTACGACGGATTGATGCGGCTAAGCTATTAATGTCAGTTCCTGAAGTGGCTGATCGGCTTAAGGCAGGAACCTTAAATTTATCCCAGGCTGTTCAATTGCAAAAATGTTTAGAGTCAGAAGCAAAAAAAGGGGGAGTCGTTTCTGAGTCTAAAACCCAAGAAATTCTAGAAAGTCTTAAAAACTGCAACGGCTTTGAAACCAGAAAAGTTTTAGCTCAAGAGTTCGATATGCCAATTAAAATCCAGGAAATTGTTAGACCGCAAAAAGATGAATCAGTTCGCCTTGAAATTACTTTTACAAAAGAGCAATTCGAAGAACTTAAACAAGCAAAAAAGTTTCGTATCTCATATTGCACACAGTGGCTCATGGGCAGATGTGATTTCTGTTTTAGCGTCAAAACTCAATCAATCCAAAAAAGGAACCTTAAACAAAACTACTCGCGCAATTGTTAAATTAAATACGTCAAATGAATCTGAATTTACCTCCGCTACGGATGTTGAAATCCCTAATGCGTTAGAAATTTCTTTGCTAGCATCTTCTCCAAAGCGTGCATCTATTTCTGTGCACCTCAAAAGAAAGTCTTCGCTGATACCAAAGATTGTTGTCAATATAAGAGTACCGACGGAACACCGTGTGAATCTAAGTTTCAAGTACAAATCGACCACATTGTGCCAGTTAATTGGGGCGGATCTAATTCGCGAAATAATCTTCGCATCTTGTGTCGAACTCATAATCTTTTAATGGCTAGACAATTGCGATTGTGTAAGTGATCTGGATGTTTTTAGCTCTTTAAAACTTTGATTGAAAAATTTGATAACATTTGCCCTTTTTCGTTACTTTCTTAAAACCTAGACAGTAAAATTCCCTCATTGCCCATTTATTTTGAAAAGGCGATTGGTCCCTTTGGTTTAATAATTGAAGTAAAAGCTTTGACTACAAACCCTATAAAATTAACAGGATAAATTATGAAAACACTTATTCCAACTCTTATCTCGACAATCCTTTGCGCAGCTACGACAACATTCGCTGGAACTAATATGATGTTGCCAATACTTAAGTGTAATTTATCAAAGGCAGATATTCAGAAGATAAAAGATAGCAGGTCCCATACTTCCGATAGTTTTACTATTTTGGCGGATTTTGAATCCCTTGTGACCAGCACCAATGGTAAGGCTATTTTAATAGATTCTGATAGTAGAATTGGTGCAGAGCCTAGTGAGGATCGTAAACTAAAAACTGGAATTGGAAGCGGATCCTTCGGAACTTTCTATGGCACCCAACTTCAAAATGAGGGAATTAAGAGCGGTATTATTTTTAAAGGCGACCTTTTAATTTATAATCAGGTCTACAAATCACAAGACGTTATCACTCTTAAGATCAGCCCAGATGGTAAGACAATAAAAGCTGAACGCAAAGCCGAGCCAAAAGGGACATCTGGCTATGTTTCCATCTCAAATTATAACTGCGATTTAAGCGACGTCGAATAAAATTCTGTGACAATTGAAATTAAGCTCTGAAGAATAATTTGCTTTAATAATAGCTGTATGGAGTTTTCTGTATAAACCCTTATCATGAGTCCGAATCACCAGGAGTTACCAAATGAAAAATATGATGAGGGTCTTATTTTCTCGCAACGATCAACCCGCTGCTGTCTAGGGCCGACAATATTTCGGATTGGCTCTATGAAACTAAAATCAAGTTGGTTGGTCTCGATATGTCTGAAAAAAATATTGTTTTTCGTGGTCGTAAGCTTGGAGAAATTGAATTTAGAAACCTAATGAAGTTTGATAGCATGAGAGAACTTGTCAACAGTCTGCCGAAGCCCGTTGAAATTACTATTTTAGATCCGTCAACAAAAATAGAAAACTTTGCAATTCGCACCGAAAATAGGAGTACTTATTTTTCTTATCTGATGAGACCGCGACAGCGCCTTGTTTCGCATACGGACTTCGATAAAAAAATAATACAACTCAGTCAAGTCACTCGCGCAGCAAGGGAAGTAGGTTTAATTCGAATTTTGGGGAAAAATAAAAGAGCTTTGGTATCCAGTGACTATTTTTTAGGGTCAGAACGAGAGATTAGCGCCAAGTCTCTCCGAGATAATATCGAAAAGGCCCTTGATAGGTACACAGTGAATTCAGTTGAGCAAGGGGTTATGACGGCCATAGAAATTTCCCACACACACCCATTCTATGAAAGAAAAATTCGCACGGGAAACACTTGGACTTATAACTTATTTTATCTCAATGACAACGATCTTTCATTTGCCGAGAGGATTTCTGCTGACGCCAATAACGTAGTGATCATCATTCGCGCTGTTTTACCTAATGGATATTGTTACGAAAGTTATTTTCTTAATGGCGCCGATATCACAAATGAAATTCAATAATAGTTAAAGATCCTCATTTTTTCAAATTTTTAAGTGAGAATGTTTTCCGAGGGCAAGAGCCTTCATCTCCATCGTGGATGTTGCTGAAGGAAAGTTTTGCACCGAAACCTTCGACGGCAACTGCTTTTATTGTCCACTGTCTCATTTATAGACAGTTTTTCTTGCTTAGATCGAATTTAAACACACACGCCTGGTATAAAATGTGAATTGATATTGGTAATGAAACTAATCCCGTATATTTTTTTGACCTTAATTTCGCAAATCTCTTTGGGTTCTGATCAAATTTGTTCAGATTATAAAATCGATGAATCCAGATATTTTTCTAAAAACGAATTCATTGGAGTTTTTGGAGCCCCAAAGATCGCTTACAAAGTAACTCGCGTTGAAGAACAAAGATATTATGTTGAAGTTAATCCAATTTTTTTTGAACTAAGTCCAAAAATGTCTACTTTAAATGTGCCTACAAATGAATTTGTTAAAGTCCCGTTTGGACGAGAAAGAGTTGCAGAGTGCTTTGAATGGTATAATCAAACTTACTCTAAAACTTCTATTCCACAAATTGGTTTAGGCTTATCCGAAGATCCAAAAGGCGTTTCAATAAGAGTTAATCATAATCCAAAATTCCGCAGTTACTCTAGACACTACAATGAAAAACAACTTAAGAGTTCATGTTCCTTTGTCATTCATGAAATATTACATATAGTCGGCCTGTGGGATGAATACGAAGAAGCAAAAGAAAGTGACCATGGCGGTCTACTTTCGTTTAATTGTAGATCTCGTTCAGACAGTATCATGGCAAACTATATCGAATATTCCACCAACGTACCCACCCCTAACGCTTATCTTATCTGCGGATGTCATCAAAACGACACCCACTGCGGCGCTCAATTGGCCAATATTTCAAGTGATTTTTCCTCAAAAAATATATTGCAAGAGTGTCCTTATGGATTGACTGAAATTGCTCGTGGAACCAAGAAAACAGATCCAGGATATCAAAAAATAGGCTCTGATATAGTTTCTAATATAAATATTTGGAAAAAACCTATCAATGGAGTTTTATACTCAAAGGCCCTGCTTTTTCCCAGCGGAGAAGCCAAAGAACTAAAGCCCTTACGCCCAGCTCACATCACGCAAATTCTTTATCCAAAATGCACGACTAGAAATAAAATCTATAAAGCTTGTATCAGCAATGCGTATCGCTCTAAAGGAACCCTCCTTAGTTGCAATAAAGTGCCTGAGGTTTGTGCTGAAGAAAATTTATGGCTCGAAGGAGATTCTAAACTTCAGCCATAATGCAAAGAAGTTCAAACATCACCTCAACGCCCATCAATGATGTGATATCGGCATGATCAAAGGGCGGAGAAATTTCAACCACATCGCCACCCACTAAATTTGGAATTTTTAAAGTGCGCAATAATTTTTGCACTTGATAACTGGTTAATCCGCCAGGAATCGGTGTCCCTGTTCCAGGTGCAAAAGCTGGATCCAAACAATCAATATCAAAACTTAAATAGGTCGGTGTTGTTCCAAAATTGGGTAAATATTTTTGAATTTCTCCCCAAGGCTTTTCGTTCACATCTTCCACTGTGATTTGGCGAATTTTATGTTTTTTAATAAAAGTCAGATCATCGGCTCCGGCCAAAGGACCACGCAAACCTATTTGAATCATCTTTGCTGGATCAACTAAGCCTTCTTCAATAGCATGTCTGGCAAAGGAGCCATGATGAAATTCTTGGCCCCAGGCTGCAGGATAAGTATCCATATGAGCATCAAAGTGAACAAAGCCTAGGGGTTGACCATAATGTTTTCTCAACGCTCGCAAGACCGGCAATGTTGTTGAGTGATCACCACCCACAGACACAAATTTCTTTCCACTTTTTAAAACTTCGCTGATAAATTTTTCGATCTGAACATAGGTTTGGTTAAGATCAATCGGCACCGTCGGACAATCACCGATATCAGCTACTTTTAATTTCTCAAAAACAGCCAGACTTCGAGACCAATGAAAACCACGGCCAAGACTTGACGCATTTCGCACAGCGGCCGGCGCAAATCGCCCTCCTGGGCGGTAAGAAACGCCGCCATCAAATGGAATCCCTAATAAGGCCACATCAAATTTTTCCTGCAGGTCGACAAATGGCAGTCTGAAAAAAGTTTTAATTGCTGAAAAACGGGGAAATTCTCGGCCGCTCAAAGGTTTAAATTCCATGTTGCAATTATCAGTCAAAAACATATTGAAAACAAAGAAATTTACCTTAAATTGCCTCTATGCAAGAAGCTCAAATACTGCGGGACTGGTATCTGCAGAATCAAAGACCACTTCCCTGGCGCTTAAGTCGCTATCCTTATCGCATTTGGATTTCAGAAATGATGCTTCAGCAAACAACCGTTGCCGCTGTCATTCCATTTTATGAAAAATTTCTTAAAAAATTTCCTGATGTGCAGACCTTGCAAAAGTCTGCTTTAAGTCAGGTGTTAGAAATGTGGGCTGGTCTTGGCTATTATTCGCGAGCTCGAAATATTCATAAATCAGCTCAAATTTTAAGTGTTCAAGGCTTTCCACAAAGTTATCTCCAGTTGCTAGAGCTTCCTGGTTTTGGCCCCTATACCTCTCGTGCCGTAGCTAGCCTAGCCTTTGGTGAAAAAGTGGGCGTGGTCGATGGCAATGTGATTCGAGTGCTCTCAAGATATTATGGACTGACTGGACCTTGGTGGACAACGTCTGAAAGAAATTTATATCAGCAAAAAATTGATGTCTGGGCGCAAAAGGAAGACCCTTCCTTAATCAATCAGGCGGTGATGGACTTGGGTGCAACTGTTTGCACTTCGCAAAGTCCTGTTTGTTTATTATGTCCCCTACAGAAAAATTGCCAGGCGCGAATATCACAAAGAATTTCTGAATTACCAGTTAAAAAGCCGAAGAAAGATTCCGAAGTATGGATATGGGATGTGGACTTACATCTGCGTGGAAAAAAAATTGGCCTGATTAAAAATGATTATTTACCATTTTTAAAGGGACAGCTGGTTTTTCCAGGGACAGCTTTAAAACAGAACAAGAAACCAAAAAAATATGACGTAAAACATGGTATCACTCACCATGATATTTATGTAAGAATAAATAAAATTCAAACGACTTCAGCCAAGAAAGTAAAATGGATCAATTCAAACGTACTTCGACAAATAAATCCATCTTCTTTGCTTCAGAAAATCATCGATTTTCAAAAATAGTTTTTATTTTTATATCTCTGTTATTTTGGTCGGCATGTTCGTCATTACCTAAAATTCTTATTCCTCCACCTCAAGATTTTCTTTTACTTAAAGGCGCTCGACAACTGACTTTTGAGGGCTCCAACGACTCTCCTCATTTTTCTCGAGACGGTGATAAGATTCTTTTTACAAGCTCACAAAGAGCCCCCCATAAAAATACTCAAGTTTATGAATTTGTTATCCTTAGAAACACAGAGCGTAGAATTACATTTCAAGATGGCGAAGTCAAAAATCCTGCTTACATCGATTCCGATCAAATTGTCTATGCTTCGACCACAGATGAAATTAAGGAAAATTTGACAGAGCTGATCAATTCAACGAGCTCTTCATTAGCAAAACCTTCGTCTGAACTTTACCAAAGTGACTTGTATGGAAATGAGATTGTGCGACTGACTTTTTCTACAGGCTATGATAACGAAGCCCTTTATTTTTCTAATGCTAAATCATTTTTTCTTTTTACTTCCTTCAGAAATAATATTTTGGGAATATTTAAATACGATGTAAAATCTAAAAATATCACTCCCTTTCTTGCTGAAAAAGACCTTGAAAGATGGAGTCCGACCGCGTCCTTGGATCAGAAGAATTTAGCTTGGCTTGAAAGAAACCCAGAAAAGAAAACTTATTCTTTAATGCTAAGCCCTCTCAAAAACCTTAAACCACGTGTCTTAAAGCAAAGTGAAGCTGAATGGCGAGATTTACAGTTTATTCCTTCTAAAAACAAATTAATCTACAGTGCAAAAAATAAGGGCGAGACCAATTATCATATTGAACTTTTTGATTTCGAAAAAAACTGCACCCAGATTGTTTTTAGTGGCCTTGATTCTTTAATTCAGCCGTCATTCAGTACAGGCTCACCGGATCGCATGGCTTTCACTCGCGTGATGAAACAAAGTCGCCAGATCTATTTAGTTGATGTTCCATCCGATTTGGGTCCTTGCCTTGAGACTGTTCATTAATTACGATCTTTTAAGTATGTACCAAAAAATTTTGATTCTATTATTAACCAGTCTGACAGCCTCGGCAGCCCCCCATCCGGTGACAACTTCGTCGATCCTGACGGATCCAGAAAAAGGGGAATCGTTTCAAGGTTTTGGTTTTAAGTTAGCCTTTAATAAATCAACCTGGCGTCCCCTTCAAAAAGAAAGCGATGGCCTGTTTGCAGAAGTGCAGTTTCAAAATAGGGGCCCTAAAATAGACTCTCCTAAGGCTCAAATTTCACTTCGAATGGACGATCTGGCAAAAAATCAAAATATCGAAACCTACGCTAAAAAATGGATGCGGGACTATCCCCATTATGGATTTGAAGTACTAGGGACTAAAACTTTTGGTCACTCCGGAGGCCAAGGCTTAGTGGTTGATTTACTTCATCGACAAAATAACAAGCAATTGCGCCAGGTGATCCTTCTTAAAACGAGGAGAGTCGCCATTTTTACTTGCTCCAATGAGAAGGCCAAATTCACTGAAATTTTGACCGAATGTAACCAACTTGTGAGAGGTTTCAGCTGGTTAGAGAGTTTTAAAAGATCCCTGTAATTGTTTCTAAATTGAACTTTTCTTAAGCAGTGAATAACCCTCAATATCCGCCCCATCCCTCACCTAATGGCAGCTTAGCCATGGCATAGGCCTTGTAATGCCAGTAACCCGAGACAATCTTAATTAGGGGAATGGGATTCAACTATGATTCAAAGTTTACTTATATATGGACTCCTTATTTTAAGTGGAAGCCTGGTTTCTTTGTCGGCCATGGCCGCTAAAAACGCAAGCTACTGTTCGCTGGATGGCAATAATCCCAGCGCACAAATTGAAGGTATTCATGCTAACGAACGTCTCCCTATCGGATCCGTCAGTAAACTGGTTACTACTTATTGGGCGTTATCCGCCCTCAAGCCTTCATTTAAATTTGCGACTCGAATTTACATTATGCCAATCGCTGATAAAGATAGCTCAACAGTTGATATCCATTTTGAAGGATCACGTGATCCTTATTTTGGTAAAGAGTCATTACATTATTTAATTTCCGAATTAAATAAAATGAAAATATTTAATGTTAGAAATCTTACTTTCGACAGCAATTTTAAATTTTTCTGGAATGTGAGTGGTGGACAAACGATGTCACCAGGAATGCCAAGTGTGGAAACAGGTTACTATGGTCCAGACGCACCTTCTGCAGACACTGTCACAACAGAGCTTAAAAAATTTCGTAAAAATTTAGCTTACGGATATGCGACAACCAGAAATCATTTAAATAAGCTTGGTCTTCAACTTGAGACTAATGCTCGGTTGAGTGCTCAAAATATAAAATTTGTTCCTAGCGAAGAATTTACGGCTCCAGAAAATTCAATTGTGCGTATGATTTACTCGTCTTCAATTATTCCTCTTTTAAAAGAAATGAACCGAAATTCTAATAACCATTCTGCCAACCAGATTTTTGAATATTTAGGTGGGGCTGAAAAATTTCAAGAATTTATTAATCAGGACGGTTTATCCGATAATCAAATTTTATTTGTTAATGGCCATGGAAATCGTAAAAATATTGACGTCTTGGAAGCCGTTTACAACGAAGCCAGTTGCGAGGCGATCCTAAAAATCCTCAGTCAATTAAGAGTCAAACTTCAAGCTATGAATATGGATATGGATGATGTTTTGGCTGTACCAGGTGTTGATCAAAATTCAACTTTAGGAGCTTACGAAAAAAAATCTTACGCAGATTCTTTGGCTGCTAAAACAGGAACCATCGGACCCGCAGTGACTTTGGCAGGAATGCTCTTGTCCAACGATGGACCCATTTACTTTATGTACAATATGGCAACCGAAGGAACTCGGCGCGATTGGAGTAAGGCGCGAAGTGCGATTGCGGTTCAGCTTTCTGGTTTAGCTAAAAAATCAAATGGTGGAATTCCGTTTGATTCTCAACAAGTTAAATTTGTGGCTTTCGATCCTGAGTTATTTTTTCATGAAGACGATATGAAAGAAAATCCTATGGACGCGGTCATAAATCCAGAACCAGGAATAGCCCAAGTCAATTCCAAGAGTAAAGTAGTTTCTCAAAACAAAGCGGTTGAATTTATTGTCAATAGTTCCACAGCTACAATTAAGCAAATTGGCCCTAATTTTAACGTTATTAAAAAGAAAAAAGTTGTTTTAAAAAATCCGCCGACTGAACAGCCCGCACCACCAGTGGCGGTGGCTTCTCCGCCCGTTGAGCCGACGCAACCCTTGAAAACTTATAAAATGCAACCGCCTGCGCCACCAAAAAAAGCGAGAGTGGTTGCAAAGAAAAGCAGTTCAGAAAAAAAAGTAGCTGTGCATAAGGCCAAGTCTAAATCAAAATCTAAGTCTAAAAATAAGGTGAAGTCTGTTTTATCTTAACCAAGAAGTCGTTTGAAGAAGCCCTTCACTTTAGCACCTAAACTTTGATTAGGACGAGGTCTTGATGGCGTTGGTCCACCCGACCGAGAACCTTTGGAAGGCGTAGGACGAGGGCGACTTTTTTGATCGCCCGAATTTTTTGAATCAAATCTTTTTTTAGAATTTTGATTCGGATTTTGAGAAGCACCATTTCTTTTTTGTGGACCTTGCCCCGTCGCTACAGGTCCCGCTGCTGAAGCACCAACCGAAGGTTGCCCAGGACGTGAGGGGCGACTTGCTGGAGGCCGTGACGTAGCCCATTTTCCACCACTTCGATTATCTCGAGGTTTATCATTTCGACCCCCTTGACGAGAATTGCGATCACGACCGCCACTCCCACCTTCCGTCGAACGAAAATGAAATTCATCACTTGTCATAGGCTTATATTCCTTAATTAAGGCTGAATCTTCTAAGTAACCAACTTCAACTTTATGCTTTAAATATTCTTCAATTCGCATCAATGAATCCACGTCTTTGTCGCTGACTAAGCTAATGGCATTTCCACTGGCTCCAGCGCGTCCCGTTCGACCAATTCGATGCACATAAGATTCGGGATCATTGGGTAATTCATAATTCACAACTAAATCAACACCCTGAACATCTAAACCCCGAGCGGCCACATCAGTTGCAACCAAAACATTCATATTGTTCTGAGCTTTAAATTCTTGCATCACGCGTGTGCGCTGCTGCTGAGAAAGCAAACTAGAAATGGCCATAGCTTGAATGCCGTTATCATTTAAAAAGCGGGCAATTCGCTCCACATTTGTTTTATAATTTGTAAAGATAATTGATTGCTGAGGATTATGCGATTTGATCGCAGAAAGTAAATGCTGGGGTTTATCATTGTTACCCACATGATAAAGAATATCTTTTACGTTTTCAGCTTTTGCTTGATCGCGAGAAATATTAATTTCAGTGGGCTCTGAACCAAATTGATAAGCTGTGTTTAAAACTTCAAAATTTAAAGTCGCACTAAATACTAAAAACTGACGCTCACGAGGGATCCGATGAAGGATGTAAACCATATCATCTTTAAAACCCATATCAAACATACGGTCCGCTTCATCAAACACAACCGCACGCACTTGTTTTAAATCCACATCATGTTCTTTATAAAGATCTAACAATCGACCCGGAGTTGCGATCACAAACTGAGGATTTTTTTTCAGGCCCTCGCGCTGTTTATCATAACCAGTTCCACCGTAGATCGAAACACCTTGAAGTCCACAAAACTCACTTAAGACCACGAGATTATCATAAACTTGATCAGCCAATTCACGCGTTGGAACTAGCACCAAAATAAAATTTCTCGCTTGCCAATCTTTGTAAACTCTTTGATGTGTTTTTTCTCGCTCTTCCGGTGAAATTTCTTGATCACTGGGAATAGATCTTAAAATTCTTTCCATCAAGGGCAGCAAAAAGGCGGCTGTTTTTCCGGTGCCTGTTTGGGCTAAGCCCGCAACGTCTCGGCCTTCAAGAACATGCGGCATGGCCTGCTCTTGAATCGGGGTGCAATCATCATAACCTAGTTTTTGTATCGCTTGCTGAAGGCGGGAATCCAGCGTCAACTCAGAAAATTTCAAGGCACTTCTCCATCAATTAAACTCAATAAAAAACAAACCTACTGAGAAGTCTTAAAAATGTCAAAACCCGTCAAGGAAAACCGCCCACAAAGTGGCTAATTTCAGTAACAAAAGACAAGGCTTGTTCCGAATGCACCCAATGGCCTGCTCCAGCCACCTCAACACCACTAATGACACGGTTCATCGAAAGGATTTTCTCATAATCCTCTCGGTTGAGTTCCTTCGAATCGGCCCCTCGGACCCAAAGCGTAGGGGTTTGAAGAGCTTTCACTTCATCCCAATGATCACTGGCCCGAGCCATTTTTGCCGATGAAATAATAGCTTCTGGACTGAAACTCCAACTGACCTGACCATCCGGCTGATCAACCATATTAGCGTACAGGTAGGCTGAAATCACATCGATGGAGTTTCGACTTTTCACTTTCACTTTAAACTCACCCTGAAAAAATTCACGAGCCTCTGTGCGAGACTTAAAGGGTACAGGCACAGCTCCTAATAAATCAGCATAGTATTTCCAACCATCAACTTCAGAAGCCGGAGAAATATCTTCTATGACAAGCTTGAGCAAACGCTCTGGAAAACGTGAGCCAAAATTGAGAGCATTTTTTCCACCCATTGAGTGTCCTACCAAAATGACTTTGTCCCAACCAAGTTCATCTAAAATCATCTTCAAATCATTGGCGTAATCTTCTGGGGCAAAGCCACTTTCAGGCTTAAAAGACCCGCCATGCCCTCGTTGATCAAAGGTTAAACAACATTCAGTGGCTTCTAAATGAGTAATAATCGTTCGCCAGTTATTTAAAAAACCCATTAGACCATGGAGAAAAACCCATTTTCTTCCTTGGTTGGGTCCGTAAATTTTATAATTAAAATTACTTAAGGTAGGCACTTTAACCTCGTCAGTGGATGTTAGCAGGGGGCGCCCTTTAAACCAAGTTTCTCTCTCGCTTTTGCCTTAAAATTCATCACATTTGTTCCCTAAAACTAAAATTGTCTTAATCTGTGACTTCAGTTACAAATGAACAATGTCTACTTTGCCACGGCTTCATGAAGACTGGATTGACCCGCATGCCTCTCGAATTGTCGAAGTCCTGCAACAATCAGGTTTTCAATGCTACCTGGTCGGCGGCTGCGTTCGTGATTTGCTGATTGGTGTACATCCTAAAGATTATGATATTGCAACCAGCGCTCTGCCTGCGGATGTCCGTCGTAAAATATCAAATGCTTACGTGATTGGCAGAAGATTTAAGTTAGTTTTAGTTAAACGCGGTCAAGTGCAGTACGAAGTTGCGACTTTTCGGCGCAATCGAGCTCCAGAAGATCTCACAGAAAACGATGATGGAACTCCCATCAATGACGATAATTTCTTTGGCACTGCCGAAGAAGATGCCCAACGTCGGGACTTCACGATCAATGCTTTATTTTATGATCCTATTGGGCGCGAACTTCTGGATTACTGCGAAGGCAAAGCCGATCTTGAAGGTCGGTGGATTCGAATGATCGGAGACCCCCAAGAACGCCTAGTGGAAGATCCGATTCGAATTTTACGCGCTATAAGACTTTCACATAAATTGTGGTTCACCATTGAGCCTTCCCTCAGAAAAGCCATTGTCGATCAAGCTCCTGCCTTAAAAAACTCGGCCTTACCAAGAAAACGCGAAGAGTATTTAAAAATTATGCGTTTGCGTGAGCCTTGGCGTGTCTTTCATGAACTTTATGATTTAGGAATTCTAGAACATATTCTGCCAAGTCTTCACCAAATCTATGAAGACAAAGCCAAGCTCGACATCTTTGAAAAAATATTAATTGCTGTTTCGGGAGTTTTTTTAGATCAAGAAAAACCAGAAGAACTTTTCTCGGTTCTTGTTTGGGCGACTTTGCGAGCCCACCTGGGGGATTTTGATCCTGGGGAAGTGGACTTATCTGAAGATCCTAAAGTTCTTTCACTGATGAAAGATGAATTGGGCATGTTTAAATTAGAAATGGCTCATTTTTTCAATGCTCTGCAAGTTTTCCCACTTCTTTTAAAACGACAAAGTTATTTAAAGCGTGGCACTCGTCGAAAAATTAATTTTCTACGCAATGAAGCTCTGCCCTTATCGATTAAACTGGCCAAAATGGACCATACTTTAATGGGCCCTGATTATTTCTTTTGGCAAAAAGAATTAGAAAAAAATCACCAAAACCAAGTGCTCTAATTGGCTTTAGCTGTTCTTTATTGAAACTCTAAAGCGGCTTTGACGATGGCTGACTTATCAAGTCCATGCAAAGCATATAAATCCGAAGCTGTGTAAGCACTTCGACCAAATTCTCCCTGGACTGCTAAAGATTTTGCTTTAAAAGAAACACCATTTTGCAAAAGAGAGTGAGTTAAAATCTGTCCAAAACCACCTAATAATTGATGATCTTCAACGGTGATCATTTTTCCATCACAAGATTTTAAAACATCTTTTAAAGTCGAAATATCAACATGATTGATCGCTGAACAATTAATCACGGCAGCACTGATTCCTTTTGTTTCTAATTCTTCCGAAGCCAATAAGGCTTCGGGAACTAAAGAACCACTGGTCGCAATTAAAATTTTCTTTAAGCCTGTGGCTTTTTTTAAAACTTGAATCTGATCTAGTTTATAAGTTGAACCTTGTGCATATGTTTTAGGAAAATTTTCGCGACCTAAAAAGAAAATATAAGAGGATGGAGTTTTTCCTGCCGCTCGGTCCTTAGAAAACTCTTTCACGGCTTGATAAAACAAATGATCTGCTTCTTCACTGCATGAAAGGTTGTAAACTTTAACGTGGGGAATGGAAGCTGACATTGAAATATAACTTAAAGCTTGGTGGGAAGCGCCGTCAGCCGCATCTTGAAATCCCGTGTGCGAATAAACTGCAAAAATCGGAGCTTCTGACAGTGCCGCCATAGTGAGAGGCAAGGCTCCTTTGGTAACGCCAAATTGAGCAAAGGTATCGACCACGGGAATAAATCCCATTTTTGAAAGTCCTGCCGCCGTAGAAACCATATTACTTTCAGCAACACCCACATCAAAACTTTGTTTAGGAAATTCTTTTCTAAAAGCTTCAACTCCCGTAGAACCAGCCAAATCTGCAGTGACCGAAATCAAAGGCATTCCTTCTTTCGCGGCGCGGATCATTGCTGAGGCTATTCCTTTTTGAATTTTTTCTCCGTCGCTTTTTTTATCAGTTGCCAGAATTCTTTTTTCTTCAACTTCTAATTCTTGAATCCACTTTGCAAAAACTGGGGGCAAGGCTCCGGCAGAAGTTCCCAGATAAATTTCACTGATAAAATCAGTCATTTCAGACACTTTTTTACAAGGAAATCCGTGACCGCCGGAGGCGGCCTCAATTGTTTTTTTCGTGCCGATGCCTTTAACGGTTTTGGCATGAATCACTACGGGCTGCGTAGGATTTTTTTGAACCAAGGTCAGGGCTTCCTGCAAAGCTTGATAACATTTTTCAAGATTATTTCCTTCTAATAAAACAATTCGCTTCCAACCCAAATCTTCTAAAGCTTTAAAAGATGGCTCCATAGAAAAAGCTTCTTTATCGATTCGACCTGATAACTTTGTGTTGTTATCAGAGATAATCATAATGTAAGGATTTAAGTGCCCGGCTTTAGCTAAACCCGGAATAGCTGCAAAAGATTCTTTGGCCTCACCTTCCATACTTGCGCCATCAGAAACAATGGAGATCGTGACCCGTGAATTTTCAATTAATTTATCAGCGATGGCTAACCCTTGCGTTTGAGGAAGTGCAGACCCTAATGGTCCATTCGACATCAAAACTCCTTCAGGAAAACAATGAACTTCGCCGTGGCCCGTCAGAGGCGAATCGACGGATCGAAATTTTTTAAGTTTTTCAAAATTTAAACCAGCTACTTGGTAATCGGCTTTTAAAGCGTAGAAAATATTTTCGCAATGACCCGCATCGTTGACGATATTAAAAAGTTCATGCCATTTTTTTCCAGCTTTTTTGGCTCCCTCAAATGCAACCGCGTGTAAGACAGAGACAATTTCAGCCAAAGCCGCAGGACCGCCATAGTGCGCAGCAGCTCCACCTAAAACGGCATTCATATCCATCAAAGCAACTAAGGCCCTAAGGGCTTTGGGATCGCTCAGGGTCAAAGAACCTTCATTGGTTTTTATTTCCGTTTTAAAAATAGGTTGTTGTGTTGGATTATCAAACAGGCGAGATTTAATTTCGAAGGGCTTTATCATGGGAACATTGTTCTCAGTTCTAAGGCTTGGTTACAAGAAAAAAATAGAGGTTTCTGTGGTCCTTTTTAAGCAGCAATTAAGACGTATTCCTAAGGTCGATTTGCACCGTCATTTAGATTGCTGTCTGCGTTGGAGCACTCTTGTAGAATTGGCTCCCTCGGTCGGACTTGAATTGCCTTCTTCACATCTCAAAAAACAAGATGCCTTTTTAGTTTTAGATCCTATGTTAAATTTAGAAGCCGTTCTTAGTAAGTTTATGAATTCCCAAAAAGTTTTAGCCTCAGAAGAAATCCTCACTCGCTTAGCATACGAGGCTTGTGAGGATGCCTTTAATGACAATGTTTTAATCATTGAATTTCGCTATGCCCCTAGTTTTATCGCCGAAGGTCATTCCCATTTAACTTACGAAAAAATTCATCAGGCCATTTCAAAAGGTTTAAAAATGGCCGAAAAAAAATGGCCCATTGCCACAGGCTTGATTTGCATTTTACAACGCAACCGAGATTTCGCATTGAACCAAAAAGTATGTGACTTTATGATTGACCATAAAGATTCATTTATTGGTATTGATATGGCAGATAGCGATAAAAATTTTGACGAAAAAAAGATCACTCCACTTTTTGAAAAAGCTCGAAAAAATGGTTTGCGAATCACGGCTCATGCTGGGGAATCACCAGATTCTGGCGCGATCGAACAAATTCGCAACTGTGTGGATCAATGGGGCGCAGAAAGAATTGGGCATGGCGTGCAAGTTATTAATGACCCTAAAACTCTCGCCTATTTGATTGAAAAAGATATTACTCTTGAAACTTGTCCTATCAGTAATTATTTAACTCAATCATTTCCAACCCACGAGGCCCATCCCCTCAGACGACTTATTGAATCGGGACTAAAAATAACTCTCAATTCAGATGATCCTGGAATCTTTGGCACGACTTTAAGTGACGATTACGAAATTGCCCATAAAGTCCATCAAGTCACAGCTTCCGAATTTGCAAAATTGAATCATGTCGCAGCCCAAGCCAGCTTTATTCCCCTCGCTAAAAGAAATGCGGTTTGGATTCATCCCTTATAAAAAGGAGTTTTTTTATGCGTGATTTTTTTCCACCCATTGATCCTTTCCGCATAGGTCACTTAAAAGTTTCTGATCTTCATACTCTTTATTACGAACAAGTCGGAAACCCCAATGGTATTCCTGTTATATTTTTACATGGAGGTCCTGGCGGAGGAATTTCTGCTGATCACCGAAGATATTTTGATCCGCATATTTATCATATTATTTTATTTGATCAGCGCGGCTCTGGAAAATCTCGACCGGTTGCAGAGCTTAGAGAAAATACAACTTGGGACCTCATCGCCGATATTGAAACACTTCGACAACATCTTGGTATAGATCAGTGGCAAGTTTTTGGTGGCAGTTGGGGTTCGACCTTAGCATTGGCTTACGCCATCAACCATCCGCAAAGAGTGAAAGCCTTAGTCTTAAGAGGTATCTTCCTTTGCCGACCCAGCGAAATTCAGTGGTTCTATCAAAAAGGAACTTCAGAACTTTTTCCTGACCGATTTGATAAATATGAAAAGCTGATTCCTGAAAATGAGCGACATGACTTAGTTAAAGCCTACTACAAACGATTGACCCATGATGATTATGAAGTTCGTTTACAGGCGGCTAAAACATGGAGCCAATGGGAAGCTTCAACATCGCGACTGATTGTTTCAGAAACAGCCATCGATGATTTTGAGGAGCCTGATTATGCACTGTCATTTGCTCGAATCGAGTGTCACTACTTTATGAACAATGCTTTTTTTCCAACGACCAATTATCTTTTGGAAAATATTTCAAAGATTCGTCACATTCCAGGAGTTATAATCCAAGGCCGATACGATGTTGTTTGCCCGGCAAGAAGCGCTTGGGACCTTCATCAGGCATGGCCTGAAGCTCAACTTCACATCATTGCTGACGCTGGTCACGCGGCCTCAGAAATTGGGGTTCGCTCGGCACTTATAAAGGCCACGGAAGCCTTTAAATTTTATAAATAACACTTCACCATCACTGCAAAAAAACCATGAAAAAATTTCCATAAGGACCCGTTATGGAACCCGCAAAAATTATATAGTTGTCCAAAGTTCAGACACCTGATTAATGTTTATCTTAAGAATTGAACGCTGCTTTTAAAGGCCGTTCTTATGTTGGTCTTAGCTCGAGGGGGAATTTAAATGAATATAGCCACAGCCTTAAAGACTTCTGCCTTAACTCTTCTCTTGGCTTCTTGTGGGCCCTCAGAAAATCTTAAAACTAATTTTCAATCAAATTCAAATAGCCAATCTGGAATTCGCGAAGGCCTTGACGCTCAAGGGGGCGATGAAATTGCGATAGGAACCGTTGGTATTATTAGTTTTAACAAAACCGGCGGTGGTGGCTATTGCTCTGGAAGTTTATTAGCTAAAAATTTAGTTTTGACAGCTGCCCACTGTATTGACCCATCAATGACAACTTATATCGTATTTTCTACTGATACTAATATTGATCCCACTGATTTAAAAAAAGTAGCTCGTCTTGTTGATGACTATATCCTTCACCCTGAATACAATGATGATTTTAGAATTCCTAGTAAAGATCCCAAAGCTCAGCCCCGAAGTAGCAATGATATTGCTGTTCTCCATTATGAAGGATCTACCCCTTCAAATTATCGCCCTGTAAAATTATTAAAAGATTATCGTCAATTGCGAGAAGGCACGGTTGTAACTGTAGCTGGATACGGAATTGCGTTTGATGAAGATGCTATTGCAGACGCAAAAAAGCCCCGTACTTCTAAGGAAATTGCTGAACAGCCTGATACTTCTGGTGTTGGAAAGCTTCGTTCTGCTGAAGTCACTCTGATGGGATCTCTCAATCCTACTGAAATGGTTTTTGATCAGTCTAAAGGATCAGGCGCTTGCCAGGGTGACTCGGGTGGACCGGCTTACTTGCGAAATAAAAATAGTTTGCAGGTCTTCGGCGTGGCTTCGCGAGGAGCCCCTCGGACTGAAGGCAGTCCTTGTATGAAAATAATTCTTTACACCGCTGTTGGCCCTTACTTTAAATTTATCAAAGACTCGGCTAAAAATTTGATCACTAAAGCTGCCACTAAAGACAAAGTGGCTCAGCGATAAATTTTAAAATTTCTTGGGCGACCAGTTGTGGCTGATCAAGCAACAATCGGTGGCCTGAATTTTTAAAAATTCTAATTTTAGCATTGATCGCTTTTGTTTTTATCTCTTCAGCCAAAGATCGATATTTTAAATCATTTTCCCCTGCTATATAAAGAAGCTTTAAATCTTTTCTTTGCCAAAGGAATGAATAATCTTTTTGTTCACTTAAAGAAAAGCCTGTCAGCATAGCTGCTAATTTTTGACGATCAAAGTGGGATTCTTCTTTTATAAGCTCTTGGGAATTCTTAAAAATATCTTGTCGGTTCCACTCTTGACAGACATGGAGCCAGGGCTCATCCAAAAATCTTTGCGCCCATATTTTGTTAGTTTGTCTACGCTCGGCCCGCAGAGTTAGATTTCCCTCAGAAATTCCAAAATGCGAACTTAAAAAAACACCTCTTAACGCTAACTTTGCATCGAGCAAGGATGCAATCAGGCGACCGCCCATTGAATAACCCACAAGACACAGAGGGGCTTTGATGTTTTGCGTTTTGCTCCATCTTGAAAATGCTTCAGGCCAATTTTTAAAATTTAAATCAGCCAGATTTAATTCATGATTAAGATCTAAAAAGTGAACTGATTCAGCCCCTGGCGCAACCGATGGACCAATACTGTGCCAATCAGAGCTTTGGCCCAGAAATCCATGAATGAATATAAGGCTAAATTTTAAGTGTTGCTCCATGCCGCGTCCCACTCTTTTATAAACTCCTTGGTCGCTTCTGCAGAGACTTTAATTTCAACGATGTGACGATCACTTAAATCTGAAAGAGTTTCTGGAACTTTTTCCCATAAACTATAATCCCAATTCCACATGCTTGCCCAATGCTTAAAATTAAATTCATGGCGATTCAAAAACACTTCGCGTTTAAACATCGGATCAAAAATTTGACCGCCGCTATTGTTTAAAATAATAATTCGAACTTTCATTTTCGGAAGCTGCTTTGAAATCCATAACGAAGATAAATCATACATTGCAGTTAAATCACCCACCACACACCAGTGAGTTTGGTCGGGTCGGCACCAGCCAAGAAATGTTGATATTTGACCGTCAATACCATTGGCGCCTCGGTTTCCCACGACACGCAAAGGATTGATTTTGTAATCAGCTGACAAATCCCATTCTCGAATTGGCAGACTATTTCCTAGGTACACATAAGATTCATGCATCCATGTTGATATTTTTTTTACGATGCTTGTCTCTGCGAAAGGATGTTTTGCAAATAAACTTTGCAGAGTTTGAGCCATCTGCCGATCTTTTTTTTGCCATTCTTCACTCAGGGCTTCAGGTTTTTCGATGTCAATTCGACCTAAGTCATCCAAATCATCAAAGTGGGGAATATTTCGACTTAATCCCGTGAAGTGATTATAGCCAAATGAAAAGACCGGACAGTCGCTTCTTTTGTCTTCAAGATCTCGCCAAAGTCTTAGAGTTGGAACTCCCCCGATGCGCAAAATTCCCGTGCAAATTTTTTGATCAAGCAGTTGATTGAGCAAGCGTTCACCCGATTGTAAAATGTAAGGTTTCAATGAGGGGTGAGCTCGAAGTCCAGAAATTCCTTCGGCATAAATCGGAGCTTGCAGGCGAGTCAGAAAATTAACCACCGACTCTCTTGATTTCTCTGGGATAGTGCTAAGAATTACGAGTGGTTTATTTTGCGCTAAAAATTCATGGAACTGATCCACCATATTCAGAGGAATTGCGACCGGAAAACGAGTGCGCGTGGTGCGCTCGGGAATTTGAATTTGAGGAATAGGCTCATCCAATAAGGGCTCTGCGAAACAAACGTTAATATGAGTCGGCTTTTTCCAACTTAAGCCCTTCATCGAAATATGCGTATTTTCTTCATCCAGATCGAAAGAAGCTTCTATATAGTATGAAAAAAGTCCGACTTGTTCAATGGATTGGGGCGCCCCTGATCCTCGGTAAGCTTTGGGACGATCGGCTGTGACTAAAATTAATGGCAATGACGAATAAGTGGCTTCAACCGCTGCCGGCAAAAGTTCCGCCACCGCTGTACCAGAGGTTGTAAAAACTGCGACAGGTAGCCGAGTGGCTGCGATTCGACCTAAGGCAAAAAAAGCGGCCGATCTTTCGTCAAAAAAAGTGTAAATTTTTAATTGCGGATTTTCATCAAATAGAAAAACAAAGGGGGAATTTCGAGCCCCAGGACAAAGGCAAAATTCTTTCACTCCTGCGCCCAAGAGCTGGTCGATCACATTTTTAGCTAATGCCATGTTTGTCATCGTGCGAATCATGATTTTATTCCTAATATCTTTTTAACGGACTCGCGCTTGTAAAACAATTCTAACCACTCTCTTTCTAATTCACTGTCGCGAACCAGCCCACAGCCGGAACCAATCAGCAGCTCTTCACCGTCCCATTGCAAATTGCGAATGGCAACCAAACATATCCAATGATCCGTATCGATTTTCATCAGGAAGGGTGCGCCAAATCGTTTTCGCAAGCCTTGCTGTGGCCATTCTTTCATCCAACGCCAGCCAAAATTTCTTGGCGCCACACCCAGCGCAGGAGTTGGGTGCAGCCTTTTCAAAAGTTCCATAGGTTCAATATCTTCTTCTAATTGTAATTGAATGCGGGTGACTAAATGCCACAGTGAGGGCAATTCCAAAAGTTCGACAGGGTCGACCTGCACATGTCCTAAAGATCTTAATTGTTGTCGAATATCATCAACCACCAATTTATTTTCGTGCTGTTCTTTTTTATCTTTGAGCAGCATCTCGCCGCGACTTTGGATCGATTTTGCCATCGTTCCTGCTAAAGCCATGGTTGAAACTTGCAGTCCTTTTTTTTCAAATAAAACTTCAGGAGTGGCGCCTAAAGTCCCCTCACCATCTTGCCAGATGCCATAGACATAGAGGTGATTTGGCAATGAGACCATTTCTATCAGCGCTTTTACTAAAGTCGCTGGCGTGATTTGAGCTTTGGCCTGTGCAAATACACAAGGCACCGCTTTGTCGATCTGTCCTTGAGAAATAAGTCTCAATGTGTGGGAAAAAGTTTGTGTAAAGTCATGCAAGTCGGGATCCCTCCAAAGAACCTCAGACCAATTTAAAGCAGCCTGAGTCTTGCTCTCGAGGAAATCCTGGCATAATTTAAGAAAATGAGCCTGACTTAAGCTGGCTTCTTTTTCATAATTGTGAGGTTTGGCAACTTCAAATTCATAAAAATTCGGACTAAAAACGGAATAAGGAGTGCTTCTTTTTGAGGCTTTAAAAGAAAGAATCCACTCATTCCCATGCCTGAGAAGAGCTCCTGCCTCTAAAAAGTTTGTAAAGTCCAAAAGCGATATGCTATCCTGCCGCTTCACAACTATAACCTATCATCCTTCAAAACGTTATATACGATTAGGTAGTATGGAAATACAAAGTATGCAAACAACTCCCTCAACCCAAACTGTCAAAGTAGGATCAGTACAAATAGGCGGACCAGCGTTCACAGTGATTGCTGGCCCTTGTTCTATTGAAAGTCGCGAGCAATTTTTAACCACAGCTTTAGCGGTTAAAAACTCGGGTGCTCAACTTTTGCGTGGCGGAATTTGGAAAGTAAGAACTTCGGCTACTGCCTTTCAAGGTTTAGGTCAAGACTCTTACTCATTTATTCGCGATGTTTTAAAAGAAACGGGTTTACAACTTGTGTCTGAAGTTATGGAACCTCGTCAGATGGAAGAGATCCATGAATTTGTAGGAATGTATCAAATCGGCGCTCGAAACATGCATAATACATCTTTGCTCAAAGAATTGGGCCGTCAAAAAAAGCCTGTTCTTTTAAAACGTGGCTTTGCTTCTCTTGTTGATGAATGGCTGAAGGCTGCTGATTATATTCATCGCGAAGGAAATCCTAATGTTGTAATGTGTGAGCGTGGGATTCGAACATTTGAAACTTCGACTCGCTTTACTCTCGACTTAAATGCGGTTGTTTATGTTAAAGATCGCACTCGCTTGCCGGTGATCGTTGATCCCTCTCATGCTGTGGGAGTGAGCTCTTTGGTTTCACGCCTAGCTTTAGCTTCTGCTGCTGCGGGTGCGGATGGACTTATCGTCGAAGTTCACTCTGATCCTAATAATGCCTTGTCTGATGGAATGCAGGCGCTCACATTTAAAGGCTTTGATGAGATGATGACCCGATTGAATCGTGTTCTTAAAGCTGTCGATCGTTCCTTTGATGGAAAACCATTATGAGTTCTGAAATCCAAGTTTCTCATCCAGATAAAATTAAAAATATGTTTGGCCGTGTCGCTGGCAAATATGATCTTGCGAATCAAGTTTTGTCTTTAGGGGTTCACCACTTGTGGAAAAAAAAAGTCGTTAAAGCCAGTGGTGTCAAGCCAGGGCAAAAAGTGCTTGATTGCGCCACGGGGACTGGCGATTTAGCAATTCATTTTAAAAAAGCCGTTGGCTCTTTAGGCGAAGTGACAGGAACTGATTTTTGTATCGAGATGCTCGGACCCGCCCCCAAGAAAGCACAAAGTAAAAATTTAGAAATTAAATTTGAAGTTGCTGATGTAATGGATCTTCCTTACGAAAAAAATAGTTATGATGTTTGCAGTATTTCGTTTGGAATCAGAAATGTACAAAATCCCAAGAAAGCCCTGCAGGAAATGGCTCGAGTCACGCGACCTAATGGACAAGTCATAATTTTAGAATTTGGCCAGATGAAATGGCCTTTAATTTCTCATCTTTACAATTTTTATTCTGAAAAATTATTGCCTAAACTTGGCGGATTAGTCACAGGCCAACTAGAAGCCTATGAATACCTTCATAAATCTTCTCAAAATTTCCCCTGTCGAGAGAATTTTATTTCATTGATGGAATCAACTGATTGTTTTAAGAAAACCAGTTATAAGACGCTGACTGGCGGAATTGCCTATATCTATATAGGCACGGTAAAGTAAATACCTAAATAAAAAGACTTATTTTTTACGCTTCACTAGAACTGAATAATCTCTCATCATACTTGCTTTTAACTGAGTTAAAGAGTGCTCCAAAATTAAATTGAAAACCTCATCAGAGTTAACTTTATAAAGAGTAGAAATTTGCTTTAGGACCTTAATAGGAGGACTTGAAACTCCTCTTTCCCAATTAGAAATAAATTGCGGAGATGTATATTTTAATTTTTTTGCAACATCGCCTTGAGACAATGAGGCATTTTCACGTTTTAATTTTAAAAATTCGCCCAAGTTCATAATATCTCCTGATAAAAGCACTATCTAGTATTTTTAAGGAAACCTCAACTCTTGTTTATGTTCAACGCAATGTTGATAAAATTATTCCAAAACTTTTGTTGTTCCATAGCTTGGTAATAAAAAAATTTAAATCCTGATTGATAACAAGATTTTGTTTGTAAAGCATATTGCCGCCCCAAAGAATTCTCGGCGTAGTTCAAATCAATAATAGTTTTTGGCTTCCATGAATCGGGAGGAAATTGAATTTGTGCGCGAGGACCTGCTGCCCAAATCAAAGTTAAAGGCGAGTGAATTTCACAATTTTTCATCTTTGGTTTTGCAAGTCTTACTGAGTATGCGGAAGCATCGGGCAAAGCTTTCTTGATCATCGATAAAACTCCACCGCCTCCCCAGATTACAAAAGGTGGTTGAAGATCTTTACCTTCAAGAGATTTCACAAAACCTAGAAAATCAGTATTAGCTCCTAACCATTTTTTTGACTCACTCTCTAATAGCAAAGTGTTCACTGTGCCCAGCTCCAAAGCTAAGGACTCATGATGAGAGCAATGTTGAAAAGCTATCTTTTTTAAAGGCGCAGTCACCGCTGCCGCTTTTAATCCTATTAATTGCAAAACCGACAGAGCCTCATTCCATTCCTCTTCTTTTATATCAATGGCAAAGAAAGAATGATTTCGAATCTGAAAAAAATCCAAATGCATCATCGGTGATAAGCTGTGCGAAACAGGGGAGCCCAACACAGCCGCAAAAGATTCTGATTCTTTCGGTTGCAGAGCCCATTCTAAAAAACTGGGTTGATCAGGAGCTGAGCTTTGACCTTCATACCAAAAATTTAAAAGCTGTCGGCCCTTTTGATAAAGTCGATACCATTTCCAGCGTCCCTCAGGGGACCTCGGCAAGAAAGATCGATTTTTTTGATCTTTCTGCTGCCACTGGTGACCAACCAAAAGATCTTTCCAATGCAAAATTAATGGGGAAAGTTTTAAGTAGGCTTGAGTTTTTTTGGCAAGAGCACTAATCCCCTCATCAATATCATCATGATGAGAAGAGAAAATCATTTTTTTAGTTTCAGATATTTGTAAATGATTCTTCATTTCAATGGGCTGATCAATCAAAGCATAACTTTCTAAATGATCAGCGGAACTTACTCGAAAAGAGTAAAGACAGCGCTCGGGGCCATATAAAGAAGCAAACTGCTTTATCTGATTTTTAGATAAAATATCATCTCTCAGTTCAAAATAATCTGGTTGAGCAAAAAATCCTTTTGAGAGATCTGCAGGGAACACGGTTTTGATTCCACCGATTATTTCTGAAGCCTCTGCAAAGCAAGATTTAAAAAACTTTCTTTCAAGCTCTTTAGCCTTATCACTAAGTGCGATCCCTTCAGGGGCTGTGTAAATAAATTGAGCTCGAAGAGCGAGTAAAGGCTCTCGCTCTTTTCTTTTTATTTCGTACTCCGATAAGGGGTCCGTATCTTGTAGTAATCTTGGACGATCTGTAAAAATTCGACCCTGCAAGTCCGTCGAACGTCGAATCCAAACAACTTTTGCCAATTCAGGTATTAATTTTAAATCAAAACCAGCGCCCACGGCTATCATTTGCGCGGAAGGATACAATTTCTGAAAAACTTCAACCTCAAGATTTCGAAATCCTGCTTCGCCTTTGACTTCAAAAATTTCGGAAACAGTGCCGCCCTCTTTCTTTTCAATCTCTAGATCTAAATCAAAATAAAAGCCCTGGTCTAGAAAGGCCCCCGCCAATCGCTGCAGCAATGAAGATTTTCCTGAGCCTCGGTGACCAATAAGGACGATTAATTTCAAAGATAATTCTTTTTCTTCAAGGCATCCGTCGCCTGTAATATATTTTTAATTTTAACATTATGCCGAATGCACAAGCCTGGACGAACAGGGAAAATAAAGTACAAATCATTTTTTTGACTTTTCTTTTTATCCATCATCAAAGAGGTCTCAATTTTCTTACGATCAAGGTCAGCCAGAGAAGATCTTAAACTTAAATAAAAATGTTTATAAAATAAATTTCTTGAAATCAGTTGGTACTGATTCGAACCAAGAAAACCCATTTTATAAGCCCACTCTGTTGCAAAGACCAATCCTTGCCCGACCGCGGCTCCGTGACTGACTCCCAGTCTGGCTTCTATCACATGGCCCAGCGTATGTCCTAAATTAAGGATCTGACGATACCCATTTGATTCCATTGGATCTTCCTGAACAATTTGATATTTTGCACGAATCGCTAAAGGTAAAATTTCCCACAGCTGTTTTTCATTGGAATATTGTAATTTCTGAAACTGTCGCCACAGTTTTCCACCTTCGATCAAAGCTATTTTAAAAAGTTCACCGGCCGCGTCGATCATCATAGGTTGTGGCTGATGCTTTAAAATATCGCGGGCAATATAAATAGTTTGAGCCATATAAAAAGTCCCAATCTGATTTTTAAACTGAGCTACATTAAGTCCATTTTTTCCACCATGGGATGAATCTATCGCCGAAAGCCAAGTGGAAGGGATAAACACAAGCTGAACCCCTCGTTTAAAAGTACTTGCAAAAAAACCTGAAAAATCACCAATGGATCCACCACCGAAGCCAATAATGGTTAAATCCTTTTGATTATTTTTATGTAAAATTTTTAATATTTTTTCTACATGCACTGGAAATTTTTTAAGATCTTTTAAAGCTTCACCGCCCTGAACACCATAGCGAAGGGGAAACTTTTTAATCACTTTACGAGCTTCTGGATATTGAATTAATTTTTTATCAAAAATAAGTAAACATTTGTCAATTTTTAAGCCTCGAAGTGAAAGCTTATTTTGATATTTAATCTCTGATTTTTTAAATTGAAGCATTTTTAATTCCTATCTGAGACTTTCGGACAAATCAAGCTGCTCGGCCAGATGACAAGCTGATTTTCCGGTAAGCAGTGGCATTTTCACTTGGCAAATCGCTTGAGCATAAGTACACCGTGGATGAAAGGAACAGCCTGGCGGAGGATTTATCGGTGAAGGTAATTCTAAACTTGTTGGAGTCTGTAAAAGTTGTTTTTTATATATAGAAGGAAGACTCAGTAAGAGCATTTGTGTGTACGGGTGAAGCGGTTGCCTAAACGCTTGCTCCGTCAGGTTCTCTTCCACCACTTTGCCTAAATACATAACTGCCAATTGTTTTGATAAAAACCGCACCACACTTAAATCATGAGAAATAAATAAAAGACTCAGACCTCGAGATTTCTGAAGATCATATAATAAATTTAATACTTGAGCCTGAACTGAAACATCTAAAGCTGAAACGGGCTCATCACAAATAATATACTGAGGATCAGTGATCAAGGCTCGGGCAATACCGATTCTTTGCTTTTGACCTCCACTGAACATGTGGGGAAATCGATCGGCCATTTCGGGTCTTAACCCAACAGCTTCCATTAAGGAGAAAACTTTGTTTTTAAGCTCATGACTTGAAGCCTTTTGAATTTTCAAAGGCTCAGCAATAATATCAAAAACTTTTTTTCTGGGATTTAAAGCAGAACCTGAATCTTGAAATATCATTTGAATAGAACGAGATCTTTCCAGCATAGACATACCAATCAATGATTTTCCATTTAAGGTGACTGTGCCTTCAGTGGGTGTTTCAAGGCCAATAAGTATTTTTGCTAATGTCGATTTTCCACAACCTGACTCGCCAACAAGAGCTGTGGTTATATTTGGGAGGATCACTAGATCAACACCTCTTAAAGCCTGCACTCCACCCGAATAAGTTTTTTTTAAGTTTTTTATTTCAATCATAAAGAAACATCCATCTGATCTGGCACTTCAGCAAAAAAACAGGCTGCTTTTTGATTGGGAAATAAAATATAAGGCGGCTTTTGGTGACAGATCTCTTGGACTTTATAGCACCGATCTTTAAAAACGCAGCCAATCGGTCGTTCACTTAAAGACGGCACCACTCCTGGAATAGAAGGAAGCTTTGAAATTTCTGAATCAGAAAAAACATATTTGGAAGGAAGACAATTTAACAAAGATTTAGTGTATGGATGCTTGGGATGCTGAATGACTGCTTCAGTCGCTCCCTCTTCGATCACTTCTCCGCAGTACATCACATTCACCCGTTCACAATTTTGCGCAATCACGCCCATATCATGAGATATCAATAGAATAGCTAATTGATTTTCTTTTTGCAGAGATTTAAGCAAATTTAAAATCTGCGCTTGAATAGTGACATCTAAAGCGGTTGTGGGCTCATCAGCAATCAGAAGTTTAGGTTTGCACGCAATCGCTATGGCAATCATCACTCGTTGAGCCATGCCCCCTGAAAGCTCATGGGGATAGGCGCTCAGTCTTGAACCTGGGTCTGGAATTCCCACCATTTGTAAAAGATCTCGAGCGCGGGCTTTTGCTGATTTTTTTTCCAGCTGCTGGTGAATTTTTAATGTTTCTATAATTTGATATTCTATCGTAAAAGCAGGATTTAAACTTCCCACAGGATCTTGGAAAATCATCGAAATTTCAGAGCCTCTTAACTCCGGCGCTATTTTTTTTCCATTAAATAAAATTTCACCATCTAGATGACGAGCATTTTCAGCCAAGAGTCCCATGATACTTAAACCCATGACACTTTTTCCTGAGCCAGACTCTCCAACAAGACCTACAGTTTGACCAGCTTCGATTTTTAAATCGATGCCGTTAAGAACTTTTAAAAGTTGAGATTGTCCTTCAAAAGATAAATGCCAATTTTTAACTTCTAAAAGACTCATAGGACTCTCCGAAGTTTAGGATCCAGAAAATCCCTTAAGCCATCACCAATAAAATTAAATCCCATGACAACAAATAAGATGCAAAGACCCGGAAGTGTGACCATCCAAGGGGACGTTTCTAAATAAGATCTCGCATCACTTAAAATGGTTCCCCATTCAGGCGTTGGCGGCTGCGCTCCAAGTCCTAAAAATCCTAAAGCCGCAGCTGATAAAATGGCTTCACTAAATCCCAAAGAAGCTTGAACAATTAATGGCGCCCAACAATTGGGAAGAATATTAATAAAAGAAATTCTCCACCAAGATGCTCCAAAGCTTCTAGAAGCTTGAACATAGTTTTTACTCATCTCAAGTAAGACGGCCCCTCGAACAATTCGATAAACTGAGGGTAATGCGACAATTCCAATGGCGATCACCGTATTGTAAAATGAGGGACCAAGAATTGCCACAATCACAATGGCCATCAACATACTTGGAAGCGCCATAATAATATCCATCAATCGAGATAAAATTTGATCCGGCCAGCCTGGCAATGTGCCACCGACTAATCCCAATAAAGTCCCAAGAGAGACTGAAAAAATAACGACAAAAAATCCAATCGCTAAAGAAACGGGAGCCCCATAAATTAACCTTGATAAAAGATCTCGACCTAAATCATCCGTCCCTAATAAAAATTGTCGCTGCCCACCTTCTTGCCATACGGGGGGAAGTTTTAATTGATCCGAAAAAACTTGATCATAGAAGTAAGGCGCAATCAAAGGAGATAAAATGGCCACTAAAAGAAAAAATCCAACTAATATCAAACCAAAAAAAAGAGATTTGTTTTTAAAAATTAAATTCTTCATCCGAGTCTTCCCCTTAAGCGGGGTTGCGCCCATACATAAATTAAATCAACAGCAAGGTTTATAATGACCACTCCAAAAGAGGTGTATAAGATTCCACCTTGAATCACAGGATAGTCTCGCGCTTCAATACTTTTAATGAGCCAGCGCCCCACACCGGGCCAGGAAAACATTGTTTCTGTTAAAACAGCTCCGGTCATAATCGAGCCCAACATCAGGCCCATTACTGTGACCACGGGAATGAGTGCATTTCTCAAGGCATGAACCCACACAAGCCGGGTTCTTGAAACACCTTTTGCTACGGCGGCTCGAATATACTCTTCTCCCAAAACTTCAATCAAACTTGATCTTGTCATGCGAGCTAAAATGGCTAAAGGAATCGTCCCTAAAACAAGAGCCGGTAAAATTAAATGACTGATGGCACTTTTAAAAGCCGCCCACGGCTCCTCAGAAAACCAAGAGTCTATTAGAAGAAATCCAGTGAGTGTTGGAAAATCATAAATCACATTGATTCGACCCGAAACAGGAAACCAACCCAAACCTACACTGAAAAATAAAATCAGCAAAAGGCCCCACCAAAAAATAGGCATTGAAAAACCAATTGTAGAAAAACCCATGACTCCATAATCAAAAAAAGTATTGCGCTTCATGGCCGCTAAAATTCCCAGCGGAAGACCTATTAAAAAAGCAATGGTTAGTGAAAATAATCCTAGCTCTAGAGTGGCAGGAAATCGTCCCCAAAACTCTTCACTCACTGGTCTTTGTGAAATGACCGAAGTTCCCAAATCTCCGTGCAGAGCATTTTTAGCAAATAAAAAATATTGCTCAGGTAAACTTTTATCAAAACCAAGCTTTTGCTTCATTTCAGCAACTTGCTCTTCGGATCCACCTCGCTCGCCCAATAAATTAAGAACGGGATCCCCTGGCACCATACGAATCAAAGTGAAAGCAATAAGACTGGCGCCAAAAAGCGTAATAGTTAATAGAAAAAGTTTATGTAAAAAAAATTTCAACATTATTTAAGAACAACCGTATGGAATATATCTCCACCAAATGGATGAATTTCATAACCTTCAACATTTTTAGACATGGCTCTAAAAACTTTTGCATAGGCAACGGGAACCCAAGGTGCTTGTTGCTTAAAAATAACCTGGGCTTTTTTATACAATACTTCTCTCTTTTTTTGATCACTGGTGCTTTTGGCTTGAGTCACAAGCTGATCGTACTCTTTGTTGCACCAACGAGCATTATTTGTCCCGCCCTTAATCGCAGCACAACTTAACAAGATATGCATAAAATTATCGGGATCGCCATTATCGCCCGTCCAACCATTTTGTGCAAAACTATGTTCACCCTTTCGAGATTTTTCTAAATAAGTGGGCCAGTCATAAGTGATTAATTTTACTTTAATACCAACTTTGGCAAGATCCGCCTGCATCAGCTCTCCCATTTTTCGACCGGCTGGATTGTAGGGGCGAGAAACAGGCATTGTCCAAAGCTCAGTCTCAAAACCATTGGGAAAACCGGCTTCCTTCAACAAAGCTTTCGCTTTTTCAATATTGTAATCGTAGTCTTTGACTTCATTATTGTAAGACCAAATGGTTGGCGGAATAGGGTTGACGGCTAAAGTGGCTCGCCCCATAAAAATAGCCGTGATATAAGAAGCTCGATTTAAGGCATGGGCAATCGCCTGTCTGACTTTCAACTGATCAAAAGGCTTTTTAGTTGTATTAAAAGTCACATAACCAATGTTAATTCCTTCACGCTCTTTTAATTTCAATTTCGCATTTTTAGAAATTCCATCTAAATCTTGCGGTGAAGGATCTATGATAAGATGGCATTCACCGACTTTCAGTTTTTGAAATCGAACATTTGAATCTGGCGTGATGGAAAAAACTAAATTATCAATGGGCGGACGACCTAAAAAATATTTCTCATTGGTCGTGAATCGAATTAAAGTGTCTTTTTGATAAGACTTAAAAATAAACGGACCTGTTCCAATTGGATTTGTATTTATAATGGAAAGATCTTTGCCGTTCTTTAACAAAGTCTCTGCATATTCTTTGGATAAGATACTGGCGAAATCCATCCCTAAATTGGCTAAGAAGGGAGCTTCCGGTCGAGACAGCTTCATCTCAACTGTGTAATCATCAATTTTTTTGATCGACTTAAGAATGGTATCCATTTCCATTCCTTTAAAGTATTGATAACTTCCATTTTTAATCGCCAATGGATTTTTGGAATTCATCTGAACATCAAAAGAATAAATCACATCATCAGCGTTAAATTCTCGGCTTGGTTTAAAAAATTCATTGGAATGAAATGTAACTCCTTTATGGAGTTTAAAAGTATACTTCAATCCATCTTTTGAAATTGTCCAACTGTCAGCAAGGGCAGGTGTAATCTCGGTTGAGCCTTTTTTAAATTCTACCAAGCGATTATAGACTGTGTGAGATGATGCATTGAAGGTTGTACCATCGGTGGCCAGTTGTGGATTGAAAGTACTTGGACTTCCTTCAGAGCAATACACAAATGTCTTAGCTGCATGAATATTTGGTGCCGCCAATAAAACGCCCAAAATCAAAAACCCCATTAAATTTCGCATACTTTACCTCGATGATCGTGGTGTTAAAATAACATTTATATCATTGAGGTGAATCTAGGAATCAGTCAAGGGCTTACACGGTCGCGATAGGTTTTGAAAAAGGTCATTTTTTGACTTCGATGAAAACAAAATCGCCAGCTATAAAGCCCCAAAACTAAGGTCAAACCCAAGGGAAGTCCCATGGGAGCCAGCTCCCTTGGCACTCTTTCTGCTTATTAAATCCAAATGAACTTTATGCGGCCAAGCTTCCTATTAGCCACTTTGATTTTTCCCTTGCTTGTGAGCCTGCAAAGCTTTGGTGCGTCCCCTTCATTAGCGATATATTTATCGGTTTTTAAGCCTCACGAAAACACCTTTTGGGCTCAAAAAACCTGTCAAAAAATATACGAATTTATTAGGAACTCTAGTTTGCCCGATACAGAAGTTCACTGTGATTGGAATCAAGATGAAACTTTTCTTTCTGAAAAAATTCGCCTGGCGCGAAGAGCTAACACTTTTCAGTACATGCTGGACTTGAAAGAAACCAACACCGAATATCGACTTCGCTGGGTGAATTGGAATGCAATGGATGATGTTGATTTCACGCAAGCTGGTTGGACATTAAAAAAACAAGCTTCAACCGACCTTTCTTTAAAAAAACTCATTAACAATTTGTTAGAGCAGCATACTTATCGCATAGGATTACGCCGGCACTTTGTTTCCCAGGTATTACATTCCAAAAATTTGACAAGTGACCATCCTTTGTCTGAAGGAGAAATAGCCTCATTCATTGCGGAAAATTCAAAAAATAAACTTTATTTAAAAACAGTTTTAGAAGCTGTCACAACCTTTGGCCTTGCTGTCAGTGATAATATTAAAAATAAAGAATCTGCCAAAATAGTTTGGGATTTAGATTCGACCGCCACCCTGTTAGGCGAAAAAACAAACTTAAAATCTCCTCTCAATTGGAAAAGCTTAAATTCAAAATTCGAAGTCCTTCTTCAATGCCAGCCCCACGCCCATCAATCTTCCATTTCTTCTCTAGACACTCTTCTTTGCTCGAATATCGCGTCATTTGCTTGGGAAATGATTTTGGAATATCATCAGACGCTCCGCCTTAGTCGGGATAATTATAATTTAACCATTGGGTCCTTGGCCTTTGAAGCAATGACTTATTTTCAACAAGTGATGATTCAGCCAGAAAACTCAAAAATTAAAAAAAATCTTGATGAAATTTTTAAATCACCTCAAGAACTAACTCCTCTTTTTCCTTTAAAAAGCTTAAATTATGAAAGTTTATATAAAATATCTTCTAAAGAGTTTGTGGGCAAAAATAACTCAGTTGAAATTCCTATCCTGATCACACCTCAAGGGCCTAAGAAACTAATCACTAGTTTAAATTTTGATAACGATTTCAGACAAAATATAATGTTAGAGCCTTACCGTGACTTCACGTCCACCACTCAAATTGCGCTGGCAGGATATTATGAAAAAAAGCAACTTCGCAAAGAAGCTCAACCGCTGGCTGGCTACAATTTTTTTATTGGCGCAAAAAAAGCCATTGATAACCGCACCTCATTTAATCTTTCTGAAAATTCAAAAAATTCTGATTTTATTGGTGCGGTCCATGTCTTTGGTTCGACTTTACGACTGGTCACTTATTCCAGAGGCTGGCGTATTTCAGCAGTTTTAGATGTCTACGCTGATTTTGCTTCTGTGCGAAGTTATGCGATTGATCGAGCTTATGAATATGAAGGCGACCCCTTGGCGATTGCTCCTAAGCTTAAAGATAAAAATTCATATTACGCTGTGGGCGCCACAAATCTTGCACAGATTGTCTTGGAATATGGAAAATGGAGTATTGATCTTTCAGCTCAGAACCAACGGCTGTCAAATTTAAATGCTTATAAACCAGAGCCTTATGTTAGCAGCTCTCGTAACGATCGCTTTACGGGCTTAGAGATAGGAACTCAATACCGCTTGCGTTCTAATTTATTTTTACGCTTAGCCGTTAACGAAACCCAACGAAGTGGAAGTATCGAAGATATCGGTACAAAAAATAATACCACTCATACGCTTGTGGCTAAGTTGATTTATCGCTTTTAATCGCGCGATCTTAAAGAGACCAATCAATGGGCTTTTGACCGATTAATTTAAGATAAGTATTAGCTTTTGAAAATGGCTTGGAGCCAAAAAATCCTCGATAAGATGACAGCGGCGAAGGATGAGCTGACTCTAAGACTAAATGCTTTTTACGATCGATAAAAGCGCCTTTTTTTTGCGCATAACTGCCCCATAGTATAAAAACTAAATGCTCTTTTTGATCGTTTAAAATATGGATAATTTGATCAGTGAATTCCTCCCAACCTTTTCCTTGGTGAGAATTGGCGGCTCCATTTTCTACTGTTAAAACTGCATTTAACAAAAGAACTCCCTGATCGGCCCATTTTTGCAAATGACCACTGGCTGGCATGGGTAAGCTCATATCACTTTGTAATTCTTTAAAAATATTTTTTAAAGACGGAGGCAAGGGCGTTCCAGGCTTTACCGAAAAAGCTAAGCCATGGGCTTGCTTGGGACCATGATAAGGATCTTGACCCATGATAACGATTTTAACTTGATCAAAAGGAGTTAAATTTAAAGCTGCAAAATATTCAGAGCCTTGCGGAAATATTTCTTTTTTTTCGGCTCTTTGTATTTGCAAAAAAGATTTTAAATTTTTCATATAATCTTTTTCAAATTCAGCCAGTAGCTGGCTTTTCCATGAAGGCTCTAGATTCATGCTGTTCCCCTTATGTGAAACCTACAAGATTTTGGTCCAGGTCTCAAAATCAGACAACATATTAATTATTTTTGCTTTGTCTTAAGTCGAGACACCAATCCCAATCTATTCGGTCAGGGATAGTTTTTGTCAAATTCTTCGACCAATTCTGAAAAAAGTCGCGCGGACTGTTAAAATAATTAAAGAGGCCAAAGGAGGTAAGTTATGGGAAACCTTCAGAATCAATCCTTAGAAATGCTAGAGGCGGACTCAGATGTTAAGGCTTATGTGAATCAGCAGCTGGCTGAGTTCGAGCCCTTCGTGACCGAAGAAACCGTTGTTAGTGTCGTTTCGCGGGATCCAAAAAAGCTGGCGCTTCAAATCGAGACTGACGGAATAGATTTAGGGACTAAAAAACTTAAAGATATGTTTCGTATTGCTATTATTTTGCAAGAAGAAGACGGTAAACTTGAAGGCGAAGGCTTTCATGAAGATATTTATCAAGCCATTCGCATTGCCAAAGAAAATTTAATGGCAAAATTAGCCGAGATTCATGACAGTATTGTCAGTCCATCTGATCGCATCGAACAAATTAATTTGGCGCTTTCGAATCATCAACTGCACTGACTTTAGGAATTTCTAATTTGACCAAAGTTCCGATCACATCTTGAAGCTTTTCAAAGGGCTGATAAGAGGCGGGCATGCCGCTTTTTAATTCGGCAGTTAAAACTGGAGTTTTTCTTTCAGACCACATGTATCGGCCTAAGCTTCCTGGAAAATGCCCCAAAGATTTCCAAGGCAAATAATCAAAGGCAGGTGGCTTTACTTTAGGCCCATCAAAATCCAACACATTCAGTGGCGTATGGATAGAGACGATAAAATCAGGGCGAAACTCTTCCATCAATTTTAGGGCACATTTTGTTTCGGGCTCGCTCCCAGGCTGCTCTCCTGGAAATCTTCGAGGATTTGAAGATGTCGATGACTTCCAATATTTCACTGCATTTTCATCCCAATCTCGAGTTGGAAAATTTCTATTGATATCAATTTTGTTAGCATTCGTTCGAGTTTTATATTTAACTCCGTCTGGATTTAAAACTGGAATCACTCGCCATGAGTTTCGTGGCTCAATGGTATGGAGTCTTTCAAGCCAAAAGCGACTGACGCTACCGGCTGGGCGCTCATCACCGTGAATCACACTGATCACTAGAATTTTTTTACCGCCGCCATTTTTCACTCCCGCTTTGTCATAGTGGAAAATCGGTTTTCCCTCGACGCTCAAACAAATCGGATCAAGCTTAGCTTGTTTACAAGCCGCTCTTAAAATTTTCTCATCAAATGGACCCGGGAAAGCTTTGAGCTCTTGCACACAAGCTTCTTCAATATTAATGACGACAGGAGTAGCGACTGGCTGAGCCGGCTCAACAGCAAACCCTAGAGATGAAAATAACAATGCGGCGGAAATGATTTGTTTTTTGTACATATTGTATTCAGCATTCTCTCTCGAAAAAGGGGCCGGGGAAAAGGATAAAAAAATTTTGTTGTTCTATTTTGAGACTTTCAGCTCCTAGATCTTTGTCTTTCTACAAAGTCCAGATAAGCTAATAAGAATGGAGGATGAGTAAATGCTAGAAGAGCTTCAGAATCGATCGGCCCTGACTTATTTTATGCTTTTTATTTTTAATCCGATTTTGATTCTCTGTTTTCAAAACTGCAGCGTCGTCAGACTGAGTGATTTAAAAACCAACCTCGCCGCGGCACCCACTGCCCCCATGGTCAGTTCAGCTATCAATCCCCAGACCAAATAAGACTTTTGTTGAGGCATAAAAATTTCACTTTACTTTCATAGAACTTACACTGTAAATAGAAAGTGTAACTAATTAGTAATTAATGTGGAAGTAATTATGAAAAAAAAACCATCGTCCCCTCCCCCTAAGCCGCTGACACCAAAAGAAAAAACTGTTCTTCATTTTGTAGAAGAACAGATTATGAGTTCTGGAATTTCCCCTTCTTATCAAGAGATTAGGGATAATTTCGGCTTCTCATCGTTCAACTCAGTCCAGAATTATCTGAAGCAATTACGAGATAAAGGTTATATCTCCTGGGATCAAAATCAAAAACGATCTTTGGAAGTGCTTCATTCTTCAGAAACCATCCAGAATGACCTTTCCCATAGAAATCAGATTTTCAAAAATAAAGCTTCTCAGGTCGGACCTCCTCATTCCTCATTTATCAAAGCTTCTGATGAGGTCTTGGCTATTCCCTTTTTAGGAAGTGTCGCTGCCGGCATCCCCCTTGAGCGGGTCGAGTCCGGCGAAACCTTTCCTGTGTTGCGATCCTTTGTTCGCGATGCTTCAAAATCTTTTGCCTTAAAGGTCGAAGGCGATTCGATGATCGACGAAGGTATTCTTAATGGCGATATGATTCTCGTGCAATCGCAGCCAACCGCTAATAATGGGGATCTTGTGGTTGCAACAGTGGATCAAGAATCTACGGTTAAGCGATACTATTTGCGCCCCTATCCCTACGGTGAACTGAAAGAAATGATGGTTGAACTACGACCCTCAAATCCAAAAATGAATTCACTGTGGTATTCTCCAGATGAGGTCAGTGTTCGAGGCCTTGTTACAGGACTCATTCGAAATTATTAAGAGTGAAATCCGCGATAGACCTTTGTAGGTATTTCCTCCTAACGGGTCGTTAAGCCATTACTTTTAGCCATTGTGACTTTAATATTAAACCTATGAAGAACGAATATAAGTTAGGCCTAATTATTGGAACGATCGCCTTAGTTGCCTTTGGCTTTGGAAAAGCATTTCAATTAAGTTTAAATCCTGAAACTTTCCAAATTGGGTACACCGTTTATTCCGAAAATGGAAAAACCATCAACGGATTCATCCCTGAGAAACGAAATTTAGCCAGCGAAAGCACTTGCAATGAAAAATGTGATGATAATCCGTCGCCCTTTGCCATGCAATGTCGTGAAGCCGGGCATAAGGTTTATTCTGGTCCTTGCTGTCAGAGCCTATGTTCTGCTAACTTGGCAGCGTCAAGCCAAGGACAGCCATTATGAACGAAGATCAAAAAAGAATTGCTAAAGAAATGATTCCCTACTTGTTAAATGCAATCTGGCCCATATTAATTATTATTGTGATTGCCAAAGTATGGGGCCCTTCTTTTTAAAATAAATTTTTAGGAGACTCGCCTTAAGGGCAAACAGTTCCTAATTTCACTTTGAACTTCCTGAATCTTTTGATCAAACCGTACTCCATAACCATGACCGTAGCGCAATTGCTGCTGATTGTTTTGCCATGAAGTTCGCCCACTCACACGAACTTGCGATTCACCCAACTTAAAACTTAACGACAAACTGGTGTGACGACCTAAAGTATTAAAAGGTACTTCCACAAAACATCCTCTGGCTGTCACATCTCGCACTCGGCCCAAAAGAACTTCCTGCCCCACCTGAACGGCCGCTCGGGAAGAAACAGGAATTCGATATTCTTTTAATGTTATATCTCGCTCTAGATTTAAAAATCTTTCGATCTCTTCTTCTCCGAAAAACTGCAGGTACATTTCTAAAAATATTTGTCGAGACGTTAAATCCAAATCTTCATAAAGATTTGTTCTTTGCAAAAAGAAATATCGCAAAAGCTCGGGTGTCATGACGGGATGAACAATATGCCCTTCTCGCAATGCGGGATAAACAAAGCGACTGTCATGAGCCGAAATAAAAGTGGCTGAATTTTTACTGTAGTGACTTGTAGAAAATGACCTAAAAAAGTAATTTTCATTTTTAGCATCTAAAAAGTGAGCTAGTAAAACTGTTTGTGCCGATTTCGCAGAATGAAATTTAACAACTTCACTTTTTTGCCTGAAATACCAATTTCTACAAAATGATTTCACCATGCTGGGATGAACATTTATTACAACCTGACTTGATGCCATATGCTTTTTTACGTAGTTAATAGCATACTTAATCAGTAAATATGTTAAAGCCTCAGACCAACCTTTAAATCCATTTTCAACAACCAGCGAAGAAAACTCGACGGTTTCTTGTCCTGTTTTTCTGAGCTGATTAATTTCATCAGTAAAATATTTTTCCGCTGGTAATCCTAACGGAGAATCTGCAACTAAGGTCATCGAAGCAACAACAAGACCTTTGTATTTAACAATAATATGATTTGTCTGCGGCAAAAAATGATAGATGGTACATCTTAATCCAGAAGTCTGAGCTTTCATCAAACCCCTTGATAAATAACTTTCATATTGCATGCGAAAGATCGCTTCAAGATCTTCTTGAGTCTTTGCAATTTCAATCACAAAATGCTGATCCCAAACTAGTTCTGGAATACTAAAATTAATGTGATTCATTTTTTGCGAACAAAAATGTCCGTAAGCCTTGAAAGTCTCTTTTAGACCATTGAGGAATTTACTTTTCATAACTTGTCCCCGATTTGGATACGAAATTTTTTTCGAACTTTAAATTGGAATTTATTTTCAAAACTTTTCAAAGACGGATTTGACATCAGCGGCGCCTGGGTCACTAAAGTATCGTCATAAAGTTTTAAGGAATCTGTGCTATGCATTTCAAATTCCATAAGTTGATCGTGTTGTGTCTGATATCGCTGAAAAAACTCTTGTTTCATAAATTCAGATAACTCGGTGGCAGTAAACTCGGGGTGATTTTTATTTAAAATTTTTCTAAGCTCTCTTGAAAAATTATCCATTGAGCTAAATCGCTCCTGAGGATCTGTTTGCATAGCTTTTTCCACACAAGCAATAAGCTCGTCACTTAAATGAGGTTGTAATTTTTTAAGTGAAAGAATTTTTTGATCCCGCAATTGAGTTATACTTTCAGAGCCGGATAAGCTTTGAAAAACTCTTCGACCCGCTAAAATTTCATACAAGACTAATCCTAGAGAAAAGATATCGCTTCTATAATCTAGCTTGTTCCCTGCAATTTGCTCGGGACTCATGTAATTTATTTTACCCTTAATAATACCCGCTTGTGTTTGTTCTCCATAATTTTTTATTTTTGCTATGCCAAAATCGATGACTTTAACTTCTCCGGAATAGCTGATCATTAAGTTAGCTGGGCTGATATCTCTATGAATAGTGATATCGTGAGCGTAATGAAGTCCCGAGGCCGCTTCAGCAATCATATACAAGGTCATAGCCAAAGGAATTTGAATTTGTCTTTTTTGAAGACTATTTAAAATTTGGCCTAAATTAAGCCCTTTCAATAACTCCATCACTAAAAAACATTCACCGGCATCTGTGCCAAAATCATAAATCGAAATAAGGTTTCGGTGCTGCATCTGCATAGCGACTTTAGCTTCAGCTTTAAACATATTTATAAAGTCAGAGTTTTCACTAAAATCAGGAAGGATTTTTTTAATCGCAACAAATTTTCCAAGCCCCATGGCGGCGGCAGACCGAGCCAAGAAAACTTCGGCCATGCCGCCTGCGGCTATCTTTTGAATAATTTTGTATTTATCCATATTTTTATACATGTTATTGGATTCAGTATAACACTTAAAATGTGAATGTGTTTTTACAGCACACTCGTCAATAAAATGGACAGCTCAAAATTAGACTGTCCATTTTATGTTGAACTTATTGTCATTATTTTAAAGATTCACCTTGTTGAAATTGATAAATGGCTTTTAATCCTTTTTCTGAGGGCACGAGCTTTTGATGACAAAGGCCAATTAAATTTGAGGATACATTTTGATCTGAAAATTTTTGAATTTGCTCCAAAGCCTCAGGACAAGAATTAGCATGCCACTGCAAAATCACCAGATGTCCCGTCATTGCAGCCGATAAAGATTTTTCTACAATGACTTTTTCAAACCCATGAACATGGCCAAGTCCAAAAGCGATCACGTCGGGATCTGAATATATAATTCGTTCATAAGCTAACTCGAACTCATCTGCTGTATTGCGCGAAAGTTCGACTTGATTGATTCCATCAATCACAATTTCCACAGGGTTTTCCACAGTAAAGATCACTTGGCCCTTGGCTTGAATCTCTTTGAGCAATGACTCCACCGTTGTTGTTTTGCCAGATCCTGTCGCTCCGCAAATCACAATCAAACCACTTTTTTTCTTTATCCAGTTTTTAAATGTCTGCAAAGTTTCAGTATCACCTTGCGCAATTTTTTCTAAAGGCATCACATCTTGCTTTGGATTCCAAAGTCGAAGCGTGATCCGTGAGCCTGCCACTGTCTCGATTTTTTGATATCGCACCTGCAAAGCCTCATCCTGCCCTCGGTGCAAATAAAGTCTTCGCATATTTTGCTCCCGCATGGGCGATGAAATACTTCTCCAGCTTTCGTCTAATGTTTTAAACGTTGGCTCTTGCACAACAGTTAAATGATCAAATCCTTTTCGCCGACGGTAGCGAATTTCATATTTCCCTTGATGGGGCTCCACATGAATTATTCTTGTTCCATGATCATAAGCATCCCAAATCAACTGCTCGGCTAAATTCTGGTTCATTGATTCCATTTTTTGATCCTTCCTAGATCTGTCTTTGGTTTTATTGCTGAGTCCTCTTTGTATTAATAAGTTTTCCAAATCTAAAATTTCTTTTTGCGTCTGAATCAGGGGGCCTTTGCCTGAAAGGTGAATCTCTAATTCATCTTTTAAAAATCGCCACTGCCGTCCTAGTTTATGACCAGGCACCTTCCCCGTCTGCAGCCACTTGTACATCGTGCTGGGGGTTGTTTTTAGGAATTGAACCGCTTCATCAAAATCTAAGTAAGAATTATTTTCCATATTTATCCATTATTATCTTTAATTATCCGTTATTGTCCATAAATAACCTTATCGAAGATTTGAATCCCCATATAAGTCCAGGAATACTCGCCCAAGGACCAGCATTCAATCCATTGAATTAGCCCCAAATATGATTTAAAACTTTTCTACGTTTCGATAACGGAGAGGTGGCCGAGTGGCTGATGGCGCACGCTTGGAAAGCGTGTTTAGGTTAATCCCTAACGAGAGTTCGAATCTCTCTCTCTCCGCCATTCTATCCGTCAGTAAATACATCAAAATAAAAATTTGTCAGTCGCATTAAGTACTTAACAACAGAACGAAAGCGACATAATCGAAAGCGGAATATTTCAGAGCATTTCTAGGTATTTCAAAGTCTTGCTACAGACTGCTACAACTTTTACTACACGTAATTTCTATAGAGCGATTTCATATGCGCCGACCGCTGCAACACTGCGGGGACGGCGCGTGTGAAATAAATTTTTTCAAACCTTAATAAAGGTTAAAGGACACTCCATGGAAATCGTAAAATTTGTTTCGTTTGTTGTAAGGCTTGGTTTGCTGCTAGCACTTGTCGGTCAGCTAAAGTTTTGCACGCTGATGATGATGGGGCTTGCCAGCGAAAAATCACAAAAGGGTATTATGTCGTATTCCAAATACACAAAGCAGCTTACAGGCCGCTAAACCCATACAGAAAATCTAAAAAATAATTTTAAGCCTGAAGTTAACCCTTCGGGCTTTTTTTACATCTAAAACCCTCAAAAATAGGACGTAAAGCATGTCTAAAAAAACTTTTCTATATATTCGAGTTTCAACATTGGACCAGGTCAATGGCGCTGAATCGCAGGCCCGCGCACTTTTAGAATGGTGTACTCGAAATAACATCACAGAATACGAAACTTTCACCGATCAGGGCATTTCAGGGGCTAAAGAAAGCCGCCCTGCCTTAGATAAGATGATGGATCGTGTGAAGCGCCTTGAGGCCGATCAAGTCATCGTTTTTGCTTTTAGCCGATTTGCCCGAAGCACAATGCATTTACTCAAAGGTTTACAGATTTTCAAGGACTGCCAAACCCGTTTTGTCAGTATAACGGAAAATATTGATACGGAATCCAGTATGGGAATTGCGATGTTTACGATTTTGGGCTCGCTCGCTCAATTAGAAAGATCAATGATTCAAGAAAGGGTCAAAGCCGGGATGAAAAATGCGAAAGCCAAGGGTAAATTGATTGGCCGTGTTCGCAAAAGAAATTCAGCCTTAATTGAATCACTTTTAGAAGCTGGCTTATCGTATAGAGAGATAGCGAGGATTTCCAAGTGCTCACATGGATCGGTTCACGCCCAAAAAAAGGAGTTTTTAGCTCGTAAATCAAAAGAACAGCAGCAAAAATTAGACGAACTTCAGAAAAAAATCACTGAAAATAAATCTGAAAGTCCGATTGATACAATGAAGTCGATGAATGTCTCAGACGACATTATTCAGCAAGTTAAGGTCAAAATCGAAACTGAAGCTAGAAACAAAGTCCACCAAATCACTGGCGGTGCAGGTTACGAAACTTACGATTAGAGTTATCGGGTAAAAATATGGGGGCCACGGAATGGCTCCCTATTTTTTGTCTAAGGTGACCAAAAGGATCACCTTTTGAGAAATAAAATTTCCGTCCCCATTTTAAAAATAAATTTATAGCGGCACTAAAAATATTTATTTGGATGAATTTACGGGGATGAAGAAAATGCTACGGTTTTTATGCCGTAGCTTTCAGTAGGAATTTTAATTCAAAATGAAGGGGTTTTGTACGTATACAACGAGGTGACCTAATTTTCGTTGTTAATTAAACTTGCAACTATTCTACGCAATTCGTGCCTTCGCAAATGTATTCAT
>JAYSSI010000049.1:0-178255 GCA_043720615.1 Pseudobdellovibrionaceae bacterium | reverse complement strand
TTTCTTCGATAAGTTGTTTCTTAGCTGCCGATTTGTTCATGGCACATCTTTGCCTGAACTTTTATTTATTTTCTAGATGCGACTTACGCAGGGGTTGCAAAATGCGGGCCTAAAGCTCGCATTTTTTTTAAAGAAGGTGGGACCTATTTTTTTGTTAATTATGTTTTCTTTAAATGCTTGGGCGATAGATTGCACAACGGTGAAGTCTTTTCGCGCATTTAAAAAGGGTCAGAGTTTTAAAATGGAAGCCACCCAATTATTGTGGAATAAATCTCCGGGAGTTCAAACAGAAGAGTCTAAGGAGATTTGTAAAGTCGAAGGAAAGCTTGCCGCTTACGATATCCGTGGTCGAGAGGATGAGGCTCTGGCTTGCTTAAAGCCAGATAAAAATGCCATTTACTCATGCGATACAACTTTCAATGGGAAAGCTGCTAAAATCTATTTTTTGCCAGCGATTTGGGTGCGAACTTGGAATGATAAAAAAGCTCGAGAATATCGCTTTCATGCTCTGATCAAAGCCGATGCGAAAGCTGACGATTATCTAGATTTATTTGCACGGAGTCTTTCGTTTAATATTAAATCTTCAGATATTGTCACCGAAGCGGCGATTAAAAGCGGTCCTCATACAGCCGCAGAAGGTTTTTTTGTGCGCTCTTATTTTCAAAAGTAAAACAAAATAATATTATAAGAAAAAGATAGGTCGACCTTGCGGGGTCGCAACAATTTGATCCTCGGCCATGGCAATTTGGCCGTGAAGAATTGTATAAATGGGCCAGCCCATCACTTGCATTCCATCAAAAGGTGTCCAACCACAACGACTGGCAATCCAAGAATTTTCAATGGTGCGTTTTTTCTTTAAATCGACAATGGTGAAGTCAGCATCAAACCCAACTTGAATACGACCCTTGTTTTTTATATCAAAAATACGTCTTGGATTTTCTGTGATCATTTCAGTCAGTCGTTCCAAACTTAATCGGCCTTCATACACATGGTTTAACATGATAGGAACAAGAGTTTGAACGCCTGGAGTGCCTGAGGGGCTTTGCGGATAAGGACGATCTTTTTCTTCGCGAGTGTGGGGAGCATGATCAGAGCCAATCACATCTGCCGTTCCATTTTGAACCGCTTTCCATAAGCCTTCCATATGTCTTTTTTCGCGAATGGGAGGATTTTGCTGAGCATAAGTTCCTAAGCGGTCATAACAATCCGGAGCCCACAAAGTGAGATGATTAGGAAGAACTTCAACGGTGGCAATATCTTTATTATGTTTTAAAATTTCCATTTCTTCGGCCGTTGAAATATGCAGAACATGCACTTTGTGATTATGCTTTCGCGCTAAATGCAAAAGTCTATTGGTTGAAGAGACTGCCGTTTCCACATCTCGCCAAATGGGATGTTGATGAACATCATGATGCTGCTGAGAAAGCTCACGCCGAGATTTCAGCCGCATCTCATCTTCTGAATGAACAATAATACTTTTTCGAGTGTTCATTAAAACTTTTTCTAAAAGAGCATCAGATTCAATCAGTAAAGTTCCGGTGGAACTTCCCATAAAAACTTTGACTCCAGGACAGTGAGGATGATTTTCTAAACCTAAAAGTTCGGCAGTGTTATCGTCAGCGGCCCCTGCGTAAAAGGCATAGTTTGCGTAAGCCCGACCTTCCGCGCGATGAATTTTTTCTTCTAAATTTTCGAGGTGAATCGTAGGTGGCAAAGTATTTGGCATTTCAAAAATACTAGTGACTCCGCCCATAAGGGCCGCTTTTGTGCCAGTTTCAAAATCTTCTTTTTGAGTCAGTCCGGGCTCTCGAAAATGAACTTGTGAATCGATCACTCCAGGCAATACCGTCAGACCTTTTAGAGAGAGCTCTTTTTTGGCAAGAGTGCTTATGCTGGGAGCGACTTCAACAATCTGCCCTTCGGAAATGGCAATATCACAAACTTGTCTTTGAACTTTACCTTGGTGGAAAATGAGTGCTTCGCCTTGTTTAAGAATCATATCGTAAGTTTTCATACACCGAAGGTAACACAGCTATAGCCCTTGGTCCAGCTATGACCTAGCTGAATATAGGTGGATATCTTGACGAAAAAGTACACCTCAACGACAATTAAAGTCTGTGAATATTCAAAACTTTCTTAATTTTTGGTCTCTTAATAACGATACGATCATTAAAGTTCTGATCGCATTGATTTTATTTATGATTATCTACTTGGCATTTCATTTATTTTTTGGTGCCGCGACCCCGGCCGCGACCACAAGTTCAAGTGTCGATACAGCTCAGATTGAAAAAACTTTATTAAAAATTTTAGAAGCTCAGGGTAAATCTGCCACGGTGAATGTTCCCATAGATAGTTCAAATCACGGAGGCAGTGATATTTTAAATGCGGCAGGGGCATCTTCTTCAGCATCAAAGGGAGATCTTGATAATTTAAGAAAAGATTTAGCTCAAAAAGAAATTCTTTTACAACAAGCTCGGCAAGAAGCCTCCAACGCTTTATCTACAGCGGCGGCTAACGCCGCGGTTCGTGATGCTTCAGCGAAAGCAAATAGTTCGGTTTCTAAATTAGAAACTAAAATCAAAGATCTTGAAGCCAGGTTAGCGGAGTACGAAATTATCAGTGAAGACATTGCTGACCTTTCTTTTTATAAGGAAGAAAATGTGCGCCTGCAAACAGAGCTTACAACACATAAAACCGGCAGTGGAAGCAGCGAACGCATGAGCCCTGAAAATTCAGGTTCTTTAGTGCAACCTGAGATGAATAAAACTGAAAAAGCTATCGTCAACGAACCGAATCCAGAAATTGGCAGTGTGGTTAATCTTGGAATCAGTGAGCCCGTCGCTGAAGCTTTAGCGGGGTCTTCTGAAGCAGAAGACGATTTAATGAAAGAATTTGCTCAAGCCGTTAAAGACCAAAAAAGTACAACGGGAGCAGAGAAACCAACAACAGAAGCGAATGAAAACAGCCAATTGATGAATCAATTCGAAAACTTTGTAAAGAAGAGTTAAATGCTAAACTTTAAAATGTATTTCATGATAGCCATTCAATTTTTAGCTCTGTCGGTTTGGGCGGCTATTCCCCCTAAATCCAGCAAGGTTTATGATATTTTGCAGTTGCCTTCGGCCAATCAAAAAAGTCTTATCGATAAAGGTTCAGATCATTTGTATCGGGATTTTGTTCAACTGGCTTTTGATGATAAGACAAGTATGAAAGTGCGCTGGAAAGCCCTAATGGCAGCAGCCCAAATCAGAAAAGAAAAATCCACAGGGGATCTTATAAAGGCATCTAAAGATTCTCAGTGGTTTATGCGAACGGCGGCGATGGCCGCGTTAGAAGAGTACAATCCTGACGCCTCTGAGCTGATTGCTAAGAACTTATTAAAAGATAAAGCTTTGGTGGTTAGGTCCGCCGCGGCGGATATCTTAAGTCGAAATTTTTCAACGTCTTCCCGCAGTCTTTTTTGGGAAGAGCTCCATCAAAAATATAATTTTAAAAATAAGCAGTCTTTGTGGATAAGACCTCAAATATTTTCAGCTTTAGCGCAAAAACCTTTAGATCAAGAAACAAATTTATTTTCAAAAATGCTCAAAGAACCAGAGCTAAAAATGCAATTGATCGCAGTTCGTGGACTTGAAAAACTCACCGGCATGAAATTGGGTGAAAGTTCGACCTCTCCTACACAAGTTGTTCGCCTGTGGCAGAGTTATTACAAATAATTAACACAAGAATTTAAAACTTATTGCGGAGCTTTTTTTAAAGCCTCAAAAATGACAAGTTCTCTTTCGATGCGGTAGAAAAGAACTTTCTCTTCAAGTCCGTCGGTGCTGACAGTTTCTGGATCCGAGAAAAAATCTCTTAAAACTTCAATTTTCTTTTCAATGGTCAAGCGAGTGGACTCTCGACCTTCGGTGCGACCTTTGGCAAAATTTAAAACCAGTTTATAGCGCATGCCTGCGGAAGGCGGTTTATTTTTTTCAGGCGGTAAAAATCCATCAAGGCCTTTAATAAACTCAGTTTCAATATGTCCCGAGTCAGGATTTTCATTGGCGATGGGATATTTTAAAACAGCGTGAGCCGCTCTCCAGACCCTGTCAAACGGCGCAAAGTAAATTCTTTGAGTGACGATAGGTTTCATGGAGTTTTTTGCGTCCGGGGCTTTGTCGACAAGACTGCAGCCCGAGACACTCAGAAGGAAAGTAAATAATAATAAATTAAAAATCGATGGAGCTACGTGTGACATGTGTTGTTTTCTGAATCATATCTGGCCCCATATCAGAGGCGCTGTCAACTCCACCAAAAAAAGAGGCTTCCCATCGCCACTGCGGTCCCGTGCCTAAAGTCAGAGGTTGTTGAGGAAGATTAATTTGCGACGCCCATCCTGGCGCATAAATTTCCCAACGACTTAATGGAATTTTAGTCGGCTTGCCGCCAATGATAACCTCATGAAGTTCTGATAAGACTAAAAAAGTAGCATAGGGGTTCACCAAATTAAGAGCTTTTGGCGCATCCAAAAAAACTTGTTGGCCTTGAACTTTTGGATTTTCGACTAAATTTAAAAACTGACCTGCCGATTTTTCTAAAGCTGAAGTGTAAATAACACTCAAGCGATCACGACTGTTGGGATCGCCCGTTTCAAAATTAAAATCACTCTGCTTTTGCAGAACCTTTAAAACATAAGATTTTTTTGCATCAAGAGCTTTCAAACTCATCAGCTGACCACTTTGAATTTTTTTAACATCCGTGGGCATTAAGATGCCGTTCATGTCTTGGGCAGCAACCCCAATCATCACTTCATCAGCAGCAAGGTTTGGAGCTGTGACGGCGACGCTTTGACGGAACTGAAATTCAGCTAAATCCAAATTAAGTTTTAAAGCAGAACCTGTGACAGTGACATCTTTAAGGGTTCCACCTTCTAATGAAAATTCATTGAGCAGATCGACAAAGTTTTTGTTATTACGAAGTTCACCAATAATTTTTTTAAAGGGAAAGCGACCTCGCAAGGCGATCACTTTTTGAGGACCGGGTTCGTTCATAAATAAACGGTAATTATTTTTCTCGATAGTAATAGGAATAAAGTAAGTTTCTTTTTGGCGGGGAAGGCTGATATTGCTAGGAACTTGGGCATCTTGTCCTGCAACTGAAAAAGTATCGTTATCCGATGAAATCACTTTATTAATATCAAAAGCTAAAATCTCAGACTTGGTCATTCCCTTCATGATCAATCCAAAATCGATCTGATCATCGCGGTCTTTGATCGGATAACCCTTTGTGGTGCCAGATAAAGTGATCGGCTGCGCCATCGGAGCTTTGCGCATTTTAAAAGTCAGGGCGTGGGGCGCTTGGTGCAAATAAGTGATGGCAACATAGCCTGGAGCTCTCACAGTCACAGGAAGTTCAGTGCTCCACTCTTTTGGAACGACGGCCTGGCCTTGAGCATCTGTTTGAAGCAAGTTGCCTAAGAAAGGGTCATTCAAGGCTGTCCCGATGAGAACCTCTGCTTGCAGAGGAAGCCCACTTTGATCGATCACTTTGATGATGATTTGGGACTGCTTAAAAAATTGGCTTGCCGAGCTAAATCCTAATCCCTCAGGGGAAGCGGCTTCTTGATTTTGCGTACAGCTGAAAAGAAGACCCCAAAAGGAAAGGACTATGATGATCTGTGTGATGATCTGTTTCATTATTTTACCCCCGGTAAGTGATCCAAGCCTTTTTAGGATCAATTGAATCTAAGACTCAGGATGATTGCATAAATTATTAGCTGATAGGTCAATGCTTTCCTCAGATTTCGCTGAAAATTTAATAGAATAAATGAGTTCAGTGGATTGACAAGGGCAGGGAAATACCGGAAAACAGGAACCTCGATCGAGACCTATTGTTTTAGCGTCACTTTGCGCAATGCAATAGATATTTCCTCTGTGGTGGGGTAGCTCAGCTGGTTAGAGCAACGGAATCATAATCCGTAGGTCGGCGGTTCAAGTCCGCCTCTCACTACCATTTTTCAAGCTGTTCGAACCAGCGTCATAAAAAAAGTTCGGCTCTCCTCCAAATGGGAATTTTCGCGTGAGGACTCAGTGGGCCACTTACAAGTACCTAGACACGGATTGTGGATGGGACTTATACAAAAAAACAGTTTCAATGAAGCAATTGTTGATTCAGATTACTGATGACAAATTTTTGATCTACCCAAGCGTGTTTATGTTAAAAGGCGAAAAAACCAAAAATGCACCTTATCTAAAAATTGTACCGATTGATCAATAAACCGCTGCTCTGTAGTCAGGCATGTCCATTTAAGTGATCTTTTTGAATCAGCAACATTATTTATTTGAACTTAGACTTTTGGCGCTCGCAAAACCGAGCGCCTTGTTCATTCGAAAGAAGTGGTTTTGTTTAAAAAGATTAAAATTATTGCACAAGTAGGTATAGCCAAAAGCATACCAAGACTAAATATGGTTTTATTTTAATTGAGAACCAAACTCTGATCTATAATTGTACTGTAGGAAGTAAATAATATATTTGTCGAACGCACTGTAAGATAGGGAAAGGGTCGCTTTGCAGGCCTGATCATTACTGACTTTTAAATGACCTGGTAGTCACGTGTTTCCTGCTGAAAAAATAATAATTAAATATTTTTTGAGTACGGGCTTGGGGTCAAAAAAAACCGCTTTTTACAGCGGTTTTGTGCGTAGCTAAAATTTTTCACTTGAAAATGTCTCATTAAAAAACTGACAAAATCAATGGGCAGAAAAGATGGGTATCGATGTGGATATTAAATTATCATTTAATTAGTGCTTCACCGTAGTACAAAACATTCGAATCTTTATATTTAGTATTTCTTATCCAAACATAGAAAGCCTCATAAGGTGGCACTCCAGCAAATTCTGAAGTTTGATAACCTATTTTAACAGCTAGTTTTACATTTTTTCCTGTTTCGTCTTTTGTAAAGCACTCAGTATTTATAACTAAGTTTGTATCCTCTGATCCAACTAGTAATTGCTCAATAACTTTATTTTTTCCATCATTGAGAAACATGATTGGGCAGCGGAGTTGATAGTTATCTGCGCCGGACATTTTGAAATTAATAGGTTTACTGCTTGTGAGATCTAATTCGAATGATGTATCTAGATTGCCAAAGCCATTAGTAGTTAGTATTGCTGATTCACCATCTTCTAATGCTGAGCTGAAGGCTTTCATTTCTTTATCGGTGAAGCTGCGAGCGCTACCTTTCGCTGTAATTTTAGTTATCACATCAGATTTTGCATACACGTTGTTAGTTAATAATAACAATAGTAATAATTTTTTCATAAGGTTTCCTTTTCTATGAGTCGTTTATTTTATGGTTCAGAAGCTTTTTTGCCAAAAGCGGTCCAAAATCAAATCCTGTATATTAGATCCCGAAACAAAATACTGACTAAATGTTTTACATTGAGACAAATATGGATAACCTGCAAATCGGCAATACGTTGACAGCCTTTGTGATTTTCCATATAGTGAACCTAAATTTCAGGAGGCTCGCATGAAAAATTTAATTTTTATTCTAACATCAATTATCTTCGCCACGGCTTTTGCGGAAACGGGTGCCCCGCTGAGTAATATAACAGGGCGTGTCCTTATAAAAGGAGTTTATCATACAGTTTCCACAACTGGTGATAATGTTATTCCAGATTCTATTAATTTCGATGGAAAAAATTACGATGTCACATCTGGCAGTACTTATCATGCAAAAGCAGAAATTGTTGTCAATGGAATCCTTACGATGATCACCGTCAGTAGTTTTCTTTTCCCCGATACATGGTCTTGGCGCAAAGATACGGTATGGAACGATGCTGAAACTGTATGTAATCCTGATTCAAGTTATTTTCTATCAATGAGCAAAACACCTGTTGGTTCTGGTTACATATTTTACGGCAACTGCTTTTAGAAGTGAAATTGGCGGAGAGAGCGTTTATCTTCCAAATCGTTGATTTAACTCACCAAAATTTTTAGCGCCTACAGATCCTACCAAGTTCAATTTTTTGATTTTATCTGTTCATAATTGCACACAATCATGATTTTCAAACTTAGTATTTTGAGGATTTTTTTGGTAAGGTAGCACTTAACTCGCTGTCCGCGATATTGGACAGCGATCACAAATCAAGTGGTTTAAGTTACAAGAATTCGCTTTATCAAGAAGATGCTTACTATTTCGAGTCTAGGTTTTTAGGGGGACCCTCAATACCAGAACCCACTTAATGGAGTATAAAAGCGATCACCGAAAGGATGTGCTTGTTGGCCGATTCAATTGACCCATCTTTGAAAATTTATTAGGTTTAGTTATGAAATATTTTATATTTGGTTTTGTTGTGATATTTATAGCGGGCTGTACAACCCCACAGCATATTCGTCGCAGTGATTATTATAAATATGACTGGGGAATTTCTGGCGCAGCAACGGGACAAATACAAGAAGCTCAAAAGCATCATCCAATTTTTTCTGATATTAAAAATTTGAGCCTTGAGGGACCTGCTACTTACAAAAAAAATCTCGATTATTTTCTTTTCGGTATTTTTCCCAGAATGCAGGAAATAAATTTAAGCGAAGCATGTGGATCAAAGCCTTTTCGACAAGCTTATATTGATCACAGTTTTTGGCAGGCATCAGCTGCTCTTTTAACAATCGGACTTTATACTCCAAGAAAAATTCAAGTATGGTGTGGCAATGAAAAAATTTAAAATTTGCACTACTTTTTTAAGTCTATCTGTTTTTTTGTTATCCTGTGCAGGAATTCAACTGAATGAGGATCGTAAAGTATTAAAAAAAATAACTTTATTAGAAGATTATTCTTACTCTGTTTATATACCATACGTTCGCTATACCACTGTTCCGATAGATATGAATATCGTTTGTCATAACAAAGACTGGCAGAGTGTTTACACAAGTGGAACACCTTTTGGAAGTTTATTGTCAATATTTACATTTGGAATAGTTCAGCCACAAAAAATTGAAGCTGTCTGTGATAATTAATTTCAGATTTTAACCACTCTTTCGTACCCCTTGATAATAGACTTTTCCGTCGACCATCTAATCCAAAACTCGGATCTCGGGTTTATTACATGATCTAATATGTTCCTTCAACGAAGAGGCACCTCCACTTAGGGACTTCCACAAATTGTCCTTGCAGGGCCATAGACCTATGAGTGCAGTGTGTGCATAGTTATCCAATTGAACAAAAACTTTGTTTTTTGTGTGTTGATGGTCATAGTGATATTTCGCTCCTTGAACGGGCGTTGCGGGGTCTAAAAGACCCTGAATATAAAAAATGGGAATTTCCTTTATTTGATAATTCTCAGAGATAAATGGTCGATCGAGAGAGTACCCTTTTTTCTGACAGTCTGAAAACTTAGAAACGATTTGAAAACTAGCGAAGTCAAAATAGAGATCATGCATTCCGTCAATTCTGGTTAGTTCGTGGCACTTAATAACTTCGGGCATATTGTTTCTACGTTGAATTACTTTTGGTTTTTGAACTTTTCCCACCTGCTTTGCTGTTTCTTGAAAAAATTTTAATGCTTGATTAGACGATTCAAAAGAGCCCTCCGCTAACATATCAAAGAATTTTCTCATATTTATATTGTTTTTTCCATCTGCCGAGGGGTCCTCCACGTTTGAGGTTAATACGTTGATGAACAAAGCCGCGAACACTCTTTCGTTTTCACCAAACTCCTCCCGTAATTTCATAAGATTGCTACGAAGGCTTTCTTGCTGGTCTGCGGAGTAAAAAGAAAAAAGCCGATGTAACTGGAAATTGTATCCTGCGAGTGGATCTTCAAACGCCTTTGCGACTACGCCGCTCAAGATAATTCCGCGAGCCTGCGGTAACTTGGACTTCGAAAGTAGACTGCCTAAAACTGTGGCCACGACAGTCCCATAACTTTGACCGTGGATAAAGTAGTTCGTTAAACTTTCATGCCGAATAATTTCGATAATATCAGCGGCTACATTTTTAGTAGTGTATAATTCCCCATTCGGATCAGCGCCAAAATCGTTTTGTCCGGTGCCGCGTGGATCAATAAGGATAACTCCAAAATCATCTGGGATAAAATCGCCGTACTTTACCATGCTCATAGAGCCAATAAGGCCCTGTCCTGGCCCGCCAGGAATCGCAATTAAGGTAGGAGCTCCTTGCAAAGCTCTTTTGATTTCATATTTGTAGCCAAAAGAGCGCTCACCTTGCTTGATATTAATTTGGCACAGCTCTGAATTCGAAGAGGCCTTTGTACACTGGTTATGGCTTGACTCAGTTGCTTGTGCCGAAAATTGAACAGTTGTTGTCAATAAAATCAACAGCCATATAAATTTAAATGGACTTCTGATTGTCATGCTTGCCTCCGATTTATAGGTATTGCAATTTAGAAACCGCTATACGCACTTGCTGTGATGACTCGAAAACCAATCCTATTCGACGCCTGGTATTCGATGAGTGCCCAACCTTTTGCGCGAAACTACGGCCACAGTCAGTAAGACTTTACCTTTTAGTATTCTTAACAGGATTCATTGTATTCGCCGTCAGATCGAATTTAGTGCAGCTTCAAAAGGCTTTTGAATGTTAGACCGATTGGGACCCCAGATCCATTGGGGCCTGTTGAAAAAGTCTTGGCGCATATTGGCTGGAATCTTCCTGCATGATTATATTGGTTTAGAGGAAATCACATGCAAGGACAGCATCATTACCAACCAGAATTATTTAGCCAAATCGACTTTGAGAACTTAATTCCTAAAAATCATCTCCTACGAAGAATTGATCAGGTGTTAGATTTATCGTTTTTAAGAAATTTGACGGCACCACTTTACGTAAGTGAAAAAGGTCGTCCATCAATTGATCCAGAAATCTTTGTGCGCATGATTTTACTGGAATATCTTTATAACATTAATTCTGACCGACAACTGTGCGAGGAAATTAGCTACAATTTAGCCTACCGTTGGTTTTGTAAATTATCTTTAGCCGATAAAGTTCCGGATCATTCATCCATGAGTCGAATCAGAGATCGTCTAGGTGAAAAAACGTATCAAGAAATTTTTGATCACGTTGTTAATCAGTGCCGTGCAAAAGGATTAGTTAAATTAGATCAGGTGATGATGGATGGTTCAAGTTTAAGGGCTAACGCTTCGATCTACGCAATGAAAGAAAAAGATAAAAATCCTAAAGAAGGTGATGATCAAAATGAGCCACCGACGTCAGGACCAATTTACTCTCAAGATGGATTAAGTAATAATGATTTTAGACAACGAAATATTGAAGGCAAAAAAATATCAAATAAAACACATGTAAGTTGCAGTGATCCTGAATCAAGTTTATCTGGAAAGGCCTTTGAAGCAAAATCGTTAGCTTACAAAACTCATCATGCAATCGACGCAAGCTCTCGAGTGATTATTGACTGTCATGTTACAACTGGCGCTACAAGTGAAGTTAAAGTGGCTTTGTCGAGAGTTGATTATATCGAAAATCATTTAGGTTTAAAAATAAATGAACTTATCGCAGATCGCGGTTATGGTTCGGCGGAAAATTTAGAAAAGCTTGAAGAAAAAAATATTAAATCAAATATCCCGCTATGGAGTTCAAGTTCTGGGAAAAAGTTTTTTGAAGAGCTTAAATATGGTTTTAAGGCTGATGTGAAAAATCAAAAAGCTTTTTGTCCCGAAGGGCACGAGATGAATATCTCAAGTATAGATCACACGGGACAAAGGACAATTTTTTCTTTAAGCCGGAAACTTTGCAAAGCCTGTCCGAGAGCTTCGATGTGTCTAACTGAACACGAATTTAAAAATCGTGCGAAGCGATTTGCCGTACCAGATCATCACGAAATATTTTCCATAACGATGAAAAAACAAGAAGACCCTGAGTTTAAGAAAAAACTTTGGCAGCGAATGTGGAAGATGGAAGGTATTTTTGCAGAAGCAAAATCGTTCCACGGGTTACGTCGCGCCCACTATCGCGGTCGCGCCAAAGTGCAGATCCAAGTTTACATGATATCGACCGTCCAGAACCTGAAAAGGCTTGCTGGTGCAACTTTAAACTTAATCCATCGATTTTTGCTCAAGTTCGAATTTTACCAATTTAAAATCGAAAACTTTGCCTAAAATTAAATAAAATCTTTTAAAAATAGGTATTTTTCAACAGGCCCATTGGGTTTCTGGACAGCATATTCTTTTCTTGATACCAATCTAACTTTAAACAAGGAGATCTTATGAAATTTTTTAGTATTTTTATCGCATTGGTCACGAGCTTGAATGTTTTTGCTGCAACAAGAATTGAACTCCAGGAAGATGCTGTCAGAATCCAGGCCCTCAAACTAACACCACAGTTTGGTGACATATTGAAAAATGCTGACGGCAGTATCAACTACATGACCTACGATAAGGCGCTAAGTGCCTGCCCCACAGGAAGTCATCTGCCAACAGCGCGAGAACTTGCTCAATACAGCCATACTTTGGGCGCTAATAGCATTTTGGAGCCAGGCCAGATTGGTAATTATCCACCATCTGGATATGATATGGTGAAGGCTACAAATCCCGACAAAACAAAAGACGAATTTTATTTTAACTATACTGGCTATCAGCGTCCAGCAGGCGATTTAGGAAATAATCGGTTTTGGTCGTCGTCGGTCAGTTCTGACAGTTCCGGCTACGCTTACTTATTCAATGGCATCTACGGCTTTGTCGCCTACGAGCTCCGCGACTTCAACTTTGCTGTTCGGTGCGTCCGCCGCCAGTAGTCCGTGTTTGTGGGTATTTAAAATTTGAATAATAACCACTTCTTTAAATTCGCATTACCCATCAACAAGGTTCAGTCTAAAAAACTGAACCTTTATTTTTTTAGGTGTCGATTCGAAGTCAGCATCCGCGTGTACTTAGAATACGACATAATCCCTTTCTGTGATTTCTCGGCAGCTTTTCCCATCATAAGTAAGGTGCAAAATTTGAGTTGGCCCATCAGCGCCAACCAAAATCCCAACCTAACAACAAACGAAACAAATTTTATAGCACCCACAAAGACCTCCTAATCTAATAAAGTCGGTTTAAACCCTGATCCCAATAAAGTTTTGCCAGCTTATTTGGAACTACAGTTTTTTTCCACAGAACCAAGTATTCTCGTTTTACGGTTAACTCGGCTTGTTCGACTAACTTAGACTGGCGCCTACCAATTTTTTTCTATCATTTCGCTTTCATTTTTCTGGCATGTTTGAATTCGGTGGATTTGATCTTTGATTTCCTTAGGCGAAGTCCAACTTATGCTTTCAATAACTTTAAGCCGACGATTATATGCAACGCTCAGCCCTTTTTCGATATTAAAATAAAATGATTGCGTGGGAGCAAAATCCAAACATTTTTTTAGTGGCATCTCAACAAATTTAACTTCTTTAAATTTTTCATTAAAAACAAATTTAAAATTTTCTTCGGGTTCATTTTCTTTGGGAACAAATGTTTTTCCAATCACTTTATTTGCAGAAATATCAAAGCTGATCGCAGCTCGCTGAGACTGACTTGCCTTTTCGCTATATATCAAAATCCCTTCGTCATCTTTATTCAAAGATTTTACAATATAAGATTTCTCTGCCGGACCAAGAATTTTTTTAACTTCCTCTTTGGACTGATCTAACTTAACTAAATTAAGCTGAGTTATTTGAACATCTTTGACATGATCATTTCTATTCAATAAACCACATGCAGATAAAAATAAAAATAAGAACAAGAACATGCTACTTTTTTTCATAGACACAGGCCTCTTTTAATTTAAAATTTTTTGAAAATTTATTTAGTATCCAGCTGTAAGCTTTAGGCACTTTTGATTTTAATTCTTCTGGAGCAAATAGAAAATATTCTATATTGTTGGCAAAATCCTCGTCCACATTATCTCGAGCGCCACTTCTGATAAATGATCCGCTTCGAGCTTGTCCTTTAAAAGCTACGTTCCATCCGAGTGACCTTTCATAATCTTTAATTTCACTTTTTGAAAAATTTAAGAAAATGGCATGAGGCAATTCATGTGCAACAATTTTATCGAGCGATAACCCAGGTCCATCAAAAGCAATATTATAAACTACAATTTCTTGGCCTGATTCAGCAATAGATCCTGGATTTCCAACAGCGCTTGAGCGTTGCATTCCACCTCTCACTACCATTTTTTTCAGCATCCTACTTGATAGTATAGTCATCCTACTTTATAGTATATTAATACTACAAAATAGGATGGTAAAAATGTATCAATCTTTGTTTGGAAACGCGGTCGCTGAGAAAGTTTTGCTTTATATTGCGAATTATGGCGAAGGCTACATAAATAAAATCGGAAAAATTTACGGTATTTCTCCTAGCCAAGTTCAGAAACAGTTAATACGTTTAGAGGCAGGTGGGATTTTAGTAAGTCGGTTGACGGGGAACTTAAGAGTTTTCACTTTCAACCCACGACTGGCGATAAAAAAAGAATTATTAGTTCTGTTAGAAAAAGAACTTTCCCTCATCTCACCGGAAGAAACGAAAAAATACTACCGAGAAAGAACTCGTCCACGCAGGACAGGTAAAGAGTTATGAAAAAAATCACTGCCACCGTAACCATCAAGGATCTTGCTGTAATCGTCTCTGAACATTTAAGAAGTAAGGGTTTGCAGGCGACTCTTGTCGGTGGGGCGGCGGTAACAATATATTCAAACAACGAATATCAATCGCGCGACTTAGATTTCATAAGTCCCAATGATCATCAAGATCTAGTGATTGCCATGAAGGAACTTGGATTTGAAAGAGAAGGAAAAAATTTTTTTCATCCAAAATGTCCCTTCAGTGTAGAGTTCCCGTCAGGCCCTCTGGCCATAGGAAATGAAATTCCTGTCAAGGCCGAAGGCGAAATCGTTACAAAAAATGGAAAGATAAAAATTCTTTCTCCCACCCAAAGTGTTATGGATCGATTGGCTTGGTTCTATCATTATAATGATCGCCAATGTTTGGATCAGGCACTGGCCGTGGCAAAGAATCATCAGGTCAGTTTAGATAAAATTAAAAAGTTGTCTGAAGGTGAAGGCTCTCTAGAAAAATTCGATTTGTTTATATCAAAACTCAAAGAGAAGTAACCGGTTCAATTCCGCCTGTTGATTGGGCGATAGGCATTCGCTTTAGTAGGAAAAAGCTATATTCGCTTGTATGACACTTGGTCATTAAATAGATTGGTTAGGACGCCGAGAGATAGCCAGTAGAAGTTTCAAAAAGCTCAGTCCTCATGAAATATTCAAGACCTGTTCCTTCATCCAGTGTCCACATCAGGCAGTGGCAATTACAGTTAAGATATGTGAGAATCATTATGGGTTTATTTTAAACATTAGTTAAGGTGGTAACGAGTGCGAATATTACTATTTTTAGGAACATTATTTTTAGCTGGTGTAGCTTTTTCTCAAGGTTCCGACATGTCGAAAGCGGACTTAAGTAAATACCTCAAAGATTGTAAGAAAATGATTCTGCAATCACAACCTAATAAAGATCCAAAAGATGTTGATATGCTTTGCCGAGACCCATATCTCAAGGGCACACCTAATGAGTCAAAAGAAAATAAAGCTCGTCGTGAACGGCTCCTCAAAGAATCAGATATTTCTAAAGAAAAAGCTTTTGATAAATTTATAGATAAAACATCTACAAAGCAAAGTGATCTGCCTGAAGAAATGTCAAAAGAAGAGTACGACGGTTACATGAAAGCTTGTAAAAAAATGATTTTAGAATCCGACCCAGGCAAGGAACCTAAAGACGTAGATATGCTTTGCAGTGATCCATACCTTAACGGTAAACCCGATGAGTCTTACGACGATCAAGTTCGGCGAAAACGACTTATTAAAGAAGCTGACAAAGCTAAACATAAAGCTTTCGAAAAATATGTCACACCAGCTTCTTCTGGCAAACCCGCTTCCAATGATGGCTCTAAATAACATAAAAGCGAATAGATTAAATTCTCAAGCTTTTGAAAATGCCCACAAACCCGCTTAACAAAAGCGGGTTTTGTGTTTTCAAAAAACCTATTTTCAAAAAGGATGGGGATTATGTGCATAATTCGGAGTTTCGTTAAGCCCATCGATATTTGGTTGTGATTCACGTTGAAAAAGATGAAGACGTGATCCGACTAGTCTCAGCTAGAAAAGCAAAAAAAAGCGAAATTAAAAAATATTTGGAGAGTTTATGAGAAAAAACTATGATTTTACAAAGGCTGAAAAGAATCCTTACTACAAAAAAATTAAAGGAAAAAAATTCGTGTCGACGAAGAAGTTTCTTTTGAACTTAAAGATCTTATCAAGCTTGAAAAGAAATCAAAAAGCAAAAAAAAAGCTCAGTGAAACCATCGGTGACCTCGAAAAACGACTTAAGTTACTTGAAGCTAAAATCAAATAATTTGTGAATAATTTTGGGGCTAAGTTAGGTTAATTCAATTCTAAATCCATTGCCGGTATTGAAACAAAAAAAGTACTTCCATAGCCAAATTGAGATTCTACCCAAAGTTTTCCGCCGTGGGATTCAACCAGCATTTTCGAAATATGCAGACCCAGTCCAAGACCATTTCGATCCTTTGATCCCAATTGCGCAAATTTCTCAAAAATCTTTTGTGTTTTTTCTACGGGAATTCCTGGGCCGGTGTCGCTGACAGAAATAATAATTTCTTGGTCAGTAGATTCTGTTTTTATAATAATTTTTCCGCCATCGGAAGTAAATTTTAAAGCGTTGCCAATTAAGTTTGATAACACCTGCACGATACGGTCGCGGTCGCAAAATATTTCACTCGTAGTGACCGAAGGAATTGAGCGTAGCAGCACATTTTTGGAAATGGCTGCGTGGATAAAGCTTTCCATGGAATCACGTATGACTTTCCTAGGTCAAATGAAGTTTTAATTAATTCAAGTTTTCTCTCTGTAATTCTTTTCATATCAAGAATATCGCTAATCAGCCTTAAGGCACTGTCTGCATTTCGCTTGGCCATCTCAAGCCAGCCCTTTGTTTCGGAATCAAGTCTACGTTCTTCTGTCGGCTCTAAAAGCATTTCCATCCACGAAGAGATAGCGCCTATTGGATTTCTTAAATCGTGGCTAACAATGGCTAAAAACTCGTCTCGAGTGGTTAATTTAATTTTAGTTTTTGAATGCTCTTCGGCTTCTTTAGTGAGGCTGATCGTTGACGACATAACCACAGTGTCAGTCGTTGTTCTTTCAACCTCTAGCTCTTGTCAGTAAGCTCTCTCTTGGCTTAAAATTGTTGTCTCAATGCTGCTTTTTACTTCGCGCTCACGAACAATGGCAATGTCGACACGTGATCGCTCTTGTTCCATAGCCACGTCAGAACGTTTTCTCTCAGCTTTCGTATGATCATCTTCAACTCGATTTTTGACTGCGTTCCCCTTAAGCTTCCTGCCTTGGTCAGTAATATTATCAGTTTGAGTTTCGGCTTTGCCTTTTGCTTGGATCAGTGAACGATTTGTTTTTTCTCGCTCAGCATTTAAACTTTTATCGGTATTTTTTCGCTCACTTTGAAATGTTTGATCTTGAGAATCTTTCATAAATTGCTCCCATAAAAGAGTATGAATGATACCACGAAAATATCCGTCAAAATTATGACATTATTAGCACTAAAATACATATCAATTTTAGTCTCATGCGTTACAACCTATGGAGCCATAAAATAAGGAGTTTAAAATAAACTGACAGGTTAGAATTTTTTAAATAAGAACCTATAGTATGAAACATCAATGGCTTGAAAATCTGGAAGACCCTAAAGCACATGCTTGGGTGAATGAGCAAAGTGATCGCACTCTTAAAGAGTTAAAAAACTATTCCTCTTTTGAACTTTTTTATCAGGAAGCTTCTGAGATTTTTTCTTCGAGGGGAAGGATCCCTTGCCAGTCCATCAATGATGGATTTGTCTATGATGTGATGACCTCTAAAATCAGTCCTATGGGGATTTTGCGCAGATGCCCTGTAACGAAAATTGAAAATGAAAATTCAATTTGGGATCATCTTCTAGATTTTGACTTATTATCTAAAGAGCTTGGTGATGAGTGGAATTATGCTTTTACGCAAGCTTCGCCTTCTGGAAAAAAACTTTTAATAGGCTTGTCCCATAGGGGCAAAGACAGTCACTGGACCAGAGAATTTGATCTTTTAACAAAAACATTTGTGAAAAATGGTTTCGAAATCCCACTTTCAAAATCGAAAGTTTCTTGGTTTGATGAAGATACCATCATAGTGGGAGGTGAGATCCCTGAAACAAGCAACGACTTAGGCTATTCAAAAATAGTTCGGCTTTGGAAAAGAGGCAGTTCTGAAAAAGCAATTCTTGTTGAGGGCGAAAATTCAGAACATATTGTTTGGAGTACGGGTCGCAAAAATGATGATACGTTTGCTTTTATAAGTCGAAATATCACTTGGGATATGGCTAAAAACTATATTTATTCTTTTAATAGTGGAGTCCAAGAGCTGCACCTGCCTTTAGTGACTGAAAAAATAATGCGATTTGATCAGGAGCTCATTTTTTCAATTCATCAAGATCACCAAGATTTTCCTGGTGGAACGATTTTACAAGTTAATTTTCAAGAAGCCTTGCTTAATGTAAATCCAATTCTAAAGGTGGTTTGGAGTCCACCCACGACAAAAATAAGTGCGGGATGTTTTAAGTTTAAAGATTTTCTTGTGGTTACATATATGGAAAATATCCGCGTTCGATTTGAATTTTTTAAAAATATAAATGGAGCCTGGGAATTATTTTCAGAAGATTTGCCAGAAGTCTTGTCAAAAAACTTAGGCGTTTCTAATATTTATCAAGATGAGGCAACCGAAAAACTTTACTTTCAGATGGAGTGTTTTACGAATCCGCCGACTCTTTACGAGTGGTCTCCTCAAAATTTTAAAAAAATAAAATCACTGAAAAAACAATTTGAAGGCGACTATACCACTCGACAGGATTGGGTAGTAAGTAAAGATGGAACAAAAGTCCCTTATTTTATGGTCTCTAAAAAAGATTTAATCATAGATCATAACACCCCCACATTGCTCACGGGTTATGGCGGATTTAATTTGGCAAGGACCCCTACTTATATGGCTGCCAATGGAAAGCTTTGGTTAGAAAAGGGAGGGGTTTATGTCCTTGCAAATATCAGAGGCGGAGGTGAATTTGGACCTTCCTGGCATTTGTCGGCGCGAAAAGAAAATAAACAAAAAAGTTATGATGACTTTATTGCAGTGGCCGAAGATCTAATCTCGCGCAATGTCACAAGTCCCTCACGATTAGCTATTGTTGGGGGTAGCAACGGAGGTCTACTGGTCGGAGCCGTTACTATGCAACGACCTGATCTTTTTGCAGCTGTTCTTTGCACGCTGCCACTATTGGATATGATAAGATATGTCGAGCTTCCACCAGGCGCTTCGTGGATGGAGGAGTATGGCGATCCTTCGGATCCTGGGATGAAAGAAGTTATTTTGAAATATTCTCCTTATCAAAATATTAAGACTGAAAAAAATTATCCTAAAATTTTCTTTATGACCTCAACGACAGACGACAGAGTTCATCCCTCCCATGCTCGAAAAATGACAGCAAAAATGTTAGATCTGGGTAAGGACTGTTATCTTTATGAAGAAACTTCCGGCGGCCATGGCGGTGGCAATAATCATGTAAAGGCTTTAGATCTTGCGCTGAAGTTTTCGTACTTATGGAAACGCACAAGCAGTTAGCTTTTTAATGCTTTCGTTAGGGCTTGTAAAAAAACCTCGCCTCGTTTTATTTTTCGAAATTCGGGTTTATAAACTGCACAAATTTTGTCCTCAAAAACGGGCGCATTTTTCATTGCTTGGACTTTTATATTGGAAAGAGCTTTGATAACCCGTTCAGGTAAAATGGCGCAACCGGCACCTTCATTCATTAGTTGCGCTAAAACTTCAAGGCTTGAGCTTTCAATGGTTCGCTTGAAATGAATTCCCCGCTTTCCAAGTTTAGAAATAATATCTTGGCTTTGAAGTAACGAGGGATCGACCAGAAGAACATCGGGGTTTATGCAGTTTTGCGGAATCCATATCGTCACTCGGTCTTGAATAAGTTCTTTAATCACAAGATCAGGATGCCGTTGCGGGTTCACAGCCAAAGCCACATCCAGTCGCGAACTAACAATCATTTCCGTCATATGTCGTGACAAGCCATGGGTGAGGGCAATTTTTAATAAGGGGTAATTTTTTAAAAGAGCCGGTAAAAATAATGGCAAGGTGTATTGTGCAACAGCCGTATGGCAACCTAATCGGATAAGGCCCTGCACTTGAAAAACTTCTTCTTCCACAGAGCTTAAAATCGCGTCCCAAGATTGCAGCAGTTCTTGGGATTTTTCTAGCAAGCGCTGGCCCGCAGGAGTAATACTTAAGCCCTTTTTAGATCTTAAAAACAGTTGATATCCAACTTCATCCTCTAAGCGTTTTAAACTGTGGGACAACGTCGGCTGAGTGACACCCAAACGTTCAGCGGCACGGGACATATGTTGGGTTTTTGCGAGCTCGATAAAATATTTAATAGACTCGGGATTTATCATTAAAACTATCTATCATAAAGTAATACAAAATTCATTATATTAATGATCAATTATTCCTTAAAAAGAATCCAACAAAGGAGATCAAAATGAATCGCAGGAATTTAATTAAAACAGGACTGGTCGCAGCGGGAGGAATTTTAACTCTCAATCAAGCATCAGCTCAAATGGTGCCCTTCTGCAAAGGTCTACTGACTCCGGAGCAACCCAAAGGACCCTTTTATCCCATCGTAGATCAGTTAGATAAAGATTCGGATCTGGTGGTTGTGGCTGGTCAGCCTATGCCGGCGCTAGGGAAAGTGATATTAATTCAAGGCCAGGTCACAGATCAGTTTTGTCAACCGGTTGTGGGTGCTTTGGTAGAGATTTGGCAAGCCTGTGAAAGCGGCCGCTATAATCATGCGTCGGATCCAAATACAGCAAAGTTTGATCCCAATTTTCAATACTGGGGAAAAGCTGTTTCGGATCAAACCGGAAGTTACATTTTTCGTACAATTTTGCCAGGCGCATATCCAGCTCGGCAGGATTGGATACGACCACCACATATTCACTTTAAAATCAGTCAAAGAGGATACAAAGAATTGATCACCCAAATGTTCTTTGCTGGGGAAGATCTTAATCAGCAGGATTTAATTTTTCAAGATCTATCTAAAGAGGAACAGGAAATGGTCGTCGTTGAATTTAAAAAAACAGTCGGTCAGCCACATGCTGTAGGAAAATTTGATATTCAATTATTGAAAGTAGAAAGAAAAAATTTAACCAAGGAGATTTTATGAAAAAGATAATGATGTTATTTGCAGTGAGCCTTTTTACTGTTAACTCTTTTGCCGCTTTAAATCAGACAGAGATTATTTCAGAAAGGGTTGTGACAGTCAGTGTGGATATTTCAGAAACAAGCTTACGTCACTCAAGATCTGGGTATTCGGCTGAGCTGGTGAAAATCCTAATCCCCGGATTGGCCGATGTGACACTTCTGGATCATCGAAATAGTGGTGAGGCGGCTCCGTGTATGGCGACGTATGAAACCAATAACATAGTGGATATTGTACAAAATAACCCCGTCATTGAGTCCCTACCCATGAAGATAACTCTTAGCAAAATACCCATTATAAATAATGAGGAAAATATTTGTGAAATAATGTTGATTGAACTTGTGGAAAGTAAAATTCGCGGATTCAGATTTATTCATAGCCGTGAACAAGTGATTGCTAGTCGCTCTGTCGAAGATTGTCGGTAATTTTAAAGTGACGACCAAGGTTTGATATTAATAACTTCAGCCTTGGTCAGTTTTTGAATTTCTTGAATAACTTGTTGCTGTGACCTCCAGAAATAAGAAACCGTGGATAAAAATGAGGATCGTTTTTCAGGTGGTAAAAAGTTTTCACTGCCATTCTCAGCGTAAAACACCATTCTTTTAGCTTTTGTAGTATGAATCAGTTCAGTCAAAAATTCGGTAGGGCAATCGCAGAGTTCGTTAACAGTCAGCCAATCTTTTGAGGAAACACCTTCAGTAAAGAGAGCTAAAGGATCTAATTGAAATAAAAAAACTTTTAGCTGCCACCAAGTGGCAAAAATATCATCGATAGAGCCGTGGACTTTTACAAATTCAGCTAAAGTGCCATCGTTAAGCATAGACTGCCCTGTTGAATCCGGCGCAGCATCAGCATGAAGAAGGGCTTTATAGTCAGGCGTTTGAATCATTAAACACTGAGCAGCAAATTTTAAAATATTTCTACCTTCGCCGTAAAATGGCAAAGAGTGAATGCTGAGATTATTTTCTAAATCTAATATTTTACCAGAAACTAATTCATTTACATTTTTAAAACCTATGTCGCGCAAAAATTTTGCACACTTAGGCTCATGCCATTGATCTTGCTCTTTTGGAAGATAAATGGGAGTTGCAGGACTTAGTTGCAGTAAAGTTCCTATATCAAAATGATCTGGATGGTGATGAGTTATAAAAACTCCGTCAATAGAGCCGAGGTCCCCCATTGCCACTTGAGGTTTGCTAGAGTTAGCTCTTTTCTGAAATAACCAAGGATCAAAGAGATACCTTTTTTGTTTATAATCTAAAATTAAAAAAGCATGGCCCATGGACGTAATAACAGGTCGATGCATTAAATCTACAGGCGGAAGAAATTTATTTTCTGGTGTGGCTAAAAGACCTTGATGATTTTTTAAAAACTCAATGAGTTGCAAATACGATGGAGAAGTCTCGGCCTCCGGTGTGCTGTAATTCCCTTTGCAAAGTCTTGAGACTAAATTTGCGGCTTCAGCCAAGGGCACTTCGAGCGTATGAGTTTTTTCTTGAATTTGAAAATGGATATTAATGTTTTTATACTTCGGAGTAGAGGTATCAATATTTTTAAGATTGGGAGTTAGTTGCAAATTTCCGGGCTGACCTTGTGCTTCAATCCAAAAGGCGGTGGCAGTATCATTTTGGATTCGTCTTTGGATCTGAGACTCTAGAAATTCAGTGACTTTGATGGCATCCCAATTTTTTTTATAAATATGAGTATCCATAGCTAAATGAGAAACTTGACCTTGCAGCTCAGAAGTTAGTCTTTGCATTGTTTCAAGCAGCGCTGCGGGCAAGTAAAGTGCAATGTCCGGTTGAACCTTGGAAATGGCTCCAGATCCAAGACTGACCGAAATATGCACGTTAGAAGTTAAGGTTAAATTGCGGACTCGTGACATCAAATAAAAATAAACCGGCTTATTTTCTAAGTAAAGCTAATTGAAGACACTAGCACAACTAAGAGCTTTAGCGCCACGAGCTCGAGCTGTCATAAATTTAAAAACTTGTGTCACTGGTGCTGTCACCAAAGTCCATGTTTCTTTAAGACCACCGACTTGCATCCTTACATACCCCGTGACCAAAGGTGAAATCGTAATTCTTAGTAAAGTGGTACGACTAAATCTATTGGTATAGGTCATCAAGTCACAAAATGGAGAAGGAGGAAATCCAAAGGATGTATTTAGGCCACCAACGAAATATTCTGGTCCTAAAGAACTATATCCTGGAATAGTCGGAGGATAAAAGGAATCACCGCGCAAAGAGCTGGGTTCATGTCCTGCACTTCGATGTCCCATAAATACACCAATTTTAACCGGGACTGCAAAGAGGGCCATGGGCACGTGAGCTTTTTTTATTCTTTCAGAATTGTAAAAAATTTCGAAAACAAAGGCTTTGCTCTCTTTATTAAAACCAAGGTTAAAGCCAAGTTCTTCAGAACCACCCCAGCCTTTTTCTTTATAGCCTTGTTCAACGACAAGACCTGCAGAAAATGAAACTCCAAATTCATTAGAAGCAATAAGTAAAGGCGCTTGTGACCATAGTTTGTAGTCTAAACCTTGCAAAATATTTTCTGTCGTCTTGTGGCTTCGATTTTTAAAAGATAGTTTTTCGTGAATTGAAGGAACAGATTTGCCTCTTAATTTTTGCACTTTTTCTTTCATAAACATGAAAGATCTTCCAACCAAGCTTCCCATACCTAAAGCAAATTTAGTTGAATTTAGCATATTGGCTGCATTTTTTAAAAATTCTAAACGACGCTCCTGGAATTTTTTTTGATCTTCTTCAGATAAAGCCTGGTATTCGGCTAAAGGATTTATGGTAGGTTGATGGCTAAGTCCTAAATAAGATCGCATTAAATCTACATTGGGTTCGGCCGTTATCTCATAAGTCACTTTGTCAGAAACTTGCAGCTTTAAACGAGCGCCTTCTTCTTTTGAAGTTGCTTCTTCTAGAGTGGTTTCGATCACATCAAAATCAGGGGGTGTTTCTTGGCTCCAGGCGGAATTGATGGGGATTAATACAGCTAAGGTCAAAGCGAGCATTTTAAAACTAGGCAGTCTGGATCTAATTTCGATTTGACGATGTTCTTGTCGAAGTAACATTTTTTGCCTCATACGTTCACTTAAAAGGAACTCCATTAGGATTTAAAGTTTTTAAATCCATCGGGTGAGGCTATTGCAAATCAAGGCCCATTTTTTGAGGGCTAAAACCGACATCTTGCTGGTCGTAAAAAAAGTCTAAATTTTGCTGTCGAATCCCTTGAAAAATACTCGGAATATTAAGATCCGAATAAATTTTTGATTTCCAGGAAGACAAATGTTTGAGATGGTGAAAATCACTGGATGCAATCAAGGGCAGTCCTGAAGTTAAAATCTCGGGACAAATTATTTTACGATGATTGACTTCCCAGGCATCAATTTGTGAGGCCAATTCTTCTTTACGAGACCAGAGTTCATAGGTCTGAAATTCAAAATCTCCTGTGTAAAAGGGATGAGCCGCAATAGTTAAAGCGTTTAAAGCCCGAGCCGATAATAAAACATCATCCACACTTAAATCAGGCGAAATATATTCTTCTGTTCCTAACACCAACATATGGGCTGAGCGCGTGTTATTTAAAGAATTTTTTGTGATCTCATAGCCGGGGATTAAAAGCATTCCATACTGCTCAAGGGCTCGGTGACCTTCGTCTTTAAGAGTCTTCATATAAAGTGAAAAAGTATTTTCAGTGAGGCTGTAACTCATGCGATGAGCGACTTGTCCTAAGAGGCTTTTCTTTTCGCAAATATGATCAGTGATAGCAATAGCATTAAAACCAAGCTTCCCAAAAATATCGACAATTTGGGAAATGGAATAACGGCCATCGCTGAAATTGCTATGAATATGAAGATCGCACTTAAGATGTTTTTTTTTAATTTTCTGGTTCATGGCTTTTCTCTAGAGTTGAGGCTTGCTTAGCCCAGTGCGACCAAAAGGCAGTATCTGCCAAAGCATCAACGACAGGAACAGGCTGATGAAATTCAATCTGAGCCTTGATGCGAGGAAGTCTTGCTAATTGATAAAGGTGAAATGGAAAAAAATCATTTTCAATGTAGGCCGCAGCTCGAAGTGGCGAATAAGTAATTCTAAAAGGTTGAATCAAAACATTATTTTCTTGAGCAATTTCAAAAGCTCCCTTTTTCCACGGCTTATGCTCTGAAAGAGTCGTCGTTCCTGAAGGAAATATAACGACTCGTTTGTTATTTAAAAAAGCTTCTTGAATGGATTTTCTGGCGGAAGCTCGAGAACTGCCATTTTCCCGCTTAACAAAAATGGTATCTGCCGCCTTGGCAGCTTTACCAAAGACGGGCCAAAAACCAATTTCTTTTTTAGCAACAAAAGAAAAATCAGGATTTGATTTAACCAAAAGAGCAATATCCAAATAGCTGATGTGATTTCCAATTAAAAGAAGAGGCTTGATCTCGCTGATGGAGCCAATAATTTTAAGATCGATCTTAAGAAGCTCAATCATTTTATCTGCCCAGAGGGATTTAATAGGATCCACCGAAGTTAAAGAATTTCTGGTGTTAAGTACGGAAGAGTATGTTGTCGAGAAGACTTGAACAGAGGTTTTAAAAGATTCGATATTCAACATAACTAAACAGTACATCATTAATCTAAGAATCAATTTTTGGATTTGGTTAGGAATATGTCCCTAACCAAATCCTGACACGACTTTAAAAAAAATGAACACCAAACTTATCATAAGTTTTTAACGATCTTCAAGGGGGCAACTTTGAAAGCATTGATGGATCAATTCAAACAAGCGGCAAAATTACGATGGAACCGTGTCCACGACTTTAGTCCACAGATTAGTTTGCAAGTCGAATTTGGCCCGTATATTTTAAAAATTGCAGATTCCTTTGAGGAGCTGATTGAAAGTTTTAAACTTCGCCATGAGGTCTTCCATGTCGAATTTCAAGGTTTAACTCCAGGAGGACTGGATTTTGACAAATTTGATCGCTGGTTTGATCATCTTATTATTATTCATAAAGATTCACAGAAAATTATTGGAACTTACCGATTGAATTGCACTGAAGTTTTAAAGAATTCTTATACAGCTCTAGAATTTGATCTCTCAAATATTTTCAGGATGCAGGGCCCTTTTCTAGAATTAGGACGAGCTTGCATTCGCAAAGATCATCGCAAAGGGGCGGTGATCTCGCTTCTTTGGAGAGGGATTTCTGAGTATATGAATTTGACTCAAGCAAATATTTTATTTGGCTGTTCAAGTATAAAAGTTAATAATGCCAGAAGCGCCGCCTTAATTTACAGGTATTTAATTAATTTGGGGGGAGTCACGGAAGACGCTTTAGCAACGCCCACACAAGATTTTAAAATGAAGGATTTCGGAGAATGGATCTCTTATTTTAAAAATAACTTAAGTGAAGCGCAAGTGACTGAAGCCGAAGCATTAATTCCGTCACTTCTTAAATCGTACCTTAAGCTTGGAGCCAAAGTTGCTGGAGAGCCAGCCTTTGACCGAGATTTTGATTGTATTGATTTACTGACCGTTCTTAAGAAAGAAGATCTGGCTCAGTCTTTAGCAAAAAAGTTTCAAGTGGCGCGATGAAAGAAAGATGCATCAAGAATTAGAAAAGTTAATTGATTCGATTCAAAAAAATGAAAATTTAAATAGCTCAGTTCGTATTAAGAACCAGCCTTCAATTGATTTTAAAGGGCTTTCTTTTCCCCTGTCTTCTTTTACTCTGGGCAGTGAAGAGCCCACAGCGCCGACATTAATGCTGACCGGAGGCGTGCATGGAATTGAAAGAATTGGTGCTCAGCTTTGCCTTAGCTTATTAAAAACAACACTAGAAAAAATCACTTGGGATGAATCTTTCAGACAACTGCTTAAATCCATTCGACTGGTTTTCTTTCCTTTGGTAAATCCCGCGGGATATTTAAATTTCACCCGAAGTAATGGCAACGGTGTGGATTTGATGAGAAATTCACCCGTCGATGCGACTGAAAAAGTTCATTTCTTGCTGGGGGGACAAAGATTTTCAAAAACTTTACCTTGGTACCGTGGTGAAGTTGGTGTTGTTGAAAAAGAAAACCAAGTTCTTTTTGAGCGCTTTAATGAAGACTGTCAAAAAAGTCACTGCGTGATTTCCATCGATTTTCATTCTGGATTTGGTTTAAAGGATCGCCTTTGGTTTCCCTATTCAAAAAGTCGGCAACCCTTTGAGCATTTGGCGGAAATGCATGCATTAACAAGTTTGTTCGAGCGAACACATCCCTATCACATTTATCAAATCGAACCTCAAAGTGAAGGTTATTTATTACACGGAGATATCTGGGATCATTTGTATATGGAATTTTTAAAAAACAACAAAGGAGTTTATCTTCCGCTGACACTTGAAATGGGTTCATGGATGTGGGTTAAAAAAAATCCATTGCAGCTTATTTCAAGAACTGGATTATTTAACCCCATCAAAGATCACCGCACGAAGAGAATTTACCGAAGACATCATATTTTATTTGATTTTGTATTGCGGGCCCTGCACTCGCAGACGGTGTGGGCAAAGTTAAACACTATTGACCGAGATCAGCAGCAAAATTTGGCCATGAAGCGATGGTATGAAAAATCAAAGACTTAATCCAGCCAATAAATTCCATGCGTGTTGTTGATAAGCTGATCAACAGTAAGCCAGTACTGTTCTTTTTGGCAGACCCCAGGATTTTTAGTATAGCCTTTGCAGCCCGAGTCTTGAATCTTAAATTGACACTGTCCCCGATGCATTTTCCGACCAACAATAAGGGCTGAATGATTCAATTGACCTCGGCAGTACCACTGCGTGCCATGCATTGAGCCTTTGTAATTTCGATCCGTAACCACATTAGAACAAAAATTAACCCCTAATGGTATTTGGGAAGTTAATAGATTTTGTATGCGTTCTAAGATCTGAACGGAGGTGACGTGCGGTTGGAATAAAAGTTTTAAGGCAGGAAGATAATCTAGATTTTTTCTTTCAGTACAAAAGCCTAATAGAGTTCGAGCTATAAATTCGTCTTTACTAAGTAAGATATTTTTTTCAATGTCAGATATAGTGGGTAAATCAGATATTTTAGCGCCAGAATTTTTAAGAAACTTAAAAATCCTTTCTGAATCTGAGTCTTTATGCAAAGAACCTAATTCGTTTAACAAAGTGTCTATAGTGTAGGAACCAAGTTTGTCTGAAATAATTTTTGCGCTACAACTTCCAAACTGCCGGGCTGCCGCAAAGGCATGTTCAATTTTACCGCCCTTAACCGAGCTTCCTCTTTCTTGAAAAGTGGAAATAGTTTTAAAAGCCAGCAAAAGAGGCGAAGTGATATGCTGAAAGTCTTTATCGCCATGAGTAAATCGATAATTATCAATAAGTGTGGCTGCGGAAAATGCATAACAGAGTTTAGTGCTACCTTGCGACCAGCGGGGAATTTCTGCTATTCCAAGATTTTGACTAAGATTTACTTCGGAACATGAAGAGGTTACAGCTGAAGCAGTTGAAAAAAATAAAAAGACTGCGACAAAAATTTCAAATAAAAACAACATCTGTAGATGCTAGTCATCTTTTAGATGTTTCGAAATAGTAAAATAAAAAATCTGACTTTGGTCGAGCTCGTGCAAAACCAAGCCAGATTTGAAAAAGACGACATTTATTATATAGATTAATGCTTCATAGACTCGATGGCTTTTGAATCAAAGCCTACTTTTTGCTTTAGAGTATTAAAGCCTTCATCAATATAATCTAAAGCAGCGCCAGTTTGTTGGGACAAAATGCCACTTTTATTAAGATATTTTAAACCAAAATACACGGCTGCCCCGTAAAGAACCCAGCTAAATCTAAAGCCTCGGATTAAAGTGGGAGCTAATGATATCGCTGCTGCATTTTTAAAATCTGAATTCATAAAAACCTCCAGTGGCAAGGATCATATGCACGATTCTTGCCACCGACTGTGTTTCATAATCTTTTTAGTGCAGGGGTTTTTTTTGGAGTTCGATGTAATCTTCATAAGAAATATATTTATCTTCAATAATTCCTTGATCAATATCAATCACGCGGTCAGCAATGGTTTGAATAAACTCATGATCATGAGAAGTAAATATCACAGTGCCTTTAAATCTTTTAACCCCGTCGTTCACCGCTGAAATACTTTCTAAATCCAAGTGATTGGTGGGGCCATCCAGAATTAAAACATTAGCACCCGATAGCATTATTTTTGCAAACATGCAGCGAACTTTTTCACCACCGGATAAAACAGCGGGTTTTTTTAAAGACTCATCACGACTAAATAAAACTTTGCCTAAAAAGCCTCGAATAAAAGATTCATCTTTTTCTTCTGAGTATTGTCTTAGCCAATCAACCAGAGTGGGAGAATCCGTATTAAAATATTTTGAATTATCTGTCGGGAAATAACTTCTTAAAGTTGTAACGCCCCAGCTGTAAGATCCTGAATCGGGTTCAAGCTCGCCACCTAAAATATTAAGGAGCGTTGTTTTTGCAATATCACTTCGACCCAGAAGAACAATTTTATCGCCTTTTTTTACATTAAAGCTGATATTTTTTAGTAAGATTTCGCCGTGCAAAGATTTTGAAATTCCATTCACCGTCAAAAGATCATTGCCAGCTTCTCTCTTGGGATCAAATCCAATAAATGGCTGTTTTCTAGATGAAGTCGGCAAATCAGAAAGATCTAATTTTTCCAGCTGCTTTTGTCGCGAAGAAGCTTGTTTCGATTTTGAGGCGTTGGCACTAAATCTTCGTATGAAACTTTTAAGGTCCTCAGCTTTGTCGGCATTTTTTTTATTTTCATCAGATCTTAACTTTTGATTAAGCTCCGTGGCTTGCCTCCAGAAATCATAATTTCCTGTATAAACCGAAACTTTTGAGAAATCGATATCTGCAATATGTGTACAGACCTTATTTAAAAAATAGCGATCATGGGAAACAACGATCACAGTGTTTTTAAAATTAAAAAGAAATTCTTCAAGCCACTGAATGGCGTAAATATCTAAATGATTCGTGGGTTCATCCAGCAATAGGATATCTGGTTGGCCGAACAAAGCTTGGGCTAAAAGCACTTTCACTTTTTGCCCCGGGTCTAACTCTTTCATTAGCTTGGCGTGACTTTCTTCTTCGAGACCCAAGCCAGCCAGCATAATCCCGGCTTCAGACTCTGCTTCCCAACCATTGAGCTCCGCAAATTCTGTTTCTAAGTCTGAGGCTCTGATGCCATCGGCTTCTGAGAAATCGGGATTGGCATAAATACGATCTTTTTCTTCCATAATTTTATAAAGTTTTTGATTGCCCATCAGAACAACTTTTAAAACTTCATAATTATCAAAGGCGTAATGATCCTGTTTTAGAACCGACAAGCGCATATTCGAAGGTATGATCACGTCGCCTGTGTTTGGATCAATTTCTTTGGAAAGAATTTTAAGGAAGGTTGTTTTTCCTGCGCCATTGGCGCCAATTAAGCCATAACAATTTCCAGGCGTAAACTTGACGTTCACGTCTTCGAATAGCTTTTTACCACCGTATCTTAAGCTCACATTTGTCGTACTGATCATAGGGGCTTATTTGTAAGGGAGATGCTTTGAATTATCAACCCAGAGTGTAAAAAAACGCTAGTTGTACAATTAGATGGCAGAGACTGGGGGATCCATCACATTATACATGATCTGGCATCGCATTTCACTTTGGGTCTGATTCATTTTTTGGGTGACGATCAGACGACTTGGCATAAAACCCGAATTGTCGTGAGTCATTTTTAGAATCACTTCATCCGAAGTATAAATGGTATGTGTTTTATTTCGAAGTTCAGAAACTTGGGTTTCCAAAAGGGTTGTCACTTCGCCTTGAGCAGATTGGGTTTCCATCAAGATCATGGTGTGCCCATTATTTTTTTTCAAAATTTGAGCTTGGAGTGAATCACTATCACAAGAGTAAATGGCAATTGTGTCAGAGCCAGGGTTATAAATTGCGTAAGCACTTAAGCTAGAAGTTAAAATGGCGAAAAAAGTGGCAGATGCAATCATCATGATAGATTTCATTGGTTCCTCCTTGGAAACAATTTGCTTGGTTGTATTCTTATAAAGCAAAGTAAGTGCCAATGCTTCGCGGCTATATTAGCAATGCTAATGGAGTTGATAAAATTGACCGTTCGCATTAGACCCAGAGTGTGATGCCAATTTGGACGAAATGAACCATTTTGGGTCTTCATAAAAAAAGGACTGATGGATGAAAAAAATATTTGCGGGGAATTGGAAACTTTTTAAATCTCCGACCCAGACCAGGGAATTTTTTAAAGCTTTTACGCCAGAATCTAAAAAAATAAAGGATCAAATTATATTTTTCCCACCAGCCACGTCTTGGGAAGCGACGGGCGAATCTTTAAAAGATTCTTCCATTCAGTGGGGCGCTCAAAATATTTACTGCGAAGGACAAGGCGCTTTTACCGGCGAAAATTCAGCAACGGTTTTAAAAGAATTGGGTGGTCAGTTGGTTTTAATCGGCCACAGTGAGCGCAGAAAATTATTTGCAGAACAAGACACACTTATAGCTCGTAAGGTTTCTTATGCTTTATCTTTGGGTCTAATCCCCATGTTATGCGTCGGAGAGACTCTCGAGCAGCGTGATGGAGGATGGACTCACAAAGTGACCGCCGATCAGCTAGAAAATGGATTCAGTCTTTGTAACAAAGGAGCATCCGTGATTGTTGCCTATGAACCCGTCTGGGCTATCGGAACGGGGCGAGTTGCAACTCCTGATCAAGCTCAAGAAGCTCATGAGAAAATAAAAATGAAATTAAAAGATCTAGGATTTGAAGGAACAGCCGTTCTTTACGGCGGAAGCGTTAAGGCTGACAATGCGAAGGAGCTTTTATCAAGGCCTGAGATCGATGGATTTCTTGTTGGCGGAGCTTCTCTTGAAACGAAAAGCTTCTTGGATATTTGCCAGAGCAGCCAATAAACACTCACACTTCAATATTTTATTTGCTACCATTCACTGATGTTGGATCAGACTCTTTTAATTTTTTATCAAGAGATTCTAAATTTTCTTTATTGACGTTTTTTAAATTCATATTCAGTTCAAGCTCTAAAAGTCTTGATCTGGCCCAGCCGCAAGTCTGAGCTACATCTTCTTTCACTCGCGCTTGATTTTGCCGCGATGTTTTGCCTTTTTTCTTAGTGAAGTTATTAAATTCAATTTTTCTTTCATCGCAAAGGGCTCGAAAAGAATTGGTGTAATCATTCCAAGCTTCAGGGTGTTGATGGATTATTAACGCCGTATTTTTTAAATTATAAGGGCTTTTTGAAGCTTGCTCTAAGCAATTTTGCGTGGCCGCGCTGCTTTTTGGTATGCAAAAGCCTGTCATTTCAGCCAAACATTTTTTAGCTGCGTCTTTATTGGTTGAAGCCTCCGCAGGGCAGGCTGCAGCACCGCCAAAAAGAAGTGGATTGCAAAGGACTTGAGATTTATCGCAGGTGAATTTTTCAGGATTTAATCCTGGTAACTTTACATCTTTTGGCAACAGTGAAGGAGCTTGGCAATTTTCTTTCAAAATAAATCCTGCATACATACAGCGAAAAAACTCACCGGATTTTTTTTCTTTGGGTAACTGAGACGCCGCTAATTTGAAATTTTCTTTAGCAACTTTAAAATCATTTTTATCAATCGTACTATTTTCAAGGGCGGCTTTAAACTCGGGTGACTTTTGGTTTTTTTGAAGTTTTGCAAGTTTCAACAGATCAGAATCCAATCGAACAATATTTTTAACCTGTGCAGAGAGGTTCAAAGTATCGCCTTCATTGAGAGCGATTTTAATATTCTGACTGTCTGCCACCAGTCTTTCAAGATTCGATTTCCATTTTGTATGTGTCGCTTTTGCAAGTTTTGTATCCTTAATAAGCGGCAAGCCGTAGCGAGTGCTGTTGCTTAACTGAGCCGCAGTTTTTAGTAAGGCATATTTTTTTTCTATATCTTTTTCGCCTTGAGCCTGATCCATGAGGTCGCTCACTGTTTGTATGTTGTTCTCAGCGACAGTGGCATACTGCTCAGGTGTAGCAGGTTTTATATCACCTTTTTCTGATGCCGGTGACCGCGAAGGCCCCGAAGAAGTTTTATCGCTAGCAAAAAATTCTGAACTCTGATCAATGTCTGCCATTATTTTTTGTAAATTTCTGAGGTAGACAATTTGATCCTCATTTGAAAGTGAGCTCCACTCTTGGTAATTCAAAAGCAAGGATTTGGATTCGGCTTCAGCTTGCGCTAAAACGGAAGAAAAAAGGCCAAGTGAAAGAACTAAACAAATACCAAGTTTTTGACTGATCTTTTTCATAATGGCCCTCGGAGCGTGTCCCAACTTAAGAATCAATGTTTCTCTAAAAATTCATCGGAAAAACGAGGGAAATACTAAACGGCTGTAAGACCTCAAAAGGACGCAAAAAGCGTCATAATGCGTCAAGTCATTAGTCGTATTGTGGTGTGAAAACAACAACTTATATTGGTACGCAATCTTGCACTACCAAAGCCTAAATGAGAGCCTACTACTGTGTAGGCAGAAGGAAATTCAATGGAAATCAAGGTGCATGTCCGTCGATGTCACGTTTGCGGCGAGTGCAATGAGGCTGAGAATCAGTTGGTGAAAGAATGTGCAAATTGCGGAAAGCAGCTTCCCGCGTTTTTTTATTTCGACGAAAGCGTTGCCATGGGCTTAAAAACTCCTGAAGCCGCCGCCAAGGAATATAAGAGCTCGGCCTTGCCTTTGCGTGAATATCCCCCTTTGACAGGTATTTCCGTCTACTGGGATAAAGAAGAAGCCAACCCGGGGAACTAAAAGATGAAAGTCACATTTGAAGATATTTTAAAGGCGCGCGAAACTTTAAAGTCCGTGATCAAGGAAACCGAAGTTGAGATTTCTCACTCGGCTTCCGAGAAATGGGGCGCACCCGTTTATTTTAAATATGAAAATCTTCAGCGCACCGGAAGTTTTAAAATTCGCGGTGCTTTTAATAAGATCGCAAGTCTTTCTGAAGCCGAAAAAAAGAGAGGCGTGGTGGCAAGCTCTGCCGGCAATCACGCACAAGGTGTGGCGCTCAGTGGAAAATTAGCTAGAGTAAAAACCACTATCGTGATGCCTGAAACAGCGTCTTTAAATAAAATATCTGCGACCAGAGGATATGGAGCCGAAGTTATTTTGCAGGGCGAGATTTACGACGATGCCTATGCTCATGCCAGAGAATTAGAAAAATCCAAAGGATTTACTTTTGTACATCCTTATGAGGATCCTTTGGTGATTGCAGGCCAAGGAACTATTGGGATTGAAATTTTAGAAAAAATACCGGATCTCGATTTAATAGTTATTCCTATTGGCGGAGGTGGTTTGATCAGTGGTATTGCCACCGCCATCAAACATTTAAGACCGCAATGTAAGATCATCGGCGTGCAATCAGTTCAGGCGCCCGGCATGAATCAACTTTTCCATAAGCAAGAAGTCGCAGTTCAAGAAAAAAGAATTTCAACAATTGCTGACGGTATTGCCATAAAAAATCCCAGCGCTGTGATGTATGAAAGCTTTATTTCAAAATTAGTCGATGACGTGGTGACAGTCACAGATGATGAAATCGCCGAAGCCATTGTTTACCTTTTAGAAAGAGCAAAAACTGTGACCGAAGGTTCAGGTGCTGCGGCCATGGCAGCGATGATGAATCGCAAATTTGCGCTCTCTCAAGGAAAAAACTGTATTCTTCTTTGCGGCGGCAATATTGATTTAAACATTATCGCCAAAGTGATCGAGCGCGGCCAAATCCAACGCGGACGATTGGCACAAATTTCAGTGATCGTTGATGATTTGCCAGGAAACTTGAATCGTCTGACAAAAGCCATTGCTGATGAAAAAGCCAATGTCTTAGAAGTGCACCACGACCGTGTCGGCCAAGGTCTTTATTTAAGAGAAACAAGAATCGATTTTAATTTAGAAACCACCAGTCGAGAGCACGTCGAAAAAATCAAAGCGGCCTTAAAAAAGGCCGGTGGTCGTATTTTAGAGTAAGCCACCACCGCTACCAGATCCTAAGGTAACTATTTGACCCGCTTCGATCCATTCAAAACCCGCTGTCGGATTAAAAGATACAGGATCTTTTTGTCCGACCAAGACTTCTACTTTATCTGGAGAGGTTTGGTTTTTTTGAACTGGAAAGCGATGCTGAGTCAGTTCTGAGAGCCAAAACATTTCTCCGCGCTTAAGAAATTCAATTTGGTGAATCAGGCCGCGACCCCCTGAAACTTTACCTTTTCCAAGCGTTGAATTTCTTAAATCCATGCGATGAAAAAGAAGAGGCCAATTATTTTCGCAATGTTCTGCCGAAAAATAAACAGACTCGTTAAAAGGATCTAAACCACATAAGCCGTCAGCTTCTGCCAAAGCACCAAGCCCATTAGGAACAAAAAATTCAAACGGCGAATGATCAGGAAATTGAAATTGAACAGACAGTCCGCAATAATTTGTAACCCCTTTTGAAGGCTTAGAATTTATTTTCATCAAAGCGGTTTCAATTAAAGTGCTCATCACTCGCGGTCCTAATTTATAACCCCTGGCTGTGGGTGAGGGAAATTTTGAGCTCAGGCAAGACGTGGTCGGTTGACTGACTTGAAAAACCGAGAGAAGACCTTCATTCATGTAAGGAACAAGATCTGCATACTGAGAAAGAAAAAACTGGCAACATCCCGTCAGTGCTGAAGGCGGTAAAAAAAATTCTTTACCCGGCGTGGTGCCCACAAAATCAAGGCGAACGCCAAGATCACTCATTTCTAAATTCAGTTTTATCAACTCGCCTGTATCCAAATTAATTTCTAAGCGAGTCTCTCCCCACGGCTTTTCTTTTAAGCGCATCAAAACGGCAAGTCGGGTTTCTTCGATAAAAGTTTGTAAGTATTTTGGTGATAGCCAGGCCTTAGGAATCATTTCAAAACGTCTTAAAACTTGCCCGGCTTTCGACACTTGAGTCACAAGTGTTTCCTTTAGTCCAGGAGGTGCCAGGGGAGATGAGCACATGGCTTCTAAGAGAACCGTTTGAATCACGCCACCGGGAGCGATGGGGGTCAGAGGGATGCGAAAATTATTTTTTCCGGGCTGGATAATATCTTTAAAATCGGCAGGAGTTGAAAAACGCTGTCCTAAATAAATCCCTGACCTGTTATCCACAGGGTTTTGCAGACAAGTGATAAAGCTAAAAACCGAAAAATCATTTCCGCCGGCATAAGGATCATTAAAAACTAAAACATCCCCCGAATTCATCGGAAAATATTTTAAGGCCCAGCGAAAAGCCTCACTCCAGGTGCCAGAATCAAAAGCAAAAGGATTTTTTAAAAACAAAATTTGTCCGCGATGATCGCAGAGTGCAGAGTTATCTAAATTTTGAGTGATACTTTTAAAAGCTTGGTGAAATTGACCGTAGGAACTCATACTTCAACTCCCAAACCGATTCTTGCAGCTATTTCGGCAATCGATCTATTATGTTTTTCGCCTTTAAGGTGAGAGCCCATCAGTTGATTCCAAAAACCAAAAAAATGGAGAGAGCCTTGCGAAGAATCAATATCAAAAAGAAGTCTTTGTTCAAATTGATCTCGCAATTGAGTCTGCAAGGCCATTTCACCAATATGATTTTTAGAATTTTTTGAAAGGGCTGTCAGGCCAGAGCGTATTTTGCTTCCTGCTGCTGGGGAGAGCCAATCTTTTAATTCTTCAAATTCTTGCAATTGGTCGAAATAGAGATCAAAGACTGTCAGTTTTTGTCCCCGCCCGAGAGCTAAGGGACCGGGTTCAAAACCTTCGTTCAGCGCTGAAAAATCCAACTCATTCCACAGATTTAGTTGCAAAGATTTTGTCGGCTGAACTCCCAGAACTCTTTTTTCACACTGAGGTCGATACAGCCGTCCCCAGGGACTTTGCCAAAATTGATTACTTTTTTTGGTAAAAATTTGCTGAAAAGTTTCAAAGCCTAAGTAAACAATATTTTCATAAGGCAAAAAACTCCAAAGATGATCTAAACTTGCCATGCACTCGACCGCATCTAAACTTTCGCTTAAAGGTTGAAAACCTTTGCGGGATAAAACAAAAATTTCCGGCGTCGAATCAGGACTTTCAACCGCGGCCATCAAGTCGGCTCGATAATCTTCCCATGTACCATTAAGTGCGGCACTCAGGGAAAGTCTGCGATTTTTTTCTAAACTAAAATCTGAATCATATTCTGCCGAGTGAACTTCAAAACCGTTTTCAATTAAAATATTTTTCGCTTTATTTAAATGCACAGGATTTTTTTGCGAATGGAGAAAATGCAGACAAACTCGTTTAACATCCATCAATTTCATTTTAGCAGCAATCGATGCTATAAAAGCTTCGTCAATAGGCTGAAGAATTTCTCCTTGCGTGGAAAGGCGCTCTTTAATCCCAAAAACTAAATCTTGTGATTGCACCGAAGGCAGTCGGATCGGGGGCGTGGTTTGGCAATTGGTTTGCGAAAGCCAACCCTGATTTTCCCAACCTTCAGTGATGAGGTGAGCCGTGCTTCCGCCCAGTCTGAAGGGAGCCATTTTTTCAAGCAAATTAGAAACAAAAAATATTTTTTTAATTTTATGCTGAGCAGGATTCAGGCTGATATAATTTTGGACAAATTTTTGAAGACCTGATTTTAGGGGCAAACGGGGCATATAGATACGTTGAGAGGCTATAACTTTATACGAAGTCCTGTCCAGAAGACTGAACTCAGCAAATGAAACACCAACGTGAAGCCCAAGAATTGCCATATAACTAAGAGTTCCTTGCTTGCTCCAAGAATTAAAGTTAAATCCTATTCTTCATTCTTTTTGTTCTAAAGTAAAGTGGAGGCTGTCTTTGAAGATTTCTCAGGAAATTTTAGATTTAGTTCCCTACAAACCCGGTAAGCCGATTTCTGAAACGCAGCGCGAATACGGTATCAGTCGTGTTATTAAGCTTGCCAGTAACGAAAATGCTTTAGGCCCAAGTCCGAAAGCGCTAGAAGCTGTTAAAGACAGTTTACAGCAACAGCATCGCTATCCTGATCCTACTCATTACGAACTCATCCAACTTTTGTCAAAAATATGGAATATTCCTTCGCATCGTATCGGAGTGGGGAATGGGTCAGATGAATTGCTTGATTTGTTGATTCGAATTTATTGCGAGCCCCGCGAGGGAATTTTGATTGGTGAAAGTGCCTTTGCGGCTTATGAAGTCAGTGCCCAAGCAGCGCGCGTGAAGACCCATAAGGTGCCCTTAAAGTCTGATGGAAAATTTGATTTAGAAAAAATAGCAGATTATTTTTTAAGCCATCCAGAAGATAAAATACGATTGATTTTTATTCCTAATCCGAACAATCCCACCGGCACTTATCTTCCGTGGCGAGAGATTGTGTCTTTTTTAAAACGACTGGGAAACCGAGATGACGTTCTAATTGTTTTTGATGAGGCTTATCATGAATTTGTCAGAGCCAAAGATTTTAAAAGTGCCCTCGAATTTCAGCAGCACTACAGCAATGTTATTTTATTAAAAACCTTTTCTAAGGTTTATGGCCTGGCGGGTTTTAGAATTGGAGCCATGGTCGCTCCAGTTGAAACCATCGAAATTTTTAATCGCGTACGTAAGCCTTTTAATGTTAATGACTTAGCGCAAGTGGCGGCGATCGCAGCCATTCAAGATCATGAATTTATTGAAGCTTCCCGGCAAATGACGTGGCAGGGATTAGATTATTTTTACAATAAGTTGGATCAATTAGGCTTGCCTTATTTTAGATCCGAGGCGAATTTTGTTTTGTTTGACACTTTAAGAGACGTGAAATTAGTTAATGAAGCCTTGTTAAAGCGCGGAATAATTATGCGTCCCGTGCAAAATTATGGATTTAAGACGCATCTAAGACTGAGTGTGGGTTTACCCGCCGAAAATGAAGCCGCCATGCAAGCACTGACGGAAGTCCTCAACGAAACAGCTAGGTAAAATTTTATGGGAATAGTAGTCACAATTGACGGGCCTGCAGCCTCCGGGAAATCCAGCGTCAGTCGCGAGTTAGCTCAGCGATTGGGTTGGAAATGGGTTTCAACGGGCGCTTTTTACCGAGGATTGGCCTTTGCAGCCTTGAAAATGCATATTGAACTTGATGATGTAAAATCCCTCAGCGAACTTTCTAAGTCAGATATTTGGAAAGTGACCATGAACGATGATCTAACCCGCGTTTATTTTAAAGACCAAGATGTCACCGAAGCCATAGCCCATGAAGATGTCGGTTCTTTTGCCAGCCGAGTTTCTTTTTATCCTGATGTGCGAAAATCTTTGCTCGAAAATCAACGCCTCTGCAGCACTATTCAAGGACTCGTCGCTGAAGGCCGTGATTGTGGCACCGTAGTTTTTCCAAATGCCGAAGTAAAAATTTATCTAACTGCAAAAAGCTCCCATCGAGCTCAGCGCCGAGCCGCCGAACACGGAGCTTCCGCCGAAGACATCGCCGAATCCCAAAAAGCCCGAGACCAACAAGATTCAACCCGAAAAGCAGCCCCACTGCAGGTTCCAGAAAATGCCTTTGTCGTCGACACAACAAACATGAATCTCAACCAAGTGGTCGATGCGGTTGAAGCTTACGTTCGCTCGCGCATTTAACTTTTTCTTTGCTTGAAACTTCCAAGGATATTCAGGAATCCAAGAGAGTGCAGTAATCATCATGTAACGAAGAGGTTCAGATCCTATTGGCCAATTTCATCAAAGCGTACCACTTATATTCAATTTGAGGTTTTTATCCTCAGTCGTTAGCGGCAATAAGGGGATCCTCGGCAGGTCGGACACTCATGTATTCTTTATAAGTAACTGACATAACGCTTTATTTTTTATTAAACCTCGCGTATTGGTTCTGATATAAATATAAGGAGATACTTTTATGAAAAAATTATTAGTTACTGCACTTTTGTTGATATCATCACTCTCTTCTGCAGGACAATTTTTAAAAGAAGTTGAAGATACGTTAGTTTCAGCAGCAGCTATTGAAGACTTTCAAGCAGTGTCAGTTGGTGATAAAAAAAGTGAGATAAGTCTTCTTGCAAGACTCACAATGGTCTATGTCGGAACTGCAGCTGGTATGAGTAATGTAATGTTAAATTTAATTGATAGCGGCCCGACCCAAGGTGATTATGTTAATACGTATGTCTATAATCTAGGCCTGATTGTTGGGACAATATCAAATTTAAAACTGCAAAAAACGTCTACGCCAAAGCAATATATACTATCATATAAAGCAACAACTCTGCAAACGACTGACGATGGAGAATTTGCAGAAGTTAACGCTTCTAAAAGACTAAAAATTAAATTGAGTAGAAATGGCCTCTTATCTTCAGTTCAAGAAATTAACTAGAAAATACATACAAAAAAATTTTAAGGAGAAAGTATTATGAAAAAAATGATTTTATTTATTGTAACGATTTGGATAAATCAAAGTGCTTTCGCACAAATTTCTGTTTGTAAGAACATATACCAAGATGCAGTTTATAAAAAATTAACACTGATTCCTATAGTTGACCAGTGGGATTCTGCATACCTAACATTTTCTTTTGATTTAATAGCTGACGACAGCATTAAACTTGACACTGTGACGTCAATAAACGAGGAGTGGTCCGTTATTGGCAGGTCTGTTAATTATTCATTTACGAACCAAAAATCTAAAAATACAAATTTGATTACTTTAACTCTGTCTGGTAAAGTTAATAAGAATGAAGCCATACCTATAAAATTATTTGATGCTACTTTAGTAAATTCCCAAAAATCAGTTTATGATAAGGGTTTGTCTACTACAGTTGACCATTATAAATGTAAGATGATTCCGTAGAACCGTAGAATCCCAAGTTCGACTCGCTTGACAAATGGTGACCCGTCCTCAACCCGAACACTCAGTTTAGGAAAAATTAAAACGCGATATAATGCGTGGAATCTTGCGCGATGGAGCCTAAACATAATAAAAAGCCAGCAAAAAAAAGGTCTTTCCTCCAGCGAAAAAGTTCAAAAAACCGAGACCTTGGGGGGACTTGGTCCCCAAGGCTTAGGTTCCAAGTCCCCCCAAGAGCCCAGTTACCTTGGAAAAACCAAGAAAAAGGCGACTTTCTTTTGACATAACTTCAAGGGCTGCGTAGAAAAGTCCTTCATAGGAAAAAGATCCGGCCTGATCGATACCCAAGATTTGGTTATGAGAGGTGTTTTTCCCCAGGAGGTATATATTTTAACTATGGGTAAAAATTTAAACAAAGCCGAACAGGAACGCCTGAAGGTGCTAGCTTTACTAGATGCTGAGGACTCTGCAATTCCATCTAATCCCGGATTAGATCGACAGCGAGCAAAAGGGGATTTTGATTCTCTTTTCGAAGCCTCAATGAAAGAACAAGATTTCAAAGTCGGTGACGTTGTTTCTGGTTTAGTGGTCGAAGTTCAAAGTGACTACGTCCTCGTCGATATCAATTACAAGTCTGAGGGCTTGATTGCGATCAACGAATTCCGCGTCGTTGATGGCGTGCGAGAAGTAAAACCCGGCGATAAAGTCGAAGTTCTTATTGATCGTATTGAAAATGAAAATGGAATGATTGTTCTTTCTAAGGACAAAGCCGACATGCTTCGCGCCTGGACGGATATTTCTAAAGCCGCTGAGAATGAAGAAGTCATCGAAGGAACTGTGATCGCAAAAGTTAAAGGCGGACTCAGTGTTGATATCGGTGTGAAAGCATTCTTACCTGGATCTCAAATCGATTTGCGTCCTGTGCGTAACATGGATGTCTACATCGGTAAGAAATATAAATTTAAAGTTATTAAATTTAATAAGAAACGTGGAAACATCGTTCTTTCTCGACGAGCCCTTCTTGAAGAAGAGCGCGAAAGTCTGAAGACTCAAACTTTAGATGCGATGAAAGAAGGTTCTATTGTGACCGGTCTTGTGAAGAATATCACCGATTACGGTGCCTTCATTGATTTGGGCGGAATGGACGGATTGCTTCATATTACAGACATGAGCTGGGGCCGTATTAAGCATCCATCTGAAGTTCTTAATGTGGGCGATGAAATCCAAGTTAAAGTTCTTAAGTATGACAATGAAAAAGAGCGAGTCAGCTTAGGCCTTAAACAATTACAAGCCGATCCTTGGGAAGGTGTTACAGCCTCTTACCCAATCGGTGCGAAATTAAAAGGTAAAGTAGTCTCTTTAGCTGATTATGGAGCTTTCATTGAGCTTGGAGATGGCATCGAAGGTTTAATCCATGTTTCAGAAATGAGCTGGACTAAGCGTGTGAAGCATCCTTCTCAAATCATCAACGTCGGTGACGAAGTTGATGTCCAAGTTTTGGAAGTCGACACAGAAAATCGTCGCATCAGCTTAGGTATGAAGCAGTTGCAATCGAACCCTTGGGTTGAGTTGAAAGACTCTTATGCTCCAGGCACAATCATCGAAGGCGAAGTGAAGTCTGTGACTGATTTCGGTGTCTTTGTTGGTGTTGAAGCTGGGATTGATGGACTTGTGCATATCTCTGATTTTTCTTGGACGAAGCGAGTGAATCATCCTTCAGAAATGTTCACTAAAGGAGCGAAAGTTCGCGCTGTGGTTTTAGGTGTTGATATCGAGAATGAAAGATTCTCATTAGGTATTAAACAGCTTGAATCAGATCCTTGGAGCAATATCGAAAACAAATATGCGATCGGCAGCCAACATGATGTTAAAGTCACTAAGCTTGCAGATTTCGGTGCTTTCGTAGAGCTTGAGAGCGACATTGAAGGTTTGATCCATATCTCTGAATTGTCGATGGATAAAGTTTCTAAAACTGATGAAGTTGTGAAACCTGGCGACAGTGTTAAAGCAGAAGTGATCTCAATCGATAAAGATGCTCGAAAAATTGGGTTATCATGTAAACTTGTGAAGCTAAGAGAAACCAAAGCAGACGTTGAGGATTATGTGAAGAAGGCGACTTCGACATCTAAAGCAACATTGGGTGATCTTTTTGCTGAGCAGTTAAAGAATGTGAAATCTGATCCAAATGCAGACCCTAAATCTGTAAAACAATAATTACAAATTTTTATAATATTAAAATTGAAAAAAGAGAGTCGTAAAGACTCTCTTTTTTTATTCTTCTTGAGTTTTCAGACTTGGAAATTTAATTTTTTGGAGAAGCCCTTCGGCTTCACGTTCTGGAACTGATATTTTTTGTGACTCACCCAAAGTGTAGTTCAATCCAAAAGCAACGCTTAAATTTTCATTGGACCTATGAAGAGGACTCTTGCGATTGGCAGATAATTCGAAACGTTCCGAAGTGAGATAGGTAAAAAATGAGTATTTATGGAACTTATAAGTGTGACCTATTCCCAATTCGTAACTTAAAAATCCTGGAGTTGATTCGTAAGTGGGGCGAGTCGGTGTTGCGTTCTCAGCCCCCACATCAAAGTAGGTTCTAAGATATTCTTGGCTTGCGCCTTTAGTTCCAAAACTTAAACTGAATTTATGATCCACATAATGCCAAACCTGTGAAGCCTGTCCCACATAAATAAAGCCATTGGTGCTCAGTCTAATAAAATCTGTGACAATGGATTTGTAAAGACCAAGTCCTAATTGCCACCCGTGGTTGCTTCGGTAAATTATTTTTGGACCCAATTGCAAGCTCCAGGGAATATTTTGCATCCCTTGACGAGCGAAAGTTTCATTTGATTTTACTTCAGGCACGCCTTCGCCTCCAAGCTCCAGAGACCAATGATTGGATCTAATAAAGTAGGCCCTTGTTCCATCACGACGGGTGGATCTTAAAATTTCTCCGCGATAGGCAAAAGTAGGCACTGGTAAATACCAGGTTTTGGTTTGGTCTGAGGCAGGGTAGTAAGCAAAGCGTAAATAGGCTAAGGCGATGCCGTAATCCCAAAGCGGGAGCGAATCATCAAGACTTTCTTGTGACCAGGATAATCCAGGCAGCCAGCAGATAATGAATAAAAGTCTGCGAAAAATCAGCATTTTTTTAGAATATAGCTAACAGATAGGCTTCGTAAGTCCAAAATGAGTTAAAATCGCAGATCTCTACCGAATGGGCTTAGCGTCAACTCCTGACAAGGTCGGGAAACAAGAGGAACCTGAAAGCCTTGGAAAAAGAGGTTTTAGAAAATGAAAAATCCATTTGTTAAATTACTAGTCGTCCTTTTGGTGATTGTCGGTGTGGTGTCTTTAATTCGTATGAGTGTTAAAGACGGTGGCGAAGAAAAAATGGTGATCACTAAAAATGGCATCCTTCAGCTTGAGCTTGAAGGCGTGATTATGAACGGGAAAAAGTTTTTAAAAAATTTAAAAAAATACCGTGAGGATAAAAATGTAAAGGCCGTTTTAGTTGTGATTGATTCTCCCGGCGGAACAGTGGGTCCTTCACAGGAAATTTATTCTGAAATTTTGCGCACTCGAGAAGAGTTTAAATTACCCGTTATTTGTGTGTCCAATGGCTTAGTCGCGAGTGGAGCTTACTATTCTGCAGCGGCTTGTGATAAATTGGTTGTAGCAAAAGGCGCTTTGATTGGATCGATCGGCGTTATTATGAGTTTTGCTAATCTTGAAAAACTTTATGATTGGGCCAAAGTCACAAGGTACTCGATCACATCGGGACGATTTAAAGATTCCGGTGCTGAATACCGCGCCATGCGAGATGATGAAAAACAACTTTTTCAAGAAATGATCAATGATGTTTATTCTCAGTTTAAAACTGACATTATGGTGGCTCGAAAAATGAAAGCTGATGTCGTGGAAAAATACGCTGATGGGCGTGTTTTTACCGGCGCTAAAGCGGTTGAAATGGGGTTTGCAGATAAAGTGGGAAGCTACGAAGATGCTGTCAAGTTAGCTGCGGAAGTCGCTGGCTTAGGTAAGGACTATGAAATTTTTGAAGTGCCTAAGAAAAAACGTTCGATCTTTGATTTTGGTACTGAAGATCAAGAAGACTCTTTAAATTCTTTTAATGAAAATGCAAAAGTATTTGGCCTTTTTAACCAAACACCCAGTGCAAAGGATTTAATTAAAGAAGTTGTTAAAACCCAATGGATCAATCAGCCCGTTTTGTTAATGCCAGGTTATTGGTTTTAAAGATGAGGGCAAAAAAGAAAACTCCCAATCGAAAAATGAAAAAAAAATCTGATACAAGCGCTACGCTTAAAATTGGAAATGAAGTTTGGCCTTTAGAGCGGGATGTTTTATTTCGACCTGATCGATTAAAGTATGTGAGAAAACTAATTCATTCAGACGGTTGTGTATTTTGCGTGGCTTCAAAAGAAATTTCTTTTGAAAGCTTATGTGTTTACAAATCAAAACATTCAATGATTGTTTTGAATAAGTATCCCTACAATAGCGGTCATATTTTAATTTTGCCGACAAAGCATAAAGCAGAAATTTTTGATTTAAGCGAAGAAGAGTTTTCAGATCTTCACCTGACCTTAAGGTATGCGATGAAAGCAGTGACAGATACCTACCAACCTGGCGGTATCAATGTCGGGTTGAATCATGGTCAAACTGCAGGGGCTGGAATTCCCGAACACTTGCACTATCATTTGATTCCTCGCTGGGCCGGAGACTTGAATTTTTTTCCTTTGATTGCGGAAACCAAGGTTGTGATTGAAAATTTAGAGCAGACCTATGAGCGACTTCAGAATTTTTTTAAATCGCATAAGGAGGCTCGATGAATAATCAAAAGCCACAAATGATGGTGCCTCTGACGCCTGCGGTGAAGTGGATTCTAATAATCACTGTCGGAGTCTGGTTTGTCGGTCAGGTTTTATTGGAAGCTTTTTTAAAAATTAGAATTTCTCCTTGGTTATCACTTTATCCGGATAAAGTGATTTTTAATTTTTTTGGCTGGCAGCTTTTAACTTATATGTTTCTGCATACTTTGCAGATCACTCATATTTTATTTAATATGTTACTGTTGTGGTTTATTGGTTCAGAACTTGAGCAGCGCTGGGGCTCTCGATTTTTTACGATTTATTATTTGGTTTGCGGAGTTGGTGCAGCTTTTATTTATACATTGGGTATGGGTATTTATGCCGTATATACAGGTCATCAGACGGGATTGTATATACCAGTGATAGGGGCATCCGGGGCCGTTTTTGGATTGCTCTTGGCTTACGGAATTATTTTTGGTGAGCGCATCGTCTACTTTTTCATGGTTTTCCCGATGAAAGCTAAATACTTTGTGTTGATTATGGGAGTGGTTGAGTTTGCTTCCATGGTCACCGCCAGCATTGAGGGGTCAGAGGTCGCTTATTTAGCTCATTTGGGTGGGCTGGCTTCGGGTTATTTGTTTTTAACCGGGCATACCAAGTGGCAAAGGCATCGTTGGGCGCAAAAGACTCAGCAAAAGCATAAAGGTCGCAATTTAAAGCTTGTCGTAGATAATGATAAAAAAACTCCTCCCGATGGACCTAAATACTGGAATTGATGCGCTTGGACTGCTATGATCTTAATCACACTTTAAAGGGAGCTTCCATGTCTTCATCTTCGGATAACAGTTTAAAAAATTTAAAATATGATAAACGTATGATTGAGTGGATGGTCAACAATGGCCAAATCACTAAAGAAGATTTAAAAAAACATATGGATGAACTTCCTGATCTGACAAATAAAGTCGATATGCTCAGGATGGCTGAAGAAAAATATCAAGCTGGATCTGGCGAAACTCACTAAGAAAACAAATACATCGAGGTTAAGGTTTTACTAGAACTGATGAGATTAGTTACTCGATGTTTTCTTTTCTGACTGGGTGGCAGTGACATTTTCTAAGCTTTCGCCTTTTTCGGTCGCACGAGCCCACTCTTCGCGAATAATTTTATACTGAGCACCATTTTTTTGTGCATAAATGGTCTTAATTCCATAATCGACATGTTCTTTAGATTCATATTTTTGCAAAGTTTTAACAATCAACTGATCGCGGTGAATCAGCATAAACGGCTGAGATAAAGTGACTTTCATAAACTCACGACGATTTTTTAATCTTGATTTATGTTTTTTCCAAGTTTTAAAGTCCTTAAATCCTGGCCCACTAAAAGTGGCATCATAATAGCTCATGTGTTTTTCAAGATCTTTTGACTCCCAGGCGGATTTCCAGCTTTCAAGAAACTGTTGCATGGCTTCGCGTCGCCTAGAGTGCTCGTCTTTTGTGATGTAATCAATTTGATCATAAATAATAATCGGAGTTTCGGTGAGCTTAATATAACTGCTAATTTTTTCTAAGACATTGTTGCGAATAACAACGCAGCCTCGAGATCCTCTTGTCAGAGGAGTTTCCTCAGGAATCGAATGCAGCCAAATACCAGATCCCGTTTTGCGAGCCCTTTGATCAAATAAATTTGGGTAGTTCGTTGTGAAAGCCATTTTTCCATATAAAGAAAATGGAATTTGAGGTTGTGATAATTTTGAATGGAAAAAGTAAATTCCTTCGGGCGTTTTATGATCGTTGGCTTTGGTTTTGTTGCCATCGTTTTTACCAATATCTGCAGGCACTTCATCTATTTTTTTTAAGGTTTCCCCATTGCGTTCAAAGACAATTAATTTACGCTCTTTTTTATCGACTAAAAAAACATATTTTGAAAAAGCTTCGGTATTAGAAATTTGCAAAAGATCTGCTGGCAATAGTTCCGCTGACGCAGGCGTCTCTTCGGTTTGAGCCAAATTGGATAAAAGTATAAAGCTAAAAAATGAAAAAGCTTTCAACATAAAATTCTAGTTTTCCTGTCACTTGCTTAATCTGTTACTTATCGGTAGAAATCTCCCTTGCTTAAAACAAGAGTTATCTTAATGAGACAGATAAGAGTGTCTAGACCTTAGACGAAATTAGCAGGATAATTCTAAGAAATCCAAGGTTTTAGGTCTTAAGACTTCAGTCGAGCGCGCCGATAAAACTCTTAGACAGAGGTGTGCATATGGCTGAAGAAAATAAAAAAGCAACCGGACCAAGCCGAAATCTCGGAGTGATTTTGCAAATCGCAGGAGCCGTGCTTTGTTTAGCGGGTTCAGGTGGCGGAGCCTATCTTACTTATGCCTCGACCATAGGCTGGCAAGCTCCCACCATCACAGAAGAGAAACTACAAAGAGATGTGGCTTCCGTGAGCGATGAAGTCAAAGAGCCCTTTATTTATACGATGGATAAATTCACTGTAAACTTAGGCGGGGAACCCAAAAGAACAATTCGAGTCGAAGTGAACCTCGAAATGCTTGGAAAAGATGGATTTGAAGAAGTGATTAACACTGAAAACAGGGCTAAAGCCCGGGATCGTATCGTTCGAATCCTTAATGAGAAGTCTTTTGGCGATTTAGAAAGTATCCAAGGCAAACTTTTCCTCAAACAGAGTATTTCGTCAGAAATTAACAGTGTTCTGAAAAAAGGTATCGTAAAAGATATTTATTTCAGTGAATTTATTGTGCAATAACTTTTATAATAGACTCTTGAGTCAATCTCTCAGGAGTTTATATGAAATTTTTAGCAGTATTGCTATTTTGGCCAGCTCTTATTTTTGCGCAGAAATCATCTGATCTTGAACCCCTTAAAATTAAAAGCGGCGAAGTTATTGGGGCCATAAAAAATTGGCAAAACGGTCAAGAAGATTTTAAGATTTCACTTCCGGTCACAAAATTTAAATTAGAAAATGGATTAACCGTTCTTCTGCTTGAAGATCACTCGGTTCCTATTATTAGTTATCACACTTGGTATAAAGTGGGCTCACGCGATGAGGTCGAGGGCGTCACCGGTGCGGCGCATATGTTAGAACATATGATGTTTAAGGGAGCTAAGAAATACTCAGGAAAACAATTTGATCAATTGATGAATGAAAATGGCGTTCAGCACAATGCTTTTACGACTTTTGATTATACAGGCTTTTATCAAAATTTACCTTCATCTAAGCTTGAGATGATCATGGATATTGAACTGGATCGCATGTCTTCATTGACCTTAAATCCAAAAGAGCTTTTAAGTGAAAGAGATGTCGTTAAAGAAGAACGTCGCTGGCGAGTTGATAATAATCCTCGCGGAATATTATTTGAAACAACTATGTCGAATGTTTTTAAAACACATCCGTATAAGTGGCCCGTCATAGGAACAATGAAAGATATTTCAAATTACAACGTCGAGACTTTAAGAAAATTCTATAATGAATATTATGTGCCAAATAATGCCGTATTAGTCATTGCCGGAGATTTTAAAACAGCCGCCGTTAAAAAATTAGTTGAAAAGTACTATGGACAATTAAAGTTCAAAGATGTTCCGGTTGTAACTACGCCCAAAGAGCCTTCGCAAACTGTTCAGAAGAATGCTTTTATTCGACAAGAGGTTCAAAGCATCAGTGTTGATATTGCTTTTCAGGGTTACCCCCAAGGCAGTGAAGATATGTATGCTTTGGATTTAGCTTCGTATATTTTAGGAGCGGGGAGTTCATCGCGGTTGCATAAACGCTTGGTTTATTTGTCACAAATTGCCACTGCCGCGCAAGCTTATCATTTTTCACTTAAAGATCATGGACTTTTCAATATTGGAGTCAGCTTAAAGCCCGGACAGACTCAAGAAAAAGCACTTGAGCTTGTTTACAATGAAATTTTTAAATTGCGTACACAAAAGGTCACTGAATTAGAACTTAAAAAGGCAAAAACTTTAGCAATGAAATCTTTCGTGGATGGATTAATGACCATTGATGAAAAAGCAAGAGCCTTGGCTGCGACAGAAATAGTCACGGGCTCCTATGAAAATCTTTACACTGATCTTGAAAAATACAACAAAGTGACAGTTGAAGATATTCAAAGAGTGTCTGCGAAAATGTTAAATACCAATCAAAGATCCATTATCGTTCTAGAACCCAAAGCAAAGGCCGCATTATGAAAATAAGTATAATTCTATTCTTAATTCTCTCGGGATGTTCAAGTGTGAATAAAAAAACTTTAGATATAAATTCAAAGTTAAATTCTAGTGCCAATTTACCAAGTGCAAAAATATCGCAAGTGATTTTGCGGCCCCTTAAAACTGTTCAGCTAGAAAATGGGCTTAAAATTTATTTTATAGAAGATCAAACCCTACCTCGAGTCAGTTTACAGCTTTTAGTCAAAGTGGGACTTACCCAAGAGCCTAAATCACTCGATGGATTAAATGCTTTAACCTCATCGCTTTTAGAGCAAGGCACTCAAAAAAGATCAGCGACGGTACTGGCTGATGAATTTGGCCAAATTGGGACAGAGATCAGCATAGCACCTAGCGGCGATTTTACATTTATGTCGGCAGACTCATTAGCAAAAGATAAAGATCAGTTATTAAATCTTTTTACTGATGTTATTTTAAACCCTGCATTTAAAGAGAGTGAAATTTATCGTTTGAAATCAAATATTAAAGCTAGTATTTTAAAAAAGATTGATAATCCATCAGGCTTTACCGATGATCAATTTGATCGATTTTTGTTTGGAGATCATCCTTACGCTAAAGACATCGCAGGCGATTTAAAATCGCTTAATAAAATTAACAAATCTCAAATTACAAAGCATTATTTAACCTGGTATCGCCCTAATAACAGTATTCTTGCCGTGGTGGGAAGTTTAACTCCCGAGTTTGAAAAGCAAGTCATCAGCTCTTTTAAGGAATGGAAGTCTCGGCCTTTAAAATCTGAAATACAGAAGGTTGTTCCACAAGTAAGTGGAATGCAGCTTAAAGTTTTTAGTAAAACAGGTCTTAAACAAACTCAGATTCGGTTGGGTCGAATGGGTGTTGAAAGAAAAACGGATGATTTTTTGACTTTAAGACTGGCTAATGAAGTTTTGGGTGGTGGGATGGCTTCGCGCTTGATGCAAAAAGTACGGGACCAATTAGGACTGACTTATGGAATTTCATCGGGCTTTGACTTTAGAAAAGACAAAGGTTCTTTTTCTATTTCAACATTTACAAAAAATGAAAGCGCTGGGCAGGTTTTGCAAGAGTCCATTAAAGTCTATGATCAATTCGTGAACGAAGGTGTGACAGAAAAAGAATTGGCCGCTGCTAAGTCGCAGATGATTGCACAGTTTCCCAGATCTATGGAAACAGTCGATCGCTTTGGATATAATTTATTAGTTTTAGAGTTTTATGAAATTCCCACTGATTACCTGAATGATTTTATAAAAAATGTAGAAAAAATTTCGGTATCTGAGGTGAATCAGGTTATAAAAAAATATTTATCGGTCGATCAATTAAAAGTAGTCATTTTTGGAGATGAAAGTAAAATCTTAGATCAGCTGCAAATTTACAAACCAGAAGTCGTAAAAGTTTTTTAAAGGATTTTCAAAGTCCTACGCTGGCTCCTTCTTCTCTGGGGTCTGAAACCCCATGAAGAATATTTTTTTCTTTTTGAATTGCCTGGATGCGACAGCCAGCATCTTTTTCTTTTATCTTCCAGCCTTTGACTTTAAGAGCTTCTAAGGTTGTTTCCGGAAACAAAGGAGACTCAATCTGGAGTTCATCAGGCTGCCATTGCTGATGATATCTCGTCAAAGTCACGGCCTGCCATAATGGCAATTGATACTCTAAAATATTTAAAATTGTTTGAGCCACACAAGTAATAATTCGCGTCCCTGAGGGTGTCCCAAGCGCTAAAACAGGCAAGCCATTCTTCATTACGAGAGTGGGAGACATGCTGCTTAAGGGTCTTTTTAAAGGTTCGATCAGATTATTTTTACCTCCTATAGCTCCAAAAAGATTTTGATCGCCAATGCTGGCGGCAAAATCATCCATTTCGTTGTTTAGGACAATTCCAGTGCCTTCAGCAACAAGGGCTGAGCCAAAGTAACCATTGATTGTCTGAGTGCTCACGATGGCATTTCCCTCTTTATCCATTAAGGAGAAATGCGTGGTCTCTGGGGACTCTTCTCGATTTTTTAATTCAAGAACACTTTGGGCTTTTTTGGGATTGATTTTCGCGCGCGCTTTCGCCGCATATTTTTTTGATATCAATTCATCCACAGGAATTTTTATAAAATCCGGATCTCCCATAAATTGGGCGCGATCAATAAATGCTTTTTGCATAGCACTTGCGGTTAAGTGAATTGAATGGGAACCTTGAGGTCCCATTTTATGAAGTTGATCTGATTCAAGAATATTTAAAATTTCAAGAACATGAACACCTCCAGAGCTGGGCGGAGGCTGACTGTAAATTTGAAAATCATGATAAGTTGATTGTACGGGATCTCGCCATTTTGTTTTATAATTTGCAAGATCTTTTGCATCCACCAAGCCTTTGTAGTTTGAAACAGTAGTGGATATTTTTTGACCGACTTCACCCTGGTAAAAAACCTTAGGACCTTTTTTTGAAATAAGAAGTAAGGTTTGCGCTAAATCCTTTTGAATTAAAATCTTTCCTAAGTCCAAGGCCTTTCCGTCAGAGGAAAGAAATATTTTTTTAGAAGAATCAAATTGTGACAGTCGATTTTCATTCAGCAACAAGGCATTGTGAAGAGCGGGGTAAATCTTAAAACCTTCAGCGGCAAGTTTGATAGCGGGTGCCATAACTTTAGTTAAAGAAAGTTTTCCGTATTTTTTTTGAATTTCAAGAACACCTGCTACATGTCCAGGCGTAGCAATAGCTAAAGCTCCAGTCCTAGATCGCTCCGGTAAAGCTTTGCCGTTTTCATCAAGAAACATTTTTGAATGAGCTTTGTGCGAAGCCATTTCGCGAAAATCCAAGGAATAAACTTTTTTATCTTTTGCATGATAAAAAAGAACAAAGCCACCACCACCGAGGCCAGTAGAGTGAGGTCTTTCGACTGATATCGTAAATGACAAAGCCGTAAAGGCATCAAAAAGATTTCCACCTTGATTAAGAATTTTAACTGCCGCATCAGTCGAGTGGATTCCTTGGCTTGAGACCATATAGTTTTTGCCAAAGCTTTCATACTGCGAGCGAGATTTGTTGGGAAGGAGGCGAACTTGAGAGTAATCCTCAATGGTAATGTTTTTATTAACAGAGGTTGAACTGCAAGAAAAATTTCCAAGCAGAAAAAATAAGAAATATTTCTTCATCAGAAGCCTTATTTTTTTCGTGATCGATAAATGAGATAAAATCCAACAGCCGCTAAAATCAATGCTAAGCCAATATAAAGATTTCCCTTTCCCGTTTTCTTATTCGGGATAGGAGGTTCGCCGTCTAACATAAGGCTGCCATTATTATTAGCACCAAACATATCTTCACCCGCACCACGCAGCGGACCTGCATTCATTCTATTTAATAGATCCGTTGTTGCATTGACCTTTAAAGTGCTGATCGCATCAAAAAATAATTGAGAATATTTTGGATAAAAGTTTTTATGAGCACTGAACGTAATTAAAATAGCGATCTTATTTTCTTTAATTGTTGCGACATAGCGAGTGTAATAATTGGGAACTTCGCTTCCCATATGAAGTCCGTCAAGCCAATCTTGGTTATTGATTTTTGTCTCTTTGGCAGAATAGACAATTTGTGAGGTGCTGCCGGCTCGGGCGGTAATCGGGTTATTTAAATGTTGCCGATAATTTATGTAACTGTCTGTGGGTCCGACTTCTTTGGCCGTCAGAATAATAATTGCTTCTTTGGATTCATCAGCTTTAGTCGACCGGCAAACCCATTCCGTCTGTTCTAAGGTACAGTTCCATATGTCAGGCATATTAAATGAGATGTAAGCATTGGTAAAAGTCTTGGCCTCTGTCGAGAATCCGTGAAATAGAGTGAAAAAAATAATTAAAAGGTGCAGCATAACTCGTCCTCAGCTTGTTGATACGTTTAAAGTATAATCAAAAAAGGGACGAGTTCCAAGGAGGATTCTTCGTATGTTGAACTTTCACCAGTTAACTACTTTTGTTACTGTGATCAGCGAAGGCAGTATGACGGCCGCTGCTGATAAACTTTTTCTGACTCAGCCGGCAGTGAGCCAACAAATTCGTAATCTTGAAGAAGAGCTAGGGGTTGAGCTATTAGTGCGTGGAGTCAGGCAAGTTAAACCTTCTCCTCAAGGAGAAATTCTTTATGAGCATGCTCGTATAATCCTTCAACAAGTACAAATCGCTGAAGTGGCAATTAAATCCATTGGTGCCGAACTTCAAGGAGTTATAAAAATTGGAACTTTAAGTTCTATTGGCTTACATTTAATGAGCCCTATTATCGGGCGACTGATGAGACACAATCCTGATTTGCAAGTGCGAGTTGTTTATCAGCATGGAGACGAGCTTTTCAAAAATTTTAAAAAAGGCGCATTGGATATCCTTATTTTGCCAGACTCAAAAATTGAGTTTGGACTTGAGATGGATTCCGCGATAGAAGAGAAATTTTTAACGAAGGAAGAAATGTGGCTGGTGGGTTCAGGTAAAGAAACAAATATGCCAGCTCAGATTGCAATGTCACAGCTAAGCGATCACCCGTTTGTGAATTTTGTTGAAGAATATCCAGGTTTTAATAAATTATTGAATGAAAAAATGCAGCTTCTAAAAATTTCCACACATTCCATATTTGAGTCTTCAAATGTTGGTACACTGAAACGTGTGATTGAGACCGGACTGGGATGGGGATTCTTACCAGCCCATTCCATTCGAAAACAAGTACGGTCGGGTCGGATGTTGCGGGTTCATATGAGTGATTTTCAATACGAAGTAAATATGATGTTTTATTTTAAAAAAACATCACCCATTAGGCCTTTGATTGAAACTTTTTATCAAGCGATTGCTCAGCAAGATAAGGCTTAAACGAAAACTATTTCGTGATTGAAAGGTGATCAAGCCACTGAGTCAGTTTTTCCTGATTCTGCGCCTCGATGCCAACAAATGAAAAGCGATACTGACCGCTTTGATTTTGAATCGGCTGACATCTAAATACGATGCTGTCTTTACCGGTCGGAGCGGTGATAAAAATATCGACGATGCCTTTTAATAAATCTTCAGGAATAGCATGCTCAAGAAAAACTCCACCTAATGAAATATCTCGGGTGTAAGTGATAAAGGCCCGTTCTCGGTTTGTGATGATTGTTCTTAGACGACCTTTGATTCGAGCGTGTTGTCGGTCATTACGAACTTTTTCTTTTCCTGGGGCTGCGGATTTGTTAGTGGCTGGAGCAGGAGCATTTCTCTTAGGCGTTTCTTGCACTGGTTTTGATTCTTCGGCGTAATCGACGATAAAGAAATCTTCTTCTTCTTTTTTACCAGGAGTCGAAGTTTTCATTTCTGGTGGAATCGGTGGTGGTTGTGGCAATGGTGGTGGCGCTTGGGCCTGTGATAACAGCTCTTTCGCCTCTGGAACTTCGGAAGCAGAAAGCCATTCTTTCATTCCAGGCTTCCAAATTAGCCAGTTGCTTAAATTAGTATCTTCCAGCAATTTCTTTTTAAACTCCTCGGGAGTTAAGTTCTGATGCTGGACCTTTGAAGGATTATGAAAAGCAAAAAATAAGTTCATATACATATTCTTGAGTGATCTAAAAAAAAATTCAATACATTTCACTGACTTAGGTCTAGAATTAATGAAATAAAAGTTTCCACTGCCTTTAAAAACTTGTCAGACTGTCCGCAGAGGAAATGACTGCATGAACAAAAATTTATTTTCCATTAGAATTGTATTTGTCATATTAGGTATTTGCGCCTCTTCGATCGCGGCAAATGGTCAGGCAGCGTCAACTTCAACAGAAATTGAAGTTGACCCAGCGACCTCAGTACCTAAGCGGAACCCCTTGGATCGCTCTTTACAGCCCAGTAGCAATGATGAGATCAGCACGCTGTTTGATAACGTTGTCGCTGTGCAAAGAAAAGCTAAGGTAAAATCTGGAAAGTTTTTATTTAACCCTTATTTTTCATATGATTTTTCGGACGCACCTTTAACAATGTATGGAATCAATTTAAATTTTGGTTACGCCATTGGCGAATTTTGGGAAGTTTACTTTAATTACGTTCCTATATACGTGAATGAAGAGCGCGCCATTTCTAAAAAAGTAAAAGATCTTGGTCCGCTAGCCAATGGTCAGACTGCCAGCATCACCCTTGAAAAAGCGAATTCTTCTTTTGGTATCGAAGTGAACTGGGTTCCTATCTATGGGAAAGACTCCTGGGGCCCTTATGGTATTATTCGAAGCGATACCTTTCTTAACTTTGGCATCAGCAATGTAAAGCAGGACACCGGTGACGGACTTAAATATAAAGCTGCTTTAGGTAAAACATTTTTTTTACATGATTACTTTAACCTGAGAGTCACGGCGGGAGCTAGTTACGTGGAGCGAAGGGCTATCGGTGTTAAGTCTGGTGTGACGATCGGACTACTTGAAGCTGGTGTTGTTTACTATTTTTAATTAAGTTTTAATTTAATAATCTTATAAAATTGGCCACACGGGGGAATCAAAATGGATCTATTGACGACGTTTTTATCTGAGGGTGGTTTTACATCCTATTTTATCTTAGCAGCTGGAATTAGTCTTATCTTTCTAGCTTGGGATCGCTTGAATTTTTTATATTTTCAAATCAAGCCGGCCTCTGAATCCACGATCAATTCAATGGGTCAGCATGTTCTAAAGCGCGACTACACGACAGCATTGCAAATGTGTAATACCTCGCCAAATGTTCCAGAGATGGAAGTTGTTAAGGCGGGATTGCTTGCGGTTGAGAGTGGGCGTGAAGCAATGAAGTCTTCATTGGGAGCAGCCGTCGTTGATATCTCTCGACGATGTGAGCGACGAATGCAGATTATTTCTTTGATTGCCAGCGTAGCAACGTTGTTAGGTTTACTTGGAACAATTTCCGGATTGATTAAAACTTTTGCCGCGATTGCGGGTGAAGATCCTTCAAAAAAAGCAGAGCTTCTGGGCCGCGGTATTGCAGAAGCAATGACTGCTACAGCAGCAGGTCTGGTTGTGGGTATTGTAGCCATGGTAGTCTATACTATCTGCGTATCAAAAATTGATGACATCATTGGGCAATCTAAAAAAATTGGATATAATTTTGTAACTCTTATTGAACAGTCTGAAAGAGAAAAATAATGTTTGAGGATTTTGATTCCGTATCTCATAAAGCACATATTCCTGAGCCGGAGCTGGTGCCAATTCTAGATGCATTGGTATCTGTGATCTTCTTTTTACTTTTGTCGACGACCTTTATTGAGCTGACAAAAATCACAGTGCCACCTTCGCAGACAAGCGTTGTAACAGATCCGGTGATGCCACCGCCAACGACTCCTAAGCTTTATATTAAAGTCGAAGGCGAAAAAACACTTCAGTTGAAATTGAAGTGGGCGGGTCAAAATCCAGATCAAATTAAAAAAACTGTTAGCCGTGCTCCAGAAAATGCAAGGTCTCGAGAAGTTGAGACAGCCGCGCTTGATATCGTGAAGGAGTTTAAGGCTAAATTTCCAGCTGAAAAATCAATTCAGATGATCTTTTCTGAAACAGCAACTTATCAAGAGCTGATCTCGGTGATGGATGGAGTCAGAGTAGAAATACAAGATATTGTACTTCTATCTCCTGAAGATATGAGGGTGGGAGAATGAGCTTTGAATTCAGTGAAGTGAAGCGAAAAAGGCCTGTGACTTTACAGTTAACTACAATGATTGATGTCTTTACTTTGATCATTATATTTTTGATGTTTTCAACGGTCTTGGGTGGGGTTGCAATTGTCATTCCTTCTAACATGAAAACCGCTAAAAGTGTCAGCAAAGAATCCATGGAAACAGCTCCGCAAGTAGTTATTTCAACTGATAAAGTTTTATTCCCGACGCTAAAAACAGAATATCCTTTAAGTTTTTTCTTTAATCAAAATCCAGCCGAGCTTGCGCAATTAAAAGCATTGGTTGGAGATTATATTAAAAATGCGTCAAATGAGAGTAAGAACTCAGTAGTTAATATTAATGTCGTTGCAGATGCGAGTACACCTTATAAAACAGTTTTTAATGTTGTGAAAGTATTACGACTCAGTGGATTTCAATCCGTCTTATTTATTGCTGAGGGAGATACGAACAAAGTGGAACCTGCAAAATGAAAAAATGGCCTAATTTTATCGCTTTATTTTGCTTCATGATTCAAATGATCTTTACGTCGATAGCGCAAGCCAATTTGGTTTCGCAAATTAAGGATCTAGAGGCTGCTGGCGATGATATAGGTATGCGAGTATTAATTCGTAAGAATTTTAAGAAAAAACTAAGTATCACAGAATGGTCTCAAATTCGAAGCATCTTAAGTCGAAGACCTAATTTGGGTTTTGATGTGGTAAGAGCTTGGGATAATCAAATAACACTCGCGGGCTCAGTTTTAGAAAAAGATTCCAACAAAGTTTTTAAAGCCCTAGAGAAAGCTGATAATTACTCCCTTAATGAGCAATTTGACGAAGCCTTTAATGCTTATCAGCAGGTAGCTCAATATATCAAAAAATCAAATGGGGGTCGAATCACTCGTTCGCTCAATCAACTTTATCTTAATATTTTACACCAAATGGGTCGAACTCTTTATGCCACAAAGCGATTTAATGATGCTTTAGAGGTCTATTCATGGATTCCCCCGGTGTATGCTCAGACTCGTCAAATTATGTTTGAAAAAATGTGGGCGGCTTTTCGTGCTGGTAAGTATGATATTGCACTGGGAGCTATAGCTTCGCAGCAGTCGGAATTTTTTTCTCGTTATTTGGATCCAGAGAGCTATCTTATTAAGATCTATATACTGAAAAGACTTTGTCGTGAAAAAGAATTGAAGCTTACTGTCGATGCTATTCGGTATTATATGAAAGAGCTGAAAACTGGAACTTTTACTTATATTGACTGGGCGCGTGGTGATTTAACTCGAATGTCATTGGCAAAGCTTTTAGTCGATGTTGAAAAAAATCAAGAAAAGATCCGCAAAGATCTTGTGGCTGACAGCGAGCGTAAAGAAGAGAAAAAGAAAATCCAAGTTTATTTGCAAAAGAAATTTTTAGAAGAAAAAACAAGAATTGAATTGCAGCTTGAAAAAGTACTTGGTTATGCTGCGATTGCAGTCACACAAGAGCAAAAGCTTTTGAGTCAGGTGAAAAGCTTGCCTGAGTCTTCTGTGCTAGAGGCTCGAGGTTATGAGCTATGGCCAGCGACTACCGGAGAAGAGTGGACCGATGAAATCGGAAGCCACGTCTTTATCGGAGAGTCTCAATGTCGTTAAGGATTTTAATCCTATCATGTTTTTTAATTCCTCATTTGGCATTGGCTAAGCCCTTTGATTCAAAAGGTTTGTCGACTGTTAAAAAAGAAGAGCAAGTCAAACCGGTTGAAACATTAAGTGAAGCGCAAAAGATTAGAAAAGCGGATCTGTCAAAAAGAGTGACACCCGAATTGGACCAAGCGGGAGATCTTCGTAAGATTGATACGCAAATTAAAGCGATCAATTTAATCATTAAGACGGAAACAGAAAAGCAGAAAAAAATTGAACTATTCATTCGTCGCAGTCAGCTTTATATTTCTGCAGCTAGAACTCTTGGATTAAAGCGGACTAAAAAAGCAGATCTCGGTGGGCCTGAAAAAAAATATCTGGATTCGGCCCGCAAAACCTTGGAAGACTTGCAAAAGTTTAGCAAAGATAAGCCTAAACGTTTAGCAAGCATCTATTATCTACTTGGTATGGTTGAATACGAGTACGAGCGATACGATAAAGTTCGCGACTACTTTGTTATGTCCATCAAGCTAGATAGTAAAAATCCATTAGCGCCTCGAATGGCTCTTATGGTGGGCGAGCTTGATTATGATAAAGATCGATATGCTGAAGCTATTAAAAGTTATCAGTGGCTCTATAAAGTCATGAATCCTCAAGAAAGAGCTTTGGCTGATTATAAGACCGGCTGGTGTTATATCGGTCTTAATGATTTCGAAAATGCAAAAAAATATTTAATTCGAGTCATTCGTGTGAATAGCGAAACTTCTTTTGTGGAAGATTCCTTGCGAGATTTAGCATTTTTGGTCGGACAAAAAGATGATGAGCAGGAAACGATTAAATTTGGAATTGAAAATTTTCCGGACCTCGCTTACCGAGCTAAATTCTACTTTCATTCTCTGACTTATTTCTTGCAAAGAAATAAAAAGAAAAGTCGACAGCCTTTATTTCTTGAGCTTTTAGCAGTCGAAAAAGACCCCCTTCAGAGAGCTCGAATATTAGCATTAAAAGTGAGCTACGAACGAAGAGAGTACCCCACAGTTGAGGCCTATAAATCGGTTGCCGAGATGGACAATCATATTAAAAAGATGGATGCCCCACTTAAGGAAAAGTTTTTCTTTCAAGAGGGACCCAATCTTGAAGATAACTCTGAAGCCATCATCAAGAACTTCGTGGACGCTTATACGGGCCGACTAAATATGCCCGAGAAGTTAACTAAGGACTACATTGTTACAGCCCTTAAAAAACTGATCGAGATTCACTTAAGACTTTTTCCTAATTCAACAAAGCAGGATCAAATTTATAGTCTTTGGATGGATGCTTGCTACGATACAAAAGATATTTCTTGCCTACAGCAATTGAAGCCCTTATTTAAAGCTAAGGGTGAAGCCGTGAAGTCTTTTGCTGGATTATACACCCAAATTGGCATCAAGATTTTGACATTAGTGGATCAAAACTATGAAAAAGACCCCGCACTTCATGAAGCAGAATTGCTAAGATTGATTCAAGACTTTGTTAAAGAAAACCCAACCCATCCAGAAAATATTAAGCTCATAAGAAAATCCACAGCATTAATGCTGAAGAAAGAGCTTTTCAAAGAAGCGATTCCTCAATTGGAAATGCTACAAAAAATTGAACCTACAGATGATAACTTACATAAGCTTTTATTCAGCCGATTTAAATTGGGAATGTATGAAGAAGTTGTTGGGCATCCAGGGGTTGATAAATCAAAAGATAAAGATGTTTTAGGTGTTTACCGCGAAGCCAGTCTTATTTTAGCGCAAAAAAGCTTAGAGGGTAATAATTTTGAAAATTATGAAAAAAATCTGAAGATGTTTTTGGCATCAAATCCTGATCACAAAAAATCAAGCTTAGCTTACATAGATTATTTTGATCGGTTGCTCCAATTTAAAAAATACGACAATTTTATGAGAGAATGGCGAGCTATTCCTGGAAAGACCAAAGAAGGAAAAGAATTTCTTCCCGTGCGCTCAAATGCCTTATCTCTTATGATGGCTGACGGATATTTTGTTGATGATGTCCATTTACAGAAACCAAGTGCTGATGAAAACCTTAATTTTAACATTTTAGTTTATCAGCGTGCTTTAAATAAGCCGTTTTTAAAACCTGAATTTAAAGCTGTACGGGCGTTGCCTCCGCAAAAAAGAAATTATATTTACAATTTGGTCTTAGTCACTAAGCCTAAAGTGTTGATCGATCTTCTGAGCGAACAAAGACGTTTGGATGATGATGAGAAAAGTATTTTATACTCCGCTCACTTGATTCAAAGAGGACACAATCGATTCTCATTTACAGAAGAGCAAATGAAGCTTTTTAAAAAAATTATTCCTAAAAAAATGATTCCGGCTGAAAAAACAAAACTTTTTAATGATTTTGCAAAAGTACTTCCGCCAAAACCAACTTGGAGTGCTAAGCGCTACAATAATCAAGTTGAATTATTAGTGGGTCACGCGCGGTCAATTCGCAAAAAAATATCAAAAGAAATTGGGAAAATTAGTCCTAAGGATAAAATTGCCTTACTTCAAAGTGCTATTGATCTTGAAAAAGCCACTGCCGAATCCATTCGGAAATCACCGCTTCCTGCAGGCCTCACCGACCCGCAAAAACTTGAGTACCAAAATGCCTTGGGTGATGTCGCCAAGGAATATGAAAATCAAGCAGACGAATTTAATAAAAGTAAAACTGAAATCGATGCCAAATTTCAGGTTGAAGAAGAAGATGCGGCTAAAAGTCAGCTACCACAAGTAGCTATTGAAAAGCTCCCTGAGCCTTCAGACGCCTCAAGATTTCCTTTGGCTAAAGAGTTATTTCGTAAGAGTCCTGCGATGGCCTTGGTTTTTTGGGATGCTCAGTTAACCACTAAGAAAATCAACGAAGATACTTATTACGAGGGGCGAGTTAAAATGCTTCTCGATATCGCAAATCACCAGTCAATGCGAGATTTTATTGCCGGTGAATTGAAGTCCGCAAACCAAGAAGCCCTTATTCAAAAATGGAAAGGATTGGCTGGATGAAAAAAACATTCCTTTTTATATTTATCATTTTTATTTTAAATCCGATCGATGTGATAGCGAAACCTGCAGCATCAAATTCTGCAACCGCAGGTTTAGGAAAATCAAGAAATGGTCAGGTTTTAGATTTTGAAGGGGAAGTGATCGAGGGAGAGCGAAAGCGTCCTGATCTTTTTCTACAAATTTCAACTAAGGATCTCTCTTTCGATTCCCTATTGTATTTACGAAACAATTATAATGATTATCTAGAGGTCGACAGAAAAGGTCGGAATCGCTACTTCAGAGTTAAAGGAAAGTAATGAAAACCATCGTTGTTAGCCAAAAAGGTAAGGAACTTAGCCGCTTTATTCCAACAGGAAGAAGCACGCTTGTTGGTCGATCCCCTTCCTGCGACGTTGTCATGCGTTCCAAGGCCGTAAGACCGGTTCATTTTTTGGTGGAATGGGTTGGAGCTGGCGAATTTGATGCCAATCAAGGTCTTTGGACCATCGTTAATCTGAATGAGAAAGCAAAATCTGAGAGAGATGTAGGAGAAGGTTTAGTTCTTACAAAAAATCCAATTGAAACGGGTGTTTTTGAATTTAAAATTGTTGAAGATGAGTTGGCCGAGTCCCAGCTTCGACGTGGAGTTTTGACAAGATCTGTAGAGGGACTTAAAGATTCTGAAGATAGCTCTAAATCATTAGGCACTGTCGCTGAAGTGATTTATTTCCGCAAAGATATTGAAGTGATTACCAACGTAAAACACTTTGATAGGCGCAATTCTTCAATTTTAATTTTCCCATCCTTGCCCTTAGTGCGTTTTTCTTGGCCTGATCAAATGCCAGGAATTGGCTTCTTGGAAAACCAAGGGGAGAAAAAAGAATTTCAAATTTTTAATCGGGGTCAGGAAATCACTCGGACTCTAGATGATAAAGGTAAAAAAGTAGAAGTTCGAACGTCTGATTTTATCACCATAGAAACGTCTGACTATGAATATTATGTCCGCTTAGTTCCACCGGTTAAAGTTGAAGTTATACCTTTTGCCTGGTTGCGGGATCCGATGGTTCGAACCATCGTTATTTTATTATTGTTGTTATGTTTAGTTGCGGGCTATATGGCCTTAAGACCTCCAGAGCCTGTTAAGGAGCCCGAGCCTCCTGCTCGAATCGCAACGATTCAGGTGCAAGATTTAGTTGTGAAGCCACCACCACCACCACCACCAGTAGTTGAAGCGCCGCCAACAGTGAGCAAAAAGACGACGGTGACTGAATCAAAAACTCCTGCGCCTAAAAAATCTTTTCAGACAGAAAAGGTTGTCGCAAAAGAAACTAAGGCCTCTGCGCCCTCAGTTAAAAATTCAACCAAAGCAGAAAAAAATCGAGCGGGTTTAAATTCTCCAGCCCCAGTGACGAATGTCAACTCGGTGGGTCTTCTAGGAAAACTAGGGGGCGGAAAGAAAACAGGCGAAAAAGTATCTGCCGATCTCATTGTTAATAAGGGAGTTGTTTCAGACGCGGTCAGTGGAGAGTCAGGAAAAATAGTGGTTTCTCAACCTCCATCAGGTGAGCTGGGGCGAGGACGTGGTGGCAGCACAAATGGAGATAATTCATTAGCTGGAGCATCAACAACACTTCGAAATAATGGTGTGACTGACGATGCAAGTGTCGGAGCTTTGGGAATGACCGGAGGGAAAAGTAAATTTTCATCTGGTATGAAGTTGGGCGGAGGTGAAGGAGCCTCTGGTGGCACGTCCAGTGGCATTAGCGGTGATGGAAATATGGAAGTCGCCGGCGGACTGGATAAAGAGGCCGTTCGAAAAGCCTTGGCAGAAAATCGTCGAGCGATCAAAACTTGCTATGAAACGGCACTTCTTTCTCGGAAGGATTTAGAAGGACGAATTACTTTAAGGTGGAAAATATCGCCGAAGGGTCCGGTTGAAAGTATTGCTATTCAATCTTCGACGGTCAGTTTGCCATCTTTAGAAAATTGCGTTCAAAAAGTAGTGAAGGGAATATTATTTCCTCAAGCACCGAATAAATTACCAACGACAGTTATTTATCCGTTCGTCTTTCAAGGAAAAAAATAGCCTTTAAAAAAGCACGCTTTCCGGCAGTCCCATGCGGGAAGCGATGACGCGAACAATCTCAGAGGCCGTTTCCTCTAAAGCTCTTTCAGTGACATTAAATACGGGCCACCGGCGGTTTTCTTTGTAGATTCTTTCTGCGTATTCAATCTCTTTATGGATATGAGAGAGTGAGGCATATTCTCCACCAGGATCTTGTCCAAATTTTTCCAATCGATTTTTTCTGATTCTTTGAAGGGAGTCCATATCGATAATTAATCCTACTACTTTTCTTTGATCAACTTTTGCAAGTTCAGTTGGCAGTGGAGTATTTAAAACTAATGGGACGTTAGCCACCTTCCATCCTTTGTGCGATAAAAAAATGGATAAAGGCGTTTTGCTAGTTCGGCTGATGCCGACTAAAATAATATCTGCTTTATCTAAATCGGTCAGAGTTTTCCCATCATCATGCTTCACTGTAAATTCAATGGCTTCGATACGTTTAAAATAAAGGTCATCGACAACTCTTAAGGCTCCAACAGTATTTTTTGAAGACACTCCAAAAAAAGCATCAAGGGTATTTAATAATGGATCTAATAAATCGATGTAAGGAATTCCTTTGGCCGAGGAAAGATCTTTAAGCTTTACTCTTAACTGTGTGCTTGCAACCGTGTAGGCAATAAGTCCTCTTTTTTGAAAACATTCTTCAATCAGGTTCTCAGCATGATTCTCAGTCCGAACATTTTTACAGCGAATGATATTAACATCTTTATGGGGATACTGTACCAGGGCCGCTCGGATCATGGTGGCTGCCGTTTCACCGGTGCTATCTGAAATAATATAAATTGTATAGCTGGTTTCGCTCATGCGAAGGCTTTCAGTATTTCCTGATGAATTTCATTCATATGATTTTTAAGCCACGGTCCTGCTAATCTCGACATCACCAAAAAAGTGACTTGATCATGAGGTCTGATTAAAAAAGCGGTGAGATTATCAGGAGTTCTTATTTTTTGATGAATGCCGAGTTGTTTTAAAAATGGATCTGCGGGAGCTTTCACAATTTGCAAGGGTGTTAACTGTGGTCCCCCTTTGACTTCCATCGCTTGATCAAGGAGACCGCTCATACGGCCTTCTTCAAAATAGGCCTGAGCCTTCCAATTATTTTTTTCTTTTTCAAGAAGGATTCCCACATCAAAAAAAATCGAAAGCCTGGAAAATAAAATAATGGTTTTGTCTTCTTGATCATCTGGCAGATCGCGTGAAAGAGTGCGGATCAGCTTTGAGTCATGACAAGCTTCAAAAAGGGCCGTCGTCGAGGGTGAATTTTTATTCTCTAAGTCCATCACTAAGACAGATTCAATTTTTTGTTCTAGCTTGCTGATTCGTCTTTGTAGACTTTGGCTCCACTTTTCCATAGATCTCTATTGTCGCTTTTTTTAGTTCGATAGATCAAGAACGACTGTAATTTCTTTTGCATCATTTGAGCCCAGCAAGGAATCAATTTCAGAGCTTGAACTTTGGCCAGTAGGAAGAAAAATTCGTAAAGTGGGGTGCTGAAGATGTTGCCAGAGCTCAGATATATTTTTCATCCATTGCTTGAAGTTATCACCATAAGGAACGATAGCGACCCATTTATTTGGCAATAAGAGTTGGGAATGAATCAGCAACGGGGGTTCATGAAGAGGTTCTAAAGTAGGAATTTGTAAATTTGTTTTTTCAATGATTTTCAGTAAGAAATCTGAAAGGGGAGGTTTTTGATGCCGAGATGATTTCACAATTTGAAAATTTAAATACCAATCAATTTTTGCTGTCCACCGGCTCTTTTCAAGATCTGTCATCACCCAAAGTTCAGATCCAGGATTTAAGGCACTGGCTTGAGACAGCGAGGTGATCAAGAGGGCACCTTGCCGATTTGGTCTAAAATTCCGTTCACGAAAGCACCGGAATCCGTGTTGCCATATTTTTTTGCAATTTCCACGGCCTCATCGATAGCAATATGAGGTTTAAGATGAAGGATTTTGATTTCATAACAAGCAATACGTAGAATTGTACGATCAACGACACTCATTCGTTCCATCTTCCAATGACGACTCGCGGTTTGGATCCAGCCATCCAGTGAGTCTTTGTTATCACTAACCCCTATGACTAATTTCTGAGTGTAGTCTCGCACATCTTTTTCCACAGGTTCATCAAGCATGGCAATAAACTGGTCGAAATCAATTTGTGATGTGTATTCACGTTGAAAAAGAATTTGCAGGGCTAACTCTCGGGAAGTGCGTCTCATGTTTTAATTCTCTTAGTTATTTTGGGTCGGATTGTTCTGAGGGGTTAAGGTGAGCTGTGAATCTTTATTATCAACAAATTCTTGCAGCTCTGAATCTTCAAGCGAGTCGACAAACTCTTGCACATCTTTGAAGTTTCGATAAACACTCGAAAAGCGAACATACGCAACATCATCGACTTGTTTTATTTCAGCCATCACTTTTTTGCCAATCAGTCGGGCAGGAATTTCAGAATCTCCGCGAGAAATCAACCAAGCTCCGATACGGTCCACTATTCCTTCTAATGTTGCTAAGCTGACGGGACGTTTTTGACAAGCCGCTTGAAGGCCTTTAAGAATTTTTTCTCGCAAGAAGGCTTCGCGGCGGCCATCTTTTTTAACCACCGCAGGGAAATTAACCACCAGAGTTTCAACTGTTGTAAATCGAGATTTACAGTCCAAACATTCACGACGTCGACGAATCGATCCGTCTTTTTGAATGCGGGTGTCTAAAACTCGGTCGTCATGATGACTGCAAAGGGGGCATTTCATTCTCGATAAACTAAGATTACGGATTGGAAGGGTCAACCATCGATCCTTAACACAAAGCATTAACTTTCCCTTGCATGCCTGCCTAAGGTTGGTAAGAATAAGGGCATGAAAACTCTCCTACTTTCTCTGTTATTTATGATGAGCTTTACGACTGAGGCCTTCGCGCAAGAAGTGGGTCGAGCGGCGGCTGGAAAATATTTTTCGGGAGCTCCTCGAACACCGGCTGAAGTTTCTGAAGGCGACCATTTTTTAGCTCTTCATATCGGCCAGTTTATGGATTCATCAGCTTGGGATTGGGGTCAGCAAGAACGCGCTGAGAAAACCGGTAATTACACCTTAGGAGTGACCTACCGAGTTGAAAAATACACCAGTCAAATGGATCTTAATCTACGCATTGAGGCCAGCGAATACATTATAGCCAATGAAAAGCCCTTTAAGCTGAGCTTTATACCGATGATTACTTTTCCAGAGGCGGCATCAAAATTTCCACTTTATTTTGGTGCAGGAATTGGCGCAGGAGTTTTTTTTCGACAAGTGAAAGACAAAAGCTTTGTGAGTTTGGATTATCAGCTGATCATGGGCGCTCGATTCTTTGATATTTTTGAAAATGCCGGTTTTTTTATTGAGACCGGTTTAAAAAATCATCTCCTCGTGACATCCAGCGGACAATTTAATGGTGTTTTCTTAAGCGCCGGAGCGGTATTTACGTTTTGAAAATTCATCGATTGCTGATTGATCAATTGGCGTTAGCTATTAAAGATATTTTTTCAACGCAGCACCATGCTCATAAGGTGATCGAATCTTATTTAAAAAAAAATCGCAAATGGGGTTCGCGGGATCGAAAATTTTTTGCCGAGAGTGTTTATGATTTAATTCGTTGGTGGCGCCTGTACTGGTCACTGGCAGGTTACGATGACATGGATCACCGCCAAGGCGAAACCATGAGTACGGGACAAATTGAAAGAGTCTGGGCGACTTATTATGTCAATAAAACGCAAGAAAGTATTCCTTGGCCTGAGTTTCAAAATATTGATTTTCATCAAATAGCCGAGCGTCGAAAAAAAATCACCAATGAGGGAATTCTTTTATCGTACTCTGAGGATTTGTTAAAAATTTTTAAAGCAGAATTAAAATCGGACTGGCTGACGATCGCTCAAAACTTAAATGAAACAGCCGATGTTTATTTGCGCACAAATTCTCTAAAAACAACTCGGGACGTGCTAGCTCAAAAGCTTCGCGAGGAAGAAATTCTTGTTGAAAAAGTTGAGCATGACCTCCTGGCTTTACGATTGAGCGAAAGAAAAAATGTTTTCATCTCGCCGGCCTTCAAAGACGGTCATTTTGAGGTGCAAGATTTAGGCTCTCAAAAAATAGCTCCCTTTTTAAAAGTCGAACCCGGTCAGCGTGTGATTGATGCCTGTGCAGGAGCGGGTGGGAAAAGTCTGCATCTCGCATGCTTAATGAAAAACAAAGGTAAAATTATTGCTTTAGATATTTTTGATCGAAAGTTAGAAGAGCTGCGCACGCGCGCCAAGCGAAATGGTGTCGATATCATTGAGACTCGTTTGATTGAAAATACAAAAGTGATTAAGCGATTAGAAAAAGCGGCCGACCGAGTTTTATTAGATGTTCCTTGCTCGGGCTTAGGAGTTTTAAGAAGAAACCCCGATAAAAAATGGAAAATTAACAGTGCTGATATCGAACGTCTGACGGCTCTTCAAGGGCAAATTTTATCAACTTACGCTGAGATGACAAAACCTGGAGGCTACCTCGTTTATGCGACCTGCAGCCTTCTCCCCTCTGAAAATGAACTTCAAGTGAAGCGTTTTTTAGCTGAAAAAGGTGAAAACTGGAACTTAGAGGAAGAAATTTTCTTGCGTCCTGATAAGGAGCCTACAGATGGATTTTACGCAGCTCGCCTCAAGCGCCTACACTAGGATTCACTTGGTCAACTAACGCCCAGCACTGATACTTAAACGATTGATCATTAAATTTCTATATTGTTATGGTCCGCCCAACCAATGGGGGATTTATGAAATCAGTTTTATTGAGTTTTATTTTAGTTATTAGTTCAGTTTTTAGCACAACAGTATTTGCAGCTTTGCCAAGAGAGCAAGACAAAGCCTACTTTCAGTTCGGTCGTCCAACAATTGAAGAAGTCGTTACAGGTCCTTTAGCTGCATTTCAGCCTTCACAATCAAATTTTGCAGATTGCAATACGACTGAAGTGAATGTTTCAGAAGCGGGATTAGATCCTTTAAATCCAATTGATAATGCCCATATTTGGCTGGATAAAATTATCAATATCGGTAAAAAAGCATGGTCAGTGATTGAATTAGGTCGACCTGTTGTGAATGTAAAAGTGGATGTCGCCAATGCACTTCCTCAGGGGATCAAATGTTGGAGCCACTTAGCTGGATGGAAAGCTCCACAAAGCAAAACCTACAAGGTTTCTTATAAGAATGGTTTTAACTATGAAGTTGTTAGTTTTGCATTTCGTGTGATCTATACGACAGGTGGAAACTACAATGGAGTAGGTCGTTACATCACGAATGCAACTGTGGTTCCTGCACAGCTTAATGTAGCCTGGGGTTATACATTTAATGCATCAACTGTGATTCCTTCTGTTTTCAACAGCGGAAGCGTTAGTCAGCCAGTGGCTGGTATGCAGTTAAATCTTAACTGGGCAGTCAACACAGTGATGAAGCACTCTCAACAGTCTGAATCTTTTTATGTCGGTGGTGATGGTGCTTTCAAACGTTTGAACTAAAGAGTTCCTAAGACTTAAATAATAAATATAAACAAAAAAGGCAGCTGGATCACTCCCGCTGCCTTTTTTTATTCATCTTTTGACTTAACTAAAGTTTATTAAATATTAATCAACTTTATCTTTAACTTCTTTAGCTTTGTCGCCCATTGCCTCGCCAGCTTCATGGGCGCGGTGCTTTGCTTTTTCAGCAGCGCACTTAAGATCGCCTTCCATACAAATAGCTTCTTTCAAACGATTTCCGCCTTTTTTAATTTTTCTAACGGCCGTATTTCCACTGGCTTTTGCTGATTCGCTTAAAGTTTCTTCAGCTTGAGACAAACTAGCTAACATGACTAACGCGACAATCGATGCAAATATCTTTCTCATTATCTCTCCCTTTTGTTTGTTTTAAAATTATGTCAAACGACCGCGACGCGAAATCACTAAACGGTAAATGAAAAGTAGTAACATAGCTCCTAAAACGGAAGCAATAATACCAGCAGGTTCACCTTGCGCGTAAAGACCCATTGCAGAACCAATCCAATTGGAAACAATTGAACCCGCTATACCGAGTAGAATTGTTACAATAATTCCACCTGGATCATTTCCGGGCATTAAAAATTTCGCAATCGCACCCACAATCAAACCAATAACAATCGCCCAAATCATAAAAAGCTCCTTTTTTTTAAATGTTGTACTTTTTAAACTTAGTGAATCCTAACCAGTTAGCTGACAAAATGGGTTTCGAAGGTGTGAAGCCATTGTGAAGTCTTCAGCACAAGTGGGGGGGGGATCATTTCCTCAACAAACCTGTAAAATATGCAGACTTAGTACTCGCGAGAAGCCTTTAAAATCCAGTACTTATGGCCTTGTCCTTGCTGTGGATAGGGGCCTATGAATTGGAATTTAAAGCTTTTTTTCTCACTTTTATTGCTTCTTAATTTGGGTTGTCAGGGACAAAGGGCCTCTGATCGCGATCCACTGAGCGAAGGTTATCAGAAAATCGATCAAGGCGACTACGATGGAGCTATTGCTAATCTAGAGGATCTCCGCAGTCGCGATTTTCGGCCGCAAGTGTCTCAGGCCCTTGCGTCAGCCTATGCGGCGCGAGCGGGACTAAAAATTGAAAACCTTTGGAACTTCGTCAAAAATCTTTCAACGCCACCTATCACAGAGCAATTGGTTCATAAAAATAAAAATTTCTTACAAAGTCAGGAAGTGATTTCTAAAAATGTGATTCTTCTAGGTTCGTTTTCAGAAAAGGATTTACAGCAGGCAGCTCAATCGATGGCAGCCTTTGAAGAGTATCGTTCAAAAATAGAATCTTTGCCGTATATCAACGCTGCTAAAAGAATTGATTTAGTACAAGGAGTCCAAGTCCTTCGCAATGTTGAAACCAAAGGGGCTCATCTTTATCGTGCGATTTTAAATCTGGTCTATTTAAGATCAGAGCTACAAGATGGTTCTAAATATTGGGACGACGTTAACGAACTTTTAAAAAAGCTGACACCTGAAGATCAAAAAAATTCAAATAATAAAAAGATTTTATGTTCTGTTGAAATAACGAAGTTTCAGGAATGGTTAATGACACAATTTGATGTCGTCTCCGAAATCAGCCTTGATATTAAATTCGCTTTCCCTTCAAAATCTAAAGAGATGATAGAATTTGATAGTTCAGTCAAAAAATATCGAAAAGAAGTGCCAAATCTTCGGCGCACGCTCTATCCTAAGGGCTGTTCATGAAGATCATAGGATTTTTGCTTATCAGCCTTTTTACCTTTCACAGAAGCCTTCAAGCTTTGGCTATTGAAGTGCCAAGATCAATACCCTTGGGCACTTCGGATTTTACGCATCGGTCATTAGGGGCAACATGTTTTGCAATGGATTCAGTGCTCGACGGGCTTCCTTGTAATCCTGCTTTTACGGCTCGAGAGCGAAAAACACAACTTCAGGCCCACATTTTTTTTGGTAATAATGTTTCCTACATTCAAGATGTGAATGACATCATGAGTGGTCAGACCAATCAAAAAAATATCGAGCATTTTTTCAATCAAACGCGAAGTTCAGAAATGGAAGCAAATGTTGAATTAGGCTTTTTGACTGAAAAATTTGGCCTTAGTTTTTCGCCCTATCGTTTGTCTTATTATTCATTAGTTAGAAACACTTCTTTGCCCGTGATCACTTTGTTTGCGGGGCAAGAGCAAACGATTCGAGCTCAACTCGCAAGCTATGTTCAAGAAGATTATTTTTTTGGAGTGCAGCTGCGAGTGGTGCAGCGAAAGTTTATACTTTCTGAATTTACTTTGGCTGATGCTTTAGCCGAGGCCACGCAAGATGATATTTTTAGAGTGCGAAAGCAAAATGCAATTTATTTCGAACCTGGTTTTTTGTGGGCTCCTGACGATTATGAATGGAGCCCACAAGTTTCAGTGGTGATGACCCAGCTAGGAGCTGTAGATAAAAAATATGCGGAACTGCCGGCCAGTCCTCAGGGGCACCTGGGGGCATCTATTAAGCCTCCCTTGCCATTAGGGGAGCTTGAATTAGGTGCCACTTTTTCGGCCCAGTCACGATTTGAAAAATGGACTGAATTGTTTCGTGGTGGTGTTAGTTATAAATTGGGAGCAACTCAATATGTTGCAAGCTTTACTGACAATCAGTTTGATCTGGCTTTTCTTTTGCGTTTTAAAGGGATTCGCGGTGGTTTAACTTACGACTTTCGAAAATTTCAAAATACTTTGGGTGATTCCGACGAAGTGCGCACGATTTATACTCAGATTGGAATCGAAATATGAAAATCATTATTGGGCTGATGATATGTTTGATGTCATTACCTGTTTTCGCAGAAGATATTTTATATCAAGGTCCCGCCGAGTGGTCGTCATTTAATAAGTTTATGGAAAAAAGAGAACGGGAAGATCGCATCTCGGGAATCAGTTATATGATCTCGGGAGTTGCGGCGACCGTTGGTGGATCTGTGGGATATTATTCGTCGCAAGATTCTTTCAGTCGAGGTCTTTACGCTCTTGCGCAGTCTATTGGTGTGGCAGCTGTTGGTTATGGAGCTACTTATTATTTTGTGGGAAATGAATACACTTCTTTTTATAAAGCCGTTGATGGGTCGCGTCTGACTCCGGCGCAAAAATCTGAAATTTTAAAAAGATTTTTGGATCAAGAAAAAGCAGAGTACGATCGCCGGCGATGGATTAAAGTTGTCACTCATTCGTTGATTGCAGTTTCAAATTTTTACAGTGCCAGCCGTGACGAGGATCGTAATATCCGTGGTGTGCTTAATTTCTTGGGTATCATCAATGTGGCTATGGCCGTAACTTATTCTTTCTAAAAGAAAATTTTTATTCCGGCGCGGGTTCCGCTGCGCAAAGTGCTGGTTTCGGTGTAGGGAGTAAGAGTTGATCTGATCACTTGCTCATCTCGGTAAGCCGAGCCAAAAATTCGCAGAGATTTAAAATCAATAAATACTCCTGCTTCACTTAATGAGCCTGACAACTCTTCTTTGGCCGCAATATTGCGACTGGCAGAGTAGATTCGATGAAATCCATCAATCCCAAAATACTTCATAAGATAAAGTTGTAATGAAAACTGTCCAAAAAGATTTTTAAAATCGTGATGGGGTAAAAAGTTTGTATAAGTGCGGGTGCGCTGTCCAAAGTGCAAAGCTAAATAAGTGCTTTGAATCGATTCACCAAAAAGTCTTAAATTGAGCATCCCCGAAAGGTCATTTAAATTTTCTTGGGTGTTATTTTCATGCTCTATAGTAATTCCAACCAGATGAGCATGAGCGGTGAAAGAGCCATCAACTGAAGTGAATTTTTCTTGAGTTTTAGGAAGATCAATTTCTCGAAGATAGGATTTATACGCTGCGCCGACCATGACCTCAAAGGGGGAGGCTGAATTCATAGAAAGCCACAGGTCCATCATGCGATTGCGATCTTTTGTATCTAGCCACTCTTGGAGTGTCCAGCGTTTCGTTTCACGTTGTGAGGTCCTTTGGTCAAATGATTTACCCGTGTCTGCAAGGGAGGCTGATGTGCCAAGGATCATCAAAACAAACATAACTTTTGAGCTAAAAGTTTGTGCCATTAAAACCTCCTCACTCTATTTTGCACCTGAAAAACGGAAGCAGTTGAGATTTTCAACTTGCTCTCAAATTGAGAGATTGCTTAAATCACACAGTGGTCAGATTCCGTGACATTCTGGCTTCATAAAGTCTTATTCTGAGACGCTGTTCTTTTTGACACTTTAAGGGGCCTCATGCTTCATGATTTCGATCCTGTACTTTTGCATATTTATGGTGATATTGGAATTCGCTGGTATGGACTATCTTACATCCTTGGATTTATAGCGGCTTACCTCATTATTGGTTGGTTAGCTGATCGTCAAAAACAAGGAATGACTCGCGATATGGTCAGTGACCTCATCACGTATTTGGCACTTGGAACAATTATTGGTGGACGTCTTGGCTATGTTTTTTTCTACTCGCCGGATCTGCTGACAAAATTTAAACCTGAAATGCCATACTGGGGAGTTCTTGCTGTCAATGAAGGTGGGATGGCCAGTCATGGCGGCATGATTGGAATTGCTGTTGCGTGCTGGCTCTTTTTTCGTAAAAGCGGAATCAATTTTACTTATCTTTTAGATCTTTGCGCTGTGGGTGGACCCATTGGAGTTTTTTTTGGTCGTATTGCTAATTTTATCAACGGGGAGCTTGTGGGCAGAGCCGCTCCTGAGGGTTTGCCCTGGGCCGTCAAATTTCCAACCGATATTTATCTGTGGTCTAAGCGGGAACCAGAAAAAATGGGAAGCTTAAGCACCGTGGTTGAAAAAATGAATATCAACCCAACGCAGTGGTTGGATTGGGTGCAGAAAATGGGTGAAGATGTTGTGGCCCGTGAACAAGTGTTAAACACCGTCAATAACATTGTTGTGCAAACTCAGAGTGGAAATATGGCTGTCAGAGATGCGTTGGAACCCTTACTGATTTCAAGGCATCCATCGCAGCTTTATGCGGCTTTGCTGGAAGGATTATTTTTATTTATTATTTTATTTTTACTGTGGCGAAAATCTCGAAGACCTGGATTTATTGCAGGAAGTTTTTTGATTCTTTATGCTCTTGTAAGAATTTCTGACGAGTATTTTAGAATGCCGGATGATCATTTAGGATTTCAAATGCTGGGCCTGACACGGGGTCAATGGCTCAGTATCATCATGCTCTTGCTAGGAATTATCTTTTCTTTTGTGTGGGCGCGCTCCAGCGCATTTGTTGTGCAGGGTTGGGGTCGAATGCAAAGTATTAAGATTGGGCGAAAATAGAAACAAGATCGCTTTGTGGGAGAGATTTTTGCTCTCCCGTTTTTAAGTTTTTTAGCATCACCGTCTGAGTTTGCACTTCTGATTCGCCAATAATAATCGCGTAATGAGCTCCACTGGCGGCGGCTTTTTTCATTTTCTTAACCATATTTCCGGACCATGGGATTTCGCAAATAATTCCTAAGTTGCGAAGGCTGCGTGAAAGTTGCAAGGCCGAAATTTCTCCGACTTCATCGGCGGCAACAAAGGCCACTCTAACACCCGCATCGGGAATATTTTCTTTAGGAACTAAATCCATTAAACGATCAATTCCTGCCGCCCAGCCAACTCCAGGAGTTTTGGGTCCACCCATGGTTTCAATCAGGCCATCATAACGACCGCCGGCTAATATAGTTCCCTGAGCTCCTAAGCTTTCAGTGACGAACTCGAAAACCGTATGGCAGTAATAATCAATACCTCGAACTAATTTTGGATTTACAAGAAAAGGTATTTCTAATTTTTTTAAACCAGTTTTAATTTTTTTAAAAAATAATTTTGATTCTTCATTTAAATCATCTTGAAAAAGGGGAGCACCAGCGATCAGTTTTTTATCGCCGTCATCTTTTGAATCTAAAATTCTTAAAGGATTTTTTTTAAGTCGCATTTGGCTATCTAGTGAAAGCTGAGATTCAAATTGGGTAAAATATTGAACTAACTTTTCACGATAGCGAGTTCGAGATTCTTTATCGCCCAAAGTGTTAATCTCGAGTCGACAATTTTTATCCAGCTTTAATAATTTTAAAAAATCCCAAGCTAAAGATAAAACTTCAATATCCGCCATGGGTGATTCGGAACCCATATACTCAACCCCTAGTTGGTAAAACTGTCGGTAGCGGCCCTTTTGCGGTCTTTCATAGCGAAACATTGGACCTGCGTAATAAAATTTTAAGGGCAATGATTGGGCTAAGCCTTCAGAAATAAAGGCTCGGGCCACGCCGGCCGTTCCCTCAGGTCGAAGTGTGATGGATTCGCCACCACGATCTTTAAAATCATAAGTTTCTTTACTGACTAAATCTGAGCTTTCGCCCAAGGTTCGGTGAAACACTTCTGAAAATTCAAATATAGGAGTTTTAATTTCAGAAAATCCGTAGGTCTCAGCCGACTGGTAAGCCGTCTTTTCAATAAAGCGATAAGCTTTCGTTTGCTCTGGTAAAAGATCGCGTGTTCCGCGGGCGGGCTGAAGTTTGCTCATGATTCAATGAAAGTTATCACACACTGAAAAAAAGGGTATGGAATTTTTACAAAACCTCTTTTATAGAGGGGATCTGCTTATTTTAATGGCATTAGTTCAACCTGTATTAAGGATTCACTTGCCTTGTTCTAGGGGGCCATGATCTTTAGGAATTGGCTTTCAAGTATAAGCCGACAATACGGGTCGGTGTTTCTACCACACGCCATAAATGTGTGTCTATTTGGGGTGATAATATGTTTTCTAAGCAAAGTGTTTTCGCTGGCTTGTTCTTAGTCTTAAATGTGGTCTCTGCCGAAGCCAGGCAAGGTAACCAAAACTATCCCCTGAAGCCTGATCCGCAAGTCACGCCTGGTGATCTTTGTCATCGTCCTACGGCTCGAAGATATCCTGAAGGTATCAATTACTGCGAACGGGATGTGATGACTGATACAAAAAGAGCAGTCATTCATATTTATCAGTCAAAACTGGGTTACAATATTATGGGAAATGGGCGTCAAAATTTTAAAATTGATCACTATATTCCCCTTTGCATGGGTGGCAGCAATGAGCCTAAAAACCTGTGGCCACAGCATAAAACTGTCTATATTCAGACAGATCCTTTAGAGCCTTTAATGTGCGAAAAAATGGCTGACGGAAAACTTATGCAACGAGAAGCTGTTCAACTGATCATGCGCGCAAAAAATGATTTTCGCCAAATCCCAGCCGTCATGAAATATTTAAACAGTCTTTAATAAACCTTCGCAGAAGAAATTAAGCGACTTTAACTTTATCCACTTTCTCTGCCGCGTAATCTGAGTAGGGAGTTGTGATATCGATATACTTCCCACTCTCGTCTTTATAGCCACGAACCTTGTAAAGCTTTAAAGGTTCAGAGCGACCTTTCACTTCGGCAGCACCAGCATATTCAACTTTGAAATCTTCTCCCACTTTTTGAAATACGGTGTCACTGATCAAAAGATCTGTCCCGAAAGCTTTTGTCGAGGCCTCAATACGAGAACCCGTATTCACTGTATTTCCAATCACAGTGTATTCCATACGCTCATCCGAACCAATGGTTCCAGAAATAGCATCGCCGGCATGTAAACCCATTCCAATATTGATCGGAGGTTCATTTCTAGCAATACGTTTAATATTCAGCTGCTCTAAAGCTGTGCGCATTTCTAAACAGGCTTTTAATGCTAAATGGGCATCTTTATCTGAGCCTTTTGGAGCCCCCCAAACAGCCATGATCGCATCACCAATAAATTTATCAACAACGCCTTTATTTTTATTAATAATTCCAACCATAACGGCAAAGTATTCATTGAGCATCGCAACAACTTCTTCGGGAGTGCGCTTTTCAGAAAATGCCGTAAAGCCTCGAATATCTGAAAAGAAAATAACCACTTCTTTGTTCTGACCACCGACACCGATATCATTTTGCATTAAATCATCAGTGACCGACGAACCATGAAACTTAGAAAAAAGTGTTTTCACTTTATCTCGTTCTTTAAGACCTTCCGTCATATTATCAAAAGCCTCGGCCAATTCACCGACTTCATCTTTAAAAACAGATTTCACTTTGTCTTTGGCTTTAACGTCAAAGTTTCCTTTTGAAACAACGCCAATCAATTGCACTAAAGCTTCAATCGGAGAAGTCAGAGACATCGAGAAAAGAAAGATGACAAAAAGAGCGCCCGATAAAAACATACCAGCAATAAAGAAGGCGGTACGTTTGACTTCACGGGCGGGCTCTAAAATAATTTTTTCCGAGATCTGAGAAAATACAGTCACGCCGTAGCCTTTTTTAACATAAGCGCCAAAAAACTTTTCTTTTTGATCTGCTTCAAAAAATGGTTTTTGACCACTGGGAGTTTTGCTTCGATCCGCGGCAATAACAATCTCACTTTTTGAAAAATCGGTCTGAGCAATTGCTATTTTCTCATCGGAATGAGCCAAGATAAAACCTTTGCTGTCCGTCACGAAATAAGTTCGTTCTTTCACAACTTCAAAGGGTTTTTGAATCGCCGCTAAATCGATATCAATCAATGCAATATGAGTTATCTTTTTTGTCACTGGATCAGTAACAATAGGTATTCCCATAGTGAACATGGGGGGTCCCTTAGGAAACGAAGCATTTTTGATCTCAATTTTTTGTTGAGCGACATTGCGAATAGGAAACTGTTGCAAGCTTCGCACTGTCGAAATATATTTTGCGTCTAAGTTAAAGTTTTTTAAAGTTTCTTCTTTAACTCTCCGTGCAACGGATTGAAAAGAAGCCCCATCGACTTTAAGAATTTCAATGGCAATAAAGTTTTTATCTCTCTGAAAATTGATTTCAAAATCTTGATTGATAATATTTTCTTGCCCTAACATTTTGTAGATCATCAATGAAGTTGTTTTTGATTTATCATAAAGATTGTCTAAGATATTTTCTAATTCAGTCGCTCGTGCCACTGCAAAATCTAGATTGATGCTTTCCTCTCGCTCTCTGGAAGTATCTTCAAAGAACTTTGAGCTTTTAAGGGCGATAGGTGCCGTTACGCCAATCAGCAGGGCGACAGTGATAACAATCAGTTTTATAGAAATCGGAATTCTCATTTTATCACCTCAAAATGCATACTCTGCAAAAAAGTTCAGATAATCACCTTGTACTGTTGATTGATTGGCGCCAGTTCCCGACGTCGAAGTAAATTGAGAACCGAGGGGTCCTGCTTTATATTTAATATTGTCTTCTCGGCGAGCATAACCCACCAGGCCTGTAAAACGGGGATTGATGCGCCAGCTGCCCAAAAAGCCAAATTGAGTCGATAGACTTGGATCAACGGCTTGTTCATTGGGTGTTTTTATTTTAATTGAACTTAGATAAAGATGGGCATTGGCTTGTAAACCTAATTTAGAGGTGACCGAGTGCCAGTATTCAATTCCAGCATGAGGACCCATTGTTGCTATCAGCTGATTGGATGTCGTCCCAGTAAATGCATTTCCTACAGTGCCGGGAATTTCTTTATAATAAAGTCCGACCTGTGTGCGCAATTCTCCGCGTTCACCGACAGTTTTTCGCCAAACCGTAGAAACTTCCAGAGAGGCAAAGGTCAAATTGGTTCCTTCATAAACAAAACCACTTAAATCTAAAATTGATAAAAAGCCTCGGGGGGAATAGGGGCTGAACCATCCCAAGCCTAAACGTCCGGTACCGCCGACAGCGCTGTAAGTGAGTGCTGTTTGGGTTTCTTGATAAATTGATGCGTAATTGATTTGAGTGATAAGATAACTTGCGATGCTGTACCATCCACTCACACGGTCAATGGATTTACGAATCAAAGCACTGTATTCAGCAGCAGGAGTTCTGACGCCATTTCGAACTTTAAAAGTCATTGAAGTAACGTCTGAGTTTTGGCGAAGATTTGATTTTGCTCGTACGGAAACTTTATAGTCACCGCCCAATGCCTTTTCATCCAAATCAGCGATGGGTTCAGTTTGATCTTTTCCGTTTTTCACGGATTCCCATTTTTTAGTTTCTTTGTTGTAACGACTGATTGCAAAATCAAATCGTTCAGCAAATGTAGGACGTGTCCATTTTATTTGACGTACGAAATCAGATTCAGGAACTTCAATTTTTGGCTTTTCAATTTTTTCTGCTAAAATGCTGAACTGACTGACAGTGACAGCATCACTGATCATGCCAACATTATTTTTTGCTGAAACTTTCCAAGTAAATCGGCTGGCGACTGGAAGTTTAATTTTGTAACTTGTTTGCTCAAGGCTTTCGATTTTTTCAAGCTTACCATCTTCACTTCGAATTTCTAAATGGTAAGATTCAGCACCACCCACAGGATTCCATTGCAAATCAACTTCTTCTGTTTCGTTTTCTTTGCTTTTAAGGTCTGAGTTAGTTGGTGGAAATTTCATCACTACATTTTCTAAATTAACATCGAAATCAGTGGGAGGACCCCACTCGCCGGGCACGCCACGATGATCTAAAGCACGCAACTTCATTTGGTATTTTCCAGCCGACAAGCGACCATTCCAAGATGCTTCTTTTACTTTAAAGGCGAATTTTTTAGCTTCTTTTTTATTCGATTGAAAAATTTCAAGCTCATAAGATTTGGCGTTTTCAATTGTTTCCCATTCAAAATTGACCAATCGACGATAGGGTTCAGCCTTAGCCTCCATTGAAATCAAAAAGAATGAAAAAACTAAAAACAAATATCGCACGATCAATTCACCTTAATCTTCTTAAATTTTGGAGCTTGTAAGTTGGATCTATCGGGGACCATTAAAGTTCTTGGAGAGGCTTCTTTGCCAGCACGTCCGAACTGATCAACTGCTACGAGTTTAATTGTATATTCACCCGGCAATAAATTTTTTAAATTGGTTGAGTTGCCCTGGTATCTTTTTTTAGCAAGTTCTTTGCCTTCTTTGTTGGCAACGATAAGTTCATATTCTTTGGCTCCCTCAAGAGCTTCCCATTGAATCTCAGACCTTCCATCGTTCTGAGATTTGAGAATTCCTTCTGCCGGTAATATTTGAGGAGCATTTAAAAGTGGTAGGGTAGAAGCAAGAATTGTTTTTGGATCTGAGCGACCAATTGTTTCACCGGCTTTATCGACGGCTTCAATTGATGCAATATAGCGACCGGATTTTGTCAACGGTGCTTTGTACTGCGGTTCTTTAATTTGAAATTTTAATGCTTCTTCAGGATTCCCATCGGCTTCTACAATTTTTAATTTAAAGCCAGCAATGTCCTCTTGACGATTTTCTGGTTTCCAGCTCAGCTCAAGCTCAGGTTTTCCAACGAAATATTGAGTCAGCATTTTATCTGTGATTGTCCAAGCAATTCGAACAGGTTCTTTATTCTGTAGTTTTTGTAGTTTAAATTTTTGTACTTTTCCAATGACGGGTTTATCGCTGTCGGGGTAATAAGCAATCACTCGCCAGAAGTATTCACCTTCTTTTAAATTCACAAGATTATAAAACTCTTCAGTGGTAAATGATTTATTTGCTAACTTTACTCGAAGATTTGGATCGGTGGCGACTTCTAAAGAAACTCGGTTAGCTTCTTCATCTTTTTGCCACTTTAAAGTGAGGCTTGCAGGAAATCGATCGACGGGAATTTCAGCGTCAACCAAGGGAAACAAGATCGTTGGAGCATATCTTGCGATAAATTCTGTTTTGAATATAGAGCTTTCGCCTTTAATCTCATTTGTTTTTGGATCTCGGGCAACTAATTTCCAAAAATATTTTCCAATGGTAAATTTAGTTTGTAACTCTTTGGCTCCAACGACATTGCTGGAAGCCCATTCTTTCAAATCTTTTCTTGTTGACCCAGCCATTAAAGAAATTTTGTACTCAGTCGGAAAGCCTTTCCATTGAAATGCGACAAGTTGATTGGCATCGGGATCTATATAGTAGGGTTTTTGCGGCGCTGGAGATAAGATTTCAATTTTTAAACTTTCCGAAGATCCCATGGCTGTGGTTCCCTGCGAAACCTCTTTGCTTAGGCCATTTTTATCTTTGATCGTGGCTTTACCCTCTAAGACTTGCAGGTCAACACTGTTGCCTTTACCTTTTGATAAGGAGGCAGAAGCCCCACTAAGATCAACTTTGTTTCCATTTGAATTTAAAACTAAGCCTGGTGAATTGGCGCTGTCACCTCCAGCTTTGGCATTAACAAAAACGCTACCTTCCATTAAATCTAAAGCGATTTCTCCTTGTGTCTTTTGCAAGATCACTAGCGAATCAGGTTCAAGATCAATATACCTTCCATCTTCAAATTGAATTCTTATTTCACTGCTGCTGGAAGTTCGAATGCTTTCATTGTTATAAAGATTGTCTCCGGTTTTAACTTCTTGCCAAAGCAGTCGAGTGGCTGATTTCTTTTTCACTTCATCGCCGACGCGGCCCACTTGCGCCAAGGGGACTTCGCCATTATTACGTGACTTATCTGGCTGAGTGGAGTTGTACCATAACTGTGTCGCAGCAAAGCACGAACACGACAACAGCGCAGCCCATGCTAAACGTTTCCACTGTGATCTCATGAGAGACCTCCCTGATGAAATACATCGGAAGTTAAAGCCTAATAGTTAATAGGGGTTAAGGGACTAAATCAGTCTAGGTTTTTATAGATGCGGAGTGGACTAAGATCGGCTATCTTTTGGTATGGCCGACAAAAACTATATAACTCCCGCGGGATTAGCGATTTTAAAAAAAGAGTACAGTCTATTGATGCATGACGAGCGGCCTAAGGTCGTGGCAACCGTCGCCTGGGCTGCCAGCAATGGTGATCGCTCAGAGAACGCTGATTATATTTATGGAAAACGTAGGCTGCGAGAAATTGATCGAAGGATTCGAACTTTAGGTCATCGAATTGAAGATGCTGAAGTGGTTGATCCGTCGATATTAAAATCTGATAAGATCATTTTCGGAGCCACTGTCACAATAAGCGATGAGGATGACAATGAAGCCACCTATCAAATTGTCGGAGAAGATGAATTTGATATTAAACTGAGCAAAATTTCTTGGAAATCACCTGTGGCTAAAGCTCTCTTAGGTAAAAAAGTTGGCGATGAAGTTTCAATTCAAAAACCTCAAGGAACTCAGCAAGTCACCGTGGAAAAAATTCAGTTTAAATAAGCTTGTGTTATCAAAGTTGCAAATGGACCCAAAGTTGAGCGATAACTGTGCGCACTGGAGGGGTTCATGTTATCTCGAATCTTGAAAACTCAAGTTTTATTTTCGGTCTTGGTTTTATTTGCTCTTATTGCGGAAGCAGGTCCTCGGAGCCATCGCTCTCGCGGCGACAATGAACACTCGCAACGTCAAACTGATTCCTACAATCGTCGAGATCAAAGAAATTACGAACAACCTAAGCGGACAACGCCAGCACCCAATTACAATGAAGGCACTGACGTTACTGATGACAGTGAGTTGATTGCGGCCATTCGTAAAGGTCGATCTGTTCAATTTTTAATGGCTGCTAATTTAGAAGTTATTCAAGTTTTGCCTGATGATACAAGTGGTCTTCAGCATCAAAAATGGATTGTACGACTTTCTAATGGTCAAAAAGTTCAAGCTGTTTATAATTCTGATATGTGTCCCAGAGTGCCAGTGAATGAAGGTGATCGCGTGACTTTGGCTGGCATGTTTTTAATGACTGGTCAGGGAGCTATGATGCACTGGTTGCACCATGACCCTCGTGGGAAACGTCCCGACGGTTTTGTAGAGCTGAATGGTGAACGCTACTGTGATAAGTAGTAGCGTTAAACAGTCTATTTAACAATTCCTTGAAAATTAGAACACTGCCAAATTGTAAAGATCCGCGACAATTCATTGTGGCGGTAAGTTTTTAACTCTTCTGGCTGACAAGAATCAAATCGAGCCCATTCCTTAGGATTTGTAGGATATTTCTCTGTTGTTATAACCAAAGCATCCAATCCATAGAGTTGCTGCCACTCATTTAAATGTTGATGAGCCACTGTATAGTGGCTGCGCGTGAAACTGAGCATATAAGTTTTTTGTTTTGTTCCCCAATAAGTTTGGGCGGTGGTTTCATATCTCAAAGCGCCAATAAATGGTTTTTTTCCATTAGCGGCATGAATTTCCCTTTGCCTTCGATTAACAAATTCTCCCAATTCGTTCCAGCCATGAAACTCATTGCTAAGGTCATATCGGACACTCCACTCAGAATTTGGATTTAGAATTCTATAAACTTTTGGCCAGAAGGGATAAATAAAAGGGCTGTAAATTAAAATATTTAAAAAACTAAAAAGGATAATAAAAGACCATTTCAGCCGTGGACTGCCAGGTCGTATAAGGATTTGGTGCCGTCTCTCTAAGCCCTGAGACCATAAAGCGCCAGCCCCTAAGCATAAGATAAGGTAGGCAGCGCCACTCCAGTGAGGTTTATAATCTGCAAAAAATGGCTGAGGGTAAAATATCAAAAGACTGGGAAGAGAGAGACAAAAAATAAAACGCCAGGGAGCTTGTTTTAAGCGCCTGAGAGCCACGTAAAATGCTAGGGCAAGCATGGGATATAGAAGCGGGGTCATTAGCGCCCATTGAGCTCCCCACCATCCAAGCCAGCGAATAGAGCTAAAGGTTTCGCCGCTGTGACGGTCATGAAATTGGTATTTAAAGCCTGGCCAATCAAATTGTATGTTCCAAATAAATATGGGTAAACATAAAATCGTCGCTATTAAAACGCCCATCCAAGGCCAAAGTTTTAATAAATCTTTGCGGTGAAACCTTGTTGATAATAAGTAAATTCCAAATCCGGGCGCTAGTAAGGCCGTAATAAACTTTGCATTGAGGCCAAGCCCCATAATAATTCCTAAACAAATCCAAGTTTTCTTAAGAGACCAGCGCTGTTCATCGGGACGAACTCCCTGCCAAAAAATCCAAGCTGATAAAATCCAGCACAACATAAAAGGCGGTTCTGGAGAGGCGACATAGCCACCGAATCCCCAAAAGGGAGAAAATAAAAGTATTAAGGCGGTAAAAGCACCTGCTTTTTCATCAAATAAATCTTTTCCAAGAAAATAACTCATGATGACGGTGGCCATGTAACATAAAAAAGAAGGCAGTCGAACGCCTAAAAGTGTGTCACCAAAAACAGAAACTGATAAATAGTTGAGCCAAGCAATCAAACCAGGGTGGTCAAAATAAGAAAGCATTAAATCCCTAGACCACGACCAGTGGTAGGCTTCATCATCGATAAGACCTACGGTTAGTGAAAAAATTCCTCGAAAAAAAATAATTAAAATAAACACAAAGAAATACTGCTGTGTTTTTGAAAGATCTTTCCAGCGATGTATCACTCTTCCCCCGTAAAATAAGAGTCTGTATCGAATTTTTGGAGAGGTCAATATTGATGAATTCGTCATGGGATCGTCATCAGCATCGAAGGATTTATTTTAAATTTAAAGTGAAGATATAAAAAAACCAACGTTGCCTCTCCCGCGAGGTTATAAGGAGGTGTCTTATGGAAAGAGACATGTCGTCTGTCCTAGATGGCTGGATATCTGTCGAGATCCCAGCCGCGATTGCTAACAGCCAACTAGGCCAAGCCAATGCCTACAAGTTGAAACGAGTGATCGTTGCCGACGATGATGAAAACATCATCGAACTTTTTAAAAGAGGACTTCGTCGAGAGTGTCGATTGAGTTGGGCTGAAGATGGTTATGAAACCGTCGAAAGAGTGGCGACGCTTCCAACAGCAGATCTTGTTATTCTGGACTGGAATATGCCAGGCCTCAACGGCTTAAAAGCTCTTAAGACGATTGAGATGATGACAAAAACGGATCCTCACCTTGGAGAAATTTGGGACGGTCGTCGAATTCCATATGTGATTTGCTCTGTTCGATCACCAGAAGAAATTGAAGTTCCACCTTTAGAACATTTCTATCTCGTGGATTACTGGCAAAAACCTTTGATGATTAAAGAGCTGAAACAAAAGTTAGACGATGTTTTCAACCGCATAAAAGGAGGGGCCCCATGCAACTAAAAAATGAATTGAGTCCAGATTATAGCTTAAGAAAAATGAATCTTGCCGGTAAGGAATTTAGATTTTCTGATTTAACCTTTGCAGATCTTCAAGGTTCTGAATTAGAAAATGTCGATTTAACGGGTGCGGATATGAAGCATTCAATTTTAAGTTACTCGAACATGAAATATGCAAGACTCACTCATGCGCAACTCACTTATTCAAAGCTGACGGGTTGTAATTTGACGGGGGCTTTGCTTAAAAGTGCGGACTTGCGTGAGGCGGATTTAAAATATTCAAAACTTCTTTCGGTGGATCTTCGAAAGGCCGATCTTTCAGAGGCCGATTTAAGTTATTGTGATCTTCGTTATGCTGATTTGCGGGGAGCAAACCTTTCTGGTGTTCGGCTGAATGGAGTGGATATGACTTACTCTTGGTATAATGATGAAACTATTTTTCCATTTGGGACTGAGGAGCTTTATAAACGAGGTCTTATTTTTGTCAGTCATTATTCCGAATGGTGAATCACTTCAAAATGTTCAAGCAACCATTTCATATCAGATAAGAGCGAAGAGATTTCTTCGCTCTTATTGTTTAAAGCCAAGTCTTCAAGGCGTTTACCAAGATCGCCGAGCTCCACAAATCCATAAGAAGCACAGCAACCCTTAAGGGTATGGCCAAGCGACTTAAGTGCGTCAAAATCTTTTGAGGCTAAAGACTTTTCAGCCTCAAGGAGTTCTTTTTTTCGATTATCAACAAATGTAGGGATGTAGTCAGCCAAATCAGGGTCAACATAGATTGAATAAGACATTCGAAGCTCCTTAAAACTCATTGTTGCGTGATGTTTTTAATTTTTGCAAATTATACTTTTAATATAAACACCATACGGTGTTTTAAAATCTTTTTTCGTGTTTTGAAAATATGACAAAATCGTAATGAATTTATTTTTTACAAATTTTAGAAAAAAATTAAATTTCATTGTTTGTTAGAGACAAATCTGCAGTTGCTTGTCAGATGGAATGAGTTCGTTCTGTGATAGGAAAAGTTTTAATAAAAACAAATTAGAAGTTTTCGTAATATTTAATATTTTGTAGGATCCAAAACATGCTTTACATGTGATAATTTTTTTGATTTGTTGTAAATCAGAATTGAGGAAAAATTATGAAAATGGCAAATATTTTAGTAGTAGAAGATCACGACGATTCTTTCTTATTAGTTGAAAGAGTTTTAGCATCAATGGCAAATTTGACTCGAGCGAGTCAAATTTCTGAGGCTCAAAAATTACTAGCCACTGAAATTTATGATTTAGTAATTTTAGATTTGCGTCTTCCTGACGGTGATGGATTTTCTTTAATTCACGAAGTACAAAAAAAGTTGGGTCAAAGAAGACTTCCGTTTTTGGTCCTTTCTTCAAGTTCTCAATTGCAGGATAAGCTGACAGGATTTGATTTAGGGGCTGTGGATTATATCGTAAAACCTTTTGAGCCTTTGGAATTAAAAGCTCGCGTCGTCACTCGCTTAGCCGAGCGCCCTGCCGCTGCCTTGATGCGAGTGGGTGACTTGGAAGTCGACATTTCTTCTTACCGTGCTTATGAGTATGCGGGAGAAAAGAAATTAGAACTTCATTTAACTCAGATTGAATTTAAACTTTTAAAGCTTTTCTTAGAGCATCCCCGTCAACTGTTCACTCGCGAACAATTGTTAGATCTTATTTGGGGAGAAGAAGTTTATGTCGATCACCGTACTGTGGATGCTCACATCTCTCGACTGAGGAAAAAAATTACTTCCGAAAATACGGCGATTAAATCAGTTCATGGTCAGGGATATCGTTTGGATCTTTCAGACTCTGTTTCTATTTTACAGCCCTCTCATCCGGTAGAACTTTTACAGCGTCCTCGGCCTTAGTCGTGGCTTTCTAAGGCATCAAGGGATCTCACTGTGATCCTTGAGTGACTGTGTGATATATTTAACTATGCAATTAATTATGCAAATGCTGTTGATCTGTTTAACTTTCGTTGCCCTTGGTTGCTCATCAGCGCCCGAGAAGCCCGCAACGAAAGCGCATCCAGCAACGCTGATTAATGATTTATTTCCTGCTTATAGCAACATGCCAGTGCGAGAAGTAAAAAAGCAGGAATTCTTTTTTAAGTGCAATCAGCAATCAAGTTGGCGTCCCTTTTCAATAAGTAGCGATTACAGTTGCAACAGTCCATTTTAACTTTTTTTTCTGAATTAACTTGAGAAGTGATTCAGTTTTATAAGGCTTTTGCAGGACCGTATAGTTTTTTAACTTATCTTTTAGGTGTTCGGCCTGAAATCCCGTGCTTACAATAATCATACATTCTGGATTGATGGCAGTCACTGCTAACGCGAAATCATCTCCTTTAAGATAAGGCATTGTTAAATCTGTTATCACAACTTTATACATTTCGGGTTCAATTTTAAAAGCATCCAACGCTTTTTCTGGATGAGTAAAGCCGCGACAATTGTAACCCGCCAAAGACATGACATCTTCTAACATCGAAACTATACTAGCTTCATCGTCAACGATCATAATATATTGATTTGTATCTGATGTCATAATTTACCCATTTAAGGTATATAGTAATAATAGAAATAAAATCGGCGCAAGTTTAAATTAAGATATTCTTGTCAGGTCTATGAATGAGTTCAAATGAGTGGTTCGTGCTTTAAGCTGCAGAGTTTTGACTTGATGATCTTGTGTGCTCTCTAAAATCGAACTAAAAAGGACTTTACCAATATTTTTCTTGAAGGCTATAAGGCCCCAAGCCTTATAGCCAGGCATTTGTTTTTGTGGTTTTTCACAAATTTGAAAATTTTCTTTTGAAATAGCAATGGTTCCCCATGTTTTTTTATCAGTGGCTTCAAAAACTCCAAAAGAAACATCGCAGAGATCCAAGTCTTTAAGAATATCATTTTCAATGCCAAGAGGGGACCATGTCGTATCCGGAAGAATCATAATATTATTTTCGCTCCAAAAATCATAAGACTTCAAAATGCTATCTGGCCACTCCAAAGTATTTTGAACTAGGACCCACTGAGTTTTTAATTTTTTTTTGGCCTCACGATGAGAGACGTAATCCATCAGAACTTTTTTTTCATGACGAGTGATAAGAACAGTATTCCATTGATTTTGATCCGCAAGCTTGAGGCAATATTCAATTAATGGGGCCTGGGTCTCAGGATTTATTAAAAGCTCTTTAGCGGGTGGGGAGCCCATACGAGTTCCATACCCTGCGCAAGGAACGATCATTGTTATTTTTGAGGTTGATATTGTCATGTTTTCCTCTTAATCCTAGCCGCTCTTATGCTAACATTGGCCATCCTATCTTATAATCATCCCGTCATCACGGCTCGCTGTGTTTCTGCGGCTTTAAAGTTTATTTCTGCTGAAAATGTCGCCTTATTGCACAATGGCTCAAGCCTCCAGCATATTGAAACCTTAAAAAAACAATTTCCTCAAATTCGGCATTGGAGTCTTGAGAAAAACTGTGGCTATAGCGGCGGTGTGAATGAAATTTTTCGACAAGGCTTTAAAACTTCTGAGTGGATATTTTTGCTGACCAATGACACCGAAATCACGCATTGGGATTTAAACACCAACAATTTACAGCCAGGGTTATATTCCCCGAAAGTTTGGCTTCGCAAACTGGGGCGTATTGATTATTGCGGTGGGCTTTTTGACAGTCGATGGGCTTGGATCAGACATCTGGAGCAGCCTTTAAGTCAGGAGGGCTTATCCCAAGGTCAATATCTCTACGTCCCGGGAACCGCTTTTTTATTATCCCAAGAAGTTTATAAAAAATTAGGCGGGATGGATGAAAGTCTTCACACTTATTGGGAAGATGTCGACTTTGGGGCCAGAGCCACAAAACAAAATATAAGAATTTGTTTTTTACCACAAATTCAGTTGATTCATCAAGGCCGTAAAACCACCGGAAAAGATTCTTTTTACACGGGTTTTTTATTTCAAAGAAATCGATTCTTAATTTCGTGGAGACACTGTCCATGGTTTTTAAAATGGATGCATCTCCTGCAAGCAGGAAAACTATTGCGGTTTAAGTGGAAATATTTATTGAGCGATTTGAAAGGGCGCGCTGAGACAAAAAGTCGATCAGACATTGCACGCTCTGACCATTCCCGCCACTCGCATTGATCGCTCCAGAAGCTTTATCGGCCCAGGCGTAAATATCAAGGTGTGCCCATTTTTTTCCACGTACAAATTTTTGTAAAAACAGGGCCGCCGTGATGGCGCCGCCAAAACCTTCCGCTGAGTTTTTAAAATCAGCAAATGGAGATGACAAAGCACTGAAATATTTTTCAGGCAATGGCATACGCCACAAATGATCACCACTTCGTTGTGAGGCTTTCAAAAGCTGAATTGCCATTTCATCGTCGTTACAAAAAAGCCCCCCAAAATCAGCCCCAAGGGCGACTTTAATAGCGCCCGTTAATGTGGCCACATTGATCACAGACTCGGGTTCATGAATTCCTTTTTGAGTAACTGCAACATCGAGTGCATCAGCAAGAACCAATCGACCTTCAGCATCGGTATTATCTATTTCAATCTTCAAACCTGATCTTGAGGTGCAAATATCACTGGGTCTAAAAGAAAGCCCATCCACGGAGTTTTCAGCCAGAGAAAGGTAAAAATCGCAAGGTGTTGCGATTTGGCTCTGAGAAACCCAAGTTGCTAAACCTAAAATACTGGCGGCTCCACCCATATCTTTTTTCATTAATCGCATGCCCGAAGAAGGTTTAATATCTAATCCCCCCGTATCAAAAGTAATGCCTTTTCCAACAAAAGCGATAGGTTTACCGATTTTTTTAAGAGGACGATAGCGAATATGAATTAAGCAAGGGGCATGAGGAGACCCTTGACCCACGGCTAAAAGAAGTCCGCACTTTTCTTTTTTTAAACGAGCTTCATTCCAAATTTCAACTTTTGTATGGCGACCCCATTTGACTTGGCTGACATATTTTTTAAAAGTCGTTGGGTTTAACTCGTTCGGGGGAAGGTTAACTAAGTGACGAGCTAAATTAATCGCATAACCTCGGGATTTTGCTTCCTTAATGATTTGAGGTTTTAACGGAGTTTTTCTTTTTATAAGATAAACTTGCGGAAGACTGGATGCCTTTTTTTCAAAATTTTCTCGAAATTGATAGGCGCCCATTTCAAGCCCCGTCAATGCCCCGAGCTCTTGATCTTCATTTGTATGACTAAATTCAATAATAACTGATTTCAGTTGATGAGCTTTAAAAAAGCCAGCCATAGAACCCAACATCTCTCGGCTCCAAGTGTAGGCGGACTCATTCATCAAACCCCAATGCCCCACTTGACGTTGGCCTTTAGGTCTTAATATCCAGACAGGGCCTTTTCGGCCGCTGAAATAGACAATTTCTTTTTCATTATGACGTAAGGATTCAGATTGCCAATCGAGAGCATGTTCTTCGACAAGACTTTCAAAGCTTGTCGGGTCATGAGCGCCAAAAAAGTAGGCAAACCCAGTGGGGGACAAGATTTTTTTAGGGACATTGTCAAACTGAAAGCTAGAAATCCACGAGTTGATCATATTACCTCTTTTTCATTGAGATTGTGCCATGACTCTCTTTACAATGTACAGATATGACGTGGTCCGAAAAAATCAGCCTTAAGATAGCCTCACTCAATGCTGAAAATCTTTTTCTGTTGTTTGATCGTCCGCTAACAATGGAAATGACGAAAGCCGATGAAACTGAGTGGCAGCGGTTATCGACCTCCATTTTTCCTAATAAATCTCTTAAAAAAGTGAAAGAACTATCGCGGGTGGTTCAAGATATCAATGCAGATATTATCATGCTTTGTGAAATTGGTGGTCCCGAATCACTGATCAACTTTAATCAGCTATTTTTAAATCAGGCTTATTCTCCTATCGCCTTAGAGGGAAATTCGGATCGAAGTATTGATGTCGGATTTTTGATTAAAAAAAACTCTCCGTTTTATTTTGATTTAGCTTCGAATAAGAATCGATTAATTAATTTTTTATATCCTCATGAACGGAATTTAGCTCCTGGCGCTGTGAAAATCACCAGTCATAAGTTTTCTCGAGATGTGGCCGAGCTGAGGCTATTTAAAAAAGCTAGAGATAATCCATTTCTGGTGATTTTGTTAACTCACCTTAAATCGCCATTAGATCCGGAACGTCGGGATCCCATGGGTTCCCAGCGTCGCCATGCTGAATTTAAAACCTTGATGGAAATTTATAAAGAAGTTGAAGCCTTACATCCGCAATGTCCCGTGGTGGTCGCTGGTGATTTTAATGGGAATGCCAGTCGTCTTGGAACTGACGTCGAATTTGAATCAATCTATCAAAGTACAGAGCTGCAAGATATTTTAGAGTTGCAATCGAAGCCTTTAGCTGAAAGAGCGACTTATTATCAAGTCAGAACGGGGGGGAGAGTGGAAGGCAAGCAGATTGATTACTGTTTTTTGTCACCCCAAGCAGCCACTCAACTTAAAGCTGAATCGGCTCAAGTCTACCGTTATAAAGATGAGTATGGATTTGCTTATGATATTCCTAAAACAATTGATGCAAAGCTCAAATTACCCTCTGATCACTATCCATTAATTTTTGAGCTTGAAAATATGGAGATTTTTTAAGATGAAGACTGTATGGCAAAGCAAACATTAGTTCAAAACCACTTTCAGGTTTCAGTGAAGATCACTTATGTGAAGGCAGAATCTAAGCCTGACCAAGGATATCATTTTTTTTCTTACCAATTGGGAATTAAAAACTTAGGAGTAGCTCCTGCTCAATTAGTTTCACGGCATTGGATTATTACAGATGCGTTAGGAAGAATGGAAGAAGTTCGCGGTCCCGGGGTTGTGGGGTTACAGCCTCGTATTATGCCTGGAACTACTTTTGAATACGAAAGTGCATGTCCGCTGGCGACCAGTGCTGGCAGCATGAAGGGTAGTTTTCAAATGGTCAGTGAGGAGGGCGAAACATTTTCAGTTGAAATTCCCGAATTTTATTTAATTGCACCGCAAGCCTTACATTAAAAAAACATAACTATTTGATGGGCAGTCTTTGACGGCGATAAATTTTTCGCATTTCCATTATTTTGAAAGCGCAGCTCAATATTAAAAGGGAACAAAGATAACTGATCTGAAAAAATGTAGCTCCTGGTTTCAAAACAAGTGGTGCAATTGCAAAAAGAGGACTCAATCTTACAATTCTGATCTGCAAGGTCGACAATATGATGAGTCACCATAAGATTAAAGTTTAGACAGGTGAAAAGCAATTCATCGACAGTTTCAAGTTGAGACAAGATTCAGGACAACCACTGAACTTTTGTTTTTTTAATTAAGTCCGCAATTTTTTGGGGAACCATTTTTTCCCATGAAGAATCTTTTTTTTGAAAGAGCTCACGGATCTCATTGGCGTGATGATAAATTCCAGACTCGTCACACCCCGAGATATCAGTGATTTGCTGAAGATCTAAAAAGTGGGAGTAAAGATGCGCCACTTTGGGGGGAGGATGAAAAGTACTCGCTGTTTGGCACAGTTGATCAGTTTTATGAGGATAAATAAAAAGCTTAGTTTTCGCATCAAGAAGTTTTCCTAAGCCTTCCATAATACCACCTTCTAAATTTTTATAATGAAATTCATCAAAAATTTTTGAAAGTTTTGAAGCCTCCATGACAATGGCCATCGGTTGATCAGTGTACTTGCGAAAAAATCGTTTGAGTTGATAATAGAGATGAAACTGTGATACCAAAGGCTTAAAGCCAAGTTTTGCAATCATTTCGATACGTGTGATAAAATCATCCATATCTAGTTCGGATTTTGGTGGAATCGTGATTTCCAAAATAGGTAAAACTTCTTTGGTTCCAGTTTCTTTTGTCAGTTGCTCAATGCCTTTTTCTAAAACATCGAGGTGGGTTTTTGTAAAAGGTTTATAGCTGCCTCTTTGAAAAAGTAAAATTTTACCATGAACAGTATCAGCGATATTTAAAATATCTAAGTGAGCATCAAAAAGAACAGCTTCAGAAACACCTCGGGCTACTAAACTTAAATTCATCCGGCGATTGTCGAAATGTTTTAAATCAGGTCCAGCAAATTTAAGAACATCAATGACCAACTGATCTTTTTTTAAATTTTCGATCAAGTTATCAATAAAATGTTCTGGATCATCCAAATGAAAAAAAGCCGCTTCTAGCAAGTTAACACCTAAGACCCCCAAAGCCTCTTGCTGTTGAATGCGCATTCGATCAAGCATTCGAACGTGCAAAATTATTGTATTAGATTCGCCGTTAGGATTTTTTTGAAATTGAACCCCCATCCAGCCATGACACCTTGGAGTTTCAGGTGTCCCAGTTGCAACTGTATTTGCGAAGGCAAAAAATTTTGTTTTATCACCCCGGTGAGTGGCAAGGCGTCGTTGAAGCAGAGCATATTCTTTATCCAGCATTTTCATAAGCCGAGATTCCACAACATAACGGCCCGAGGCTTCTCGTCCATAAATTTCATCACTGTAAATCATGTCATAAGCTGACATGGTTTTAGCAATTGTTTGCGAGGCGCGTCCCGCCAAAAAAAAATGTCTAGCCACTTCTTGGCCGGCGCCAATTTCCGCAAAGGCGCCGTAGCGCTCAAGATCTTGATTAATTTGTAAGGCTTTAGCGAGTGTGGTTCTGGGGTCCATGAGAGTCCTTAACAAGAGATGTGTTTTGATCTGTCTTAACCCATCCCGTAATGGCTAAGCTCATCGCTTTTTCAATGGGAATGTTAAGAGGTGTCAGCGCTGATGTTGGAAGTAAAAAAGTAAATCCACCAAGTCCGTAGCTCAGAGGAAAAAAGACGGCGACATGATTTTCGGTGTGCGGTCCAAAAGCGGTAATATCATTAAAAGTTTCACGTGTTACAAGCCCCATAGCTTTAGGACCATTTGGAGTTAATTGTGCCAGCACGACGCTTTTGATATCTCCAGATCCTTTTTTTGAAAATAAATTCATCAGATCGCGAAGCGGAGAATAAATAGCCTTAAAAAGAGGGACCCCCATCAATTTTTTTTCTATTCCGTTCAGAAGACCTTTGATCACCAGATTGTTCAAAAGCAAACCAAAAATAAAAATTAACAAAAGGGTTGAGATTGAACCATAGCCAGGAATGTAATTTTCCGGAGGTAGAATTTGTCGCAGCACGGATCCAAGAGCATTTTCAACTATCAGCAGACCTGCGTATAAAATATAAATAGTTAAGGCAATCGGCATTAAAGTCAGTAGGCCTCGAAAGAAAATCTGTCGGATATTTTCCATTCTGAAAGTGTACCATTATGAAACACGAGGATCATCCAAAATTAATGTTCCCGCTGAAAGACTCATGATGAAACGCAAAAACGTTCGACTTCGACACACGAATCTTTTTCTTTAAGAATCCCGACCTAGGTCCGATAAGATAGTACGACCTAGGAGATGTCATTGAGAACTAGTACGAAGCTTGTTTTATTGTCTTCGCTATTCTTTTCATCCAGCGCTTTCGCTGTTGAGCCAGAAGTGGTTCCTGGCGAGTATATTGTTAAATTCAAGAACTTAACAAGTTCGTCGCAAGCGCATAAAAAAATTGTCGGCAAAGGTGGCCAGTTAAAAGGCGCTTTCAGTGGTCGTAAAAGTTTTCACTTAAAGTTTGATCCTAAAGACAAGGCCAGTGTCGAAGCTTTGAAAAATGATCCTGAAGTTGAATATATTGAACCCAATTATGTTTTGCGATCAACCAATGAAGATCAACCTGGTGTTATGCTTCAATCGGTCACTCGTGAAGAAATCCAGCGACCCAGTGGCATGACGGATCAAGCTGTATCTGCACAGACGGCCGGAGTCTACGATCAGTCGGGAGCAAACACTCATACGACCGAGGCTTGGGCGGAATCACTTCCTTATGACATAAATAAAAGAACAATCGTTGCCGTGATTGATACAGGTCTTGATTCTTCTCACACAGTGTTCACGCAATCATCAGCTGTTTGGTTGAATTTAGGAGAGATTCCTAATAACGGTGTGGATGACGATTTTAATGGCTATGTGGATGACATCAAAGGTTGGAATTTTATCAATGCAACAGCCAACTTTTATGATGATCAAGGACATGGCACCCATGTTTCTGGAATTGTCCTTGGTGCCACCATGGATATTTTAAAAGCACCACCTTTAGATAAAGCAAAAATTCAAATCATGCCTTTGAAATTTTTAGATGCTAATGGCAGTGGCTCAACTTCAAATGCCATCAGTGCCATGTACTATGCAGTCAATAATGGTGCGAAAGTGATTAATTGTTCGTGGGGTGGCAGCGCCTATTCGCGGGCTTTGCATGAAGCCATGACTTATGCTTATTCGCATGGTGTTTTAGTCGTTTCAGCGGCTGGAAATTATGCTCGAAATAATGATGCCTCAGGCATGTACCCAGCTAATTACGATGTTCCAAGTAATTTATCAGTGGCCGCTTCTAACGATTATGATTATTTAGCTAGTTTTTCAAATTTCGGTGTGGCCTCAGTTCCCGTGAGTGCACCTGGAGTTTTAATTTATAGTACGGCGCCGGGTGGAACCTATGCGCTGATGTCAGGAACTTCAATGGCAGCACCTTTTGTAGCTGGTGCTGCGGCCTTGTCACTCCGTGAAGCGATACAACTTTCTGGTTATCAACTAAAGGGAATGATTTTAAGTTCAGCCACTCGTTTTTCGCAGCTGAATGGAAAAGTGGGAACAGGCGCAAGAATTGATTCACTTTATTTTATAAACACCGTTAAGGGTCAGTCTTTAGCGGCAAGCAGTCAGCCGAACTATGAGCCGGCTTTTAAAGTTGAGCGAGGCGTAGCCAGCGATAGTTCCTCGTCAAACGCGGCGGCTGGATGTGGATTAATCGCGGCGACAGAACTTTTGGGCCCAGGCGCTGGGGGCGGCTCATTTTCCAACATGAGTTGGCTAGCTATATTTTTACTGATTCCAGTTATATTTTGGTTTTCATTACGACAAGGGAGCCCTCAATCTCGTCGGAAGTACGATCGCTTTCGAATGAACTCATCAATCAAAGTGATGTTAGGAGACCGTGAACTTTCAGGTCAGATTCAAACAATCTCTCTTGGTGGTTTGAGTTTTAATGCTGATGAAGCCTTACAAAAAGGCCATACAGTCACTATGAAAATAGCCAGTCCTGATGGCAAAGAAATGATTGAAGTTGAAGGAAGTATTGTGTGGAGTGAAGCCAGCAAAAATTATGGCGTAAAATTTGCTGAAACCAAACTCAATGTCCTGGATAAAATTAATATGTGGACAAGACAATTGAGTCGAGCCACTCAATAAGTGGTTTTTTGCCACGGGCATAGAGCCCCAGTAAAAAAGCTAAAATTTCTAAAAGGGACCTTAGTTGATAAGGTCCCTTTTTTATTTAAATTAAAGTCGCATTTAACTGGCATCTGCTTTGCTTGCTAATGGGTGACTCGTTCGTAAGTATGCGACCGAGAAAAGCAAAGGAAATGCTTATGAAAAACTTATTTATGATAACAGCGTTTGTAACTTTGGGTGGATTTTCGACCGCTCTCGCTGATCAAACTCAAGTGCCAACCGAACGAGAAGTCGTGGTTGCGATCAACGAAGCTTATGTTCCAGCTGGCTTTGATATTAATTCTGAAGTTTTTGTGGTGGCGAGTGGAATTTTTCCCAATGGTTGCTATAGATGGAAAGGTGCTGATGTAACAACACCTTCAGATAAAATTCACGAAATCAAAGCTATGGCCACTGTTAAGCAAGGCATGTGTCTTATGGTGCTCCTCCCTTTCAATAAAGAAATTCGCTTAGGCAAATTTAACCAAGGAGAACACACTCTTCGCTTTATCAACGGAGATGGTACCTATTTGGAGAAAAAAGTAGTTATTGAATAGGAAGTAAATAAAATGAACTATTCACTTTTTGGTGTGCTGGCATCGATCGTATTTTTAGGAACAGCGTGTTCGAAACAGCGCTCTAAAATGAATACGATCGATTGGTCTTCTGATTCTCATCATTCTTTAAGTGCTCTTGTAGAAAATTCGCAGGGAAAAACTGTTGCTGCGATTTCATCCAAATATGGTCAAATTGAAATTCAAAATCAAACTGTGGATGGGTTTGAAATTGATGGTGCATTTGTTAAAAAGATAAAAAATAATCAAGGACAAGCAACGCGAATTAATGCGTTGCTTGAGTCTCGGGAAATTTCTTCATTTAACAAAGCTCGATGGAATTTAGCAAGAAAAAATAAAGAGCGTTATCTAGAGACTATTCTTTCAAAAGAAAATCATCTTGAAAATAAAAAAATAGAAAGTTTTGATTTAAAGTTGGCCTCAGAAGATGAAGACTTACTTCCGCGCTGGTTTTTAAAATATTTCGAAACCAATGGTGAGCTGTGGCAGATTATTTTTTCTTACAATTTAAATATTCTTTCGCAAAGTAGGATGGGAAGCGAGTTTGAGGTGACCTCGGCCTGGGTTTATCCAAAAGGACCTAAATACGGAAACTTGCAGCAAGTTTACTTAATGAATTTATCAAAAGGCGATGAGCTCATGTCGAATCGGATTAAGGTCTCTTCGGCGGATCAAACTAAAATTCAAGTGAGCGGTCAACCTCTTCAGTTTACGATCAGCGACAAGCGTTTTGATCAGGTGCAATCTTTTTATTTATCACAAAAAGCGTTGGCCTGGTTTGCGAAAGAGTTTGGCGTGCAATACAATTCTATTTTAGATTTAGAAATTCATGTTGGAGCTCCTGAAAAAACCAACACCGCTTTTTATTATTCAGGCCGTGTTCGCTTAGGAGCGGGCGATGATATTGTCTATAAAAAAATTCCATGGGATCCGTCGATCGTCACCCATGAGAGTTCACATTTTGTTATTGATATGATTTCCCATCTTCCATTTCAAGGTGAAGGTGGTTCTTTGAATGAAGCCTTTGCTGATTATTTTACGGCAGTTATTTTAGACAATCCCATTCTTGGTGAGGGAGCTTATTTGCAGGGTCCCTATAAGCGACGAATTGATATTTTTAAAAAATATTCTGAAAAAACGGGGGGACTGTACGCGGATAGTTTGATCGTCAGTTCTTTGTTGTGGGATTTAAATCAAAAATTAGGAGAAAAAAAAGGATTATTGATTGCGTTTAAAACATTACATAATTTAAACCCGCAAAGCACTTTAGACTCATTTAAATCTGAATTGGTGGCGCAATCAGTTTCAAATTTAAATTTAATTGATCAAGCAAAAGTCACAACATCTCTGAACCAAAGAGAATGGAATATGATGTGAAATCATTGGTCATAATTCTGATGTTAAGTTGGAGTCGCTGGGCATTAGCAGTCGGAAATCCATCAGAATTTTTGGGCCATTGGCTTTTCCATAAGATGATTTATAAAGGGCAGCTGATGGATCCTTTAAATCCTCAATTGATCATGAGCTTTACTTTTCATGAAGTTGGAGTTAATACTTTGTCTTTTCATAGATTGGATGAAGAAGGTTTTTGTGAAAGATCTGCAGTTTGGTTTTATCATCAAGAAAGACAAGAGCTTCATCAGAAAGTGACATGGGCCAATCCCAACAATCGTTCTGACTGCGCTCAAGATCCAGATTTTCAAATCGGTCACGAAAGTTTTTCGCCGTTCAATCTTGTGCAAGATCAACTTCATCTCACGGTTCCTTTAGCTGATGAAAGCGTGATCTTTGTTTGGAAACGGCTTCCTTAAAATTTGAGGAGATTTATGGTATCTACAAAAATGAGCTTAAAGTTTTGTTTCTTAATTTTAACAGTGCCATATTTGGTATTGGCGCAAACAAATACACCCGTTGAATTTCCAACCGTGGATGCAAAGCCTGCAAAAAAACAGCGTCGGGTTCAAATCAGAAAAGAAGATACAACTCAAACACCACGAACGTCACCAGCTTCAGGTGATCCTATAATGACGGAAATGCCGGGAACACCTCATCCTGGGCCTGCGTCACCTCCGCCAGTGATGGAAGAACCAGGTAAAGATTTAGGAATATCGCAAAAAGCACGAGCTTTGCATTCTTGGTACGCAGGACTTGAGTCTTCGATTTTTGATCTCGTGATTCCAAACAAATTAGGTGCTGTTGCCGGCTGGCAAAAGGTCATGGGTCATGCTTATGAATTTGAATATCTCAAAGGATCTGTTGGATTGCCCGGGCCTTTAGAAAAATTTGGTAACGTCACTGAAGATCGCTTCACATTGATTCGTCGAAGTTACTTTCATACAAATTCTTTTAATTTATTTTACGGTTTGCATTTTAATCGATTTGAATCTCATGTAGGAAGTGCCATTTTAAATCGAGTGACCAGTGGTCAAAGTGTCGATTTATTAGCACTTGAATCTTGGGGCAGCACCATCGGTATTGGCAATCGCTGGGTGATGGGGGAGCGTGTTTCCTTAGGAGTCGACTGGATAACCTATGCCCAGCCTCTCTTTGTTACTCGCAGTCAGTCGGATCTGTTTAATGCCGCCAATGATTCCACTGACAGCAATGATCTGAAGAGTGGTTTTAACTATGTTAAAAAATTTCCAAGAATTTCCATTTTTAAAGTGCAGCTTGGTTTTCTATTCTAATCTAAGCTTTTTGCCACTGATTTGTTAGCAGACTCATCGTCTTGTGTCTTACATTGAGACATTCGTGCACTATCTCTTTTGGGATCATAAAAAATAAGAGAAAATATCAGGACACCAGTGTGCGTGCATCTTGTGGGAGGTCCTGTGAATATCACCGAGGTCAAAGTCTTCTTAGTCAATGAAGACAGACTCAAGGCTTATATAGCCATAACATTCGATGAATGTTTCGTTGTCAGAGACCTTAAGATCATTCAAGGACCCAGTGGCTTGTTTGTGGCCATGCCTAGTAAAAAACGCAAAGACGGCCAATTTCGCGATATTGCCCACCCCTTAAATCAAGAGGCCCGAGCGATGATTGAAGATAAGGTCTTTGAAGCTTACGAGAATCAACTTCGAGAGCAAGGGGAGTCAGATGTCTCTGTTCAAAGGCAAAAAGCTCCGCATTCCAACCAAGAAGATTAAACTTTAAGCACTTTTAGCAATGTGACGCGCCATTACTTTCGACTTGGAAACGCTTGCGCTCTGACCCTAAATTCCTTAATTTCGATCTCTGATTCACTTTTCGTTGGGGTGTCGTCAAGTTGGTAAGACAACAGATTTTGATTCTGTCATTCGCAGGTTCGAGTCCTGCCACCCCATCCAATTTTCAAAATACTGAATTCTGAATACGGTTAACAGTATTCAGAATTCAGATTAAATAAGTGGAAGCGGACAAGGAGTCTCGGGATGTCTCAAAAAAAAATCGTCGCCGTAATTACATCCGTTCTGCATTATCGAGTTATCGTTACTAGAGAATCACTTGAGCATGCGCTAAAACACTTTATTTTACCTGAGGATATTTTTCTAGAGTTGTTAGAAAGAATTCTTAAGGACCCGACTGATGTCTTCGAAGAGTCCCATTCGAAAGAAAAGTCTTATCACTTATTTTATAAAATAAATAATTCGAAATACATTTTGGCCGTCGTAAAAAAAGCAACTGATGGATATTTCTTTACCTCTATGTACACCACGGGTTCAAAAATTAAAACCAAGCACAAAAATTTAAAACGGATAAAAATATGAAAAAGCTAAATATTTCATTTCGACATTTTGATGGTTCTGGCCCGGTGTCAATTTACTGGCACGATGGCCCCTATGGCGACGCCGTCGAAGCCAATAAAGGGGACGGCGTAGGATGGTTTTCAGCCAGCCATGATCTGCTGGGTGTAGAGTTTGATGATGTTGAATATAAAAAAGATCATCAAACACTTTTTTTTGATAGCGTTATGATTGAAGTTAAAGTTAATAACGGAAAAATTAGAGTTGTCGTAGATAAGAAAAAGTCAGCTGTCTAGGGTTCTTCGGTTCTACTCATCCATTTTATTACGGTTCTACGGTTTTCAGAATGAAGTGATTTTATTCCGGAGCTTTGTGATTGTAACGATAAGCTTCCAAAACTATGAAATTGGATGTTTACGATCAGGCTCTGGATCTGCGGTTCAACGTAGTTTAAATCAAGAGCCTCAGGTTCGTTCCGCGTCACGATGCCCGCAAATTTTCAGTCCCGAGTTTTTATCAATAAAATCAATATCTTATGCGGAAAAATCTCGGCCGATTCAGGCGCTGCCGCCGATCCGTATTATTTTGAAATTATCATTTTACTATACTGCTAAGTGTGATATACTACTAAGTAGTGGGATTTAAATTATTCATCGAAACCAACATTTTTAAAAATAAAATAGATACCTTAGGTGATTCAGATTTACTTAAGAAAATTCAAGATGAAATACTAAAAGATCGAACCAAAGGAGATATTGTTCAAGGCACTGGCGGTCTTAGAAAAATTCGGGTCGCCAAAAAACAAAGCGGTAAGAGTGGCGGCTATAGAGTTTTCTATTTAGATGTCCTTGATAAGGGAATTATTTATCTGATGACGATTTTAGATAAAAGAGATTCAGAAAATATTTCCGATGAAGAAAAAGTAATCTTTAAGGAATTTGTAAAAAAATTAAAAGGAGGAAGGTGATCATGAAAAAAACAAAACTAGGCCAAGAACTTCTTGAAGGCATGCAGGAGCTTGTAGCTCATCAGCAAGGTAAAATTACTTTGCGTGAAACTAAAATTGAAGCATTAAGTGCTCCACCGGAAATGTCGGCCAATGACGTGACTAAGATCAGATCTAAAAATCTGCATATGAGCCAGGGAGCTTTTGCCAAGCTATTAGGCGTAAGTGTCCGTGTTGTGCAGTCATGGGAGCAAGGAAGTAAAAAACCCTCAGGAGCCGCAAGACGATTGTTGCAAGTTGCAGCTAAAAACCCTGATGCTCTTTTATCGGCGGCAAATCTTCGTCGTGCTAAAACTAGTTAAACCATGCGAAAGACCGAAGCCATTGAGCCGGTGATCTCAGCTAACTGGGAAGTGAACCCTGATATTTCATTTACAAAGTCAGCCACACATGGTGACAAAATCCCAAAGAACTATAAGCACTTTGCGATTCCAAAGACTACTCGTACTTGTAATTCCAGCGCGCTCCTTCAATTAAATCCCCATAATGAACGTGGTAGGTCGAAGTTTTCGTTCTTCTTGGGGATAGATTGAGCAAAGAGCGTGCGTTCCACGAAAGTTCCGAATTAAAGCGCAGAATGTATTCGAAATATAAGAAGTAATTCAAAAATGTTGAACGATGTCGATCTGTCCTTGGGTGGCGTGTTTCCGCCACAACTTACCTCATGAAGACTCACTGGCGAGACTTCACCATGGCGACCGTGAAATATTCATTTTTTGCCGGGAAAAAATCGCGGGCTTCCCCATTGCGAACTGCGCGAGTCATAAATAACTTTGGCCTGCGCATGCCAGACCCAGTCTTGTAAATCATCGAGGTGGCGGCCTTGCGCCGGTCTTACCTCTGCCTTGACGCCATCGCTTAAAAGGTACTGAAACTTGCGGTCGAAGTGCGTGCCCGTGACCACGCAGAGAATCCCAAATAGATCCCCGAGAGAGACCCGTTTCGATGGAAATATCGGTGACCGACATGCCTTGGCGGTATGATGGATTACTGAATTTTTAAGTTTATCGGTGAAGTGCTAAAACCTGATCGACCGGTAGCCATTTAATTCCTTCAATATCGACAGGTTGCGGACTAACAACACAAGCTAGAAATTCTGGATGTTGCCGACAAAAATAAAACAGCCCTTTTAAATCTGTTTTTTTTGGGACGCCAAGTTTAACTTCGACGGCATACTTTTCACCCTTAGGGCCAAGAACTATAAAATCAACTTCATGGCTTTTATCTTTCCAATAATAGGTTTCCCATCCAGCTTCAATGAAGCGTGCCCCAACGGCATTTTCTAGATAAAACCCTAGTCTTTCCTGGCTTGGTGTTTGATCTATTGGACGTTCGAAGGCTCGAATCAAGGCGTTATCATGGACAATCAATTTTGGCGGGCTAGACCGAGTCCTAAGGGCATTCATTGTGAATTTTTGAACCCCCGTGACTAGAAAGCCAAAACTTAAAAGCTGGAGATAGGTCTGAAGAGTCGCCAAAGCGCCTCGGTCTTGTAACATTCCTTGAAGTTTATTTAAGGACACAATTTGTGCGGGATGTCCGACGCAAATACTAAATACTTGGCGCAAAAGCGCTGGGTTATCGACGGGGTGAAGTTGTAAAATATCGCGACCGATGGCGGGCTCGACGATAGAATCTCTGATATAAGCGCCCCAACGGTTTTTATCCTTTAGTAAAAAATTCGATCCTGGGTAGCAACCAAATTCTAAAAAATCCATGAAAGAAAAACTGAATGCAGCCTGTGCCTCTGCCAGATTCCAGTGTTCAATCCGAATTAATTCATAGCGACCCGCCAAGCTTTCTTTTAAATCTCGCTCGATGGCTAGGGCCGCTGAGCCTAAAAGCACTAATTTGATCGGCTGCTTTTTTTTGTCCCATAGTTTTTTAATAGCTTCAGACCAGTTAACAATTTTTTGAATTTCATCGATAGCTAGTAATGGCTCGGGTAATAAAAGGGCGCGATCCCAAAGTATTTCAATTTCCTGGGCGGGAAGTGGAGTCGGAGAGTCGGCTGAAAAATAAACGCCTCGATCCGCAAAAATTTGCTGAATGGCTGTGGTTTTTCCCACTTGCCGAGGTCCGATTAAAACTTGAATCAGAGGAGCTTTTTCTCTAAGGCGAGACTCTATTAGCTTTTTAAAAGGCCTTGAAATATTAGACATTTCAATAAGATATAAAAAAACTTACAGTTTGTCAAGTATATTTGATAAATTGTAAATTCTGGTTAAAATCTTAGTTTCCCCTAAAGAGTGACATGTCTTTTAGATATTGCCCCCCCCCCCGTTGTAGTAAAGGTCAGCCACGGAGGAAATATGAAGAAACTATTTATTTTGTTAATGGCATTGCCTTTACTGGGCCATGCTCAGGAAGTTATCGCAGGAAGTAAACCCTATGATCAATGGAAGGTCTAAATTTTGGGCTTTCCTTGATAGGTAGGATTAGGTAGGGTTATTTTAGAATTGACAATGTTTTCGATTGGTTGTGGATTGGCTGCTACCCCATCCAATTTCCCTTACGGTCATTTTATTTGAGGTGTCATGAGCACGACAATAGATGAACTTGAAAAAGCGACTGTTTCATTAAAAATCTCAAGAGATCTTTTAAAAAATGCCATTGAAAAAGAACCTAAAAATATTGAACTGCATAAACTTTTACGCGATGGCAGTATTCAGCGCTTTAGTTTTGCATCGAACTTTCATGGAAAGTTTCGATGAAAGTTCTTGGTCTAAGTGTATTAGCTCCAAACCCCGCAATCCGTGACATGGCTCGAAATAAGCTCATCGATAACCCGCAGCTATGGTTTGATTTTTTAAAAGCCCGAAAGAAAACAACACATTCCTACGACGAAGAAGTTGCTAAAATTGTTTATGCTGAAGTTGAAAAAATAATTCCAGAGCTTGAACAGCTTATCTTACGCTTGAAAAAAAATTAATGAAATACGGTCTTACGGATTCAGAATTTCAATTTTTAAATGAAAAAGTAATTAAACCTCTTAAGCAAGTTCAAGCAAAAGTTTACCTTTTTGGTTCAAGAGCTAATGGAAAATTTAAAAAGTTTTCAGATATTGATATTCTTTATGTTCCGCATAGTTCTCAGCCAATTCCTTTAGGGGTCATATTGCAAAATAATAGAAGTTAGGGAATCTGTGGAGGATCAAATGTTAAAGCTGAACTTAGGCTGTGGCTATAATCAACTTCAAACGCATATAAACGTGGATAAATTTCCTGGGTGCAACCCTAATGAGGTTGTCGATTTAGAAAAAACTCCGTGGCCCTGGGCGGACAACTCGGCTTCAGAAATCTGCATGACCCATGTATTAGAACACTTGGGCCAACATCCAGATGTCTTCCTGGCGATCGTTAAAGAGGTTTATCGTATTTTAGCGCCCGATGGCATTTGGAATATTGTTGTTCCCCATCCACGACACGATGAGTTTTTGGCAGATCCAACGCATGTGCGCGCGATCACTCGCTCCACCTTGGAAATGTTTGATCTTAAAAAAAATCAAGAATGTATTAAAGTTAAATTTCAAACAACTCCGCTGGCAGTCATGACTGGTGTCGATTTTGAATTAGTCAGTGAAAGGGTCACAGCAGACGATGTCTGGCAAGGTCGAGCGGAGCGCGGTGAAGTGAATGAAGCAGATTTAAATCACTTAGTTTGGCACAGTAATAATATTGCCCGAGAAATCTCGATGGTCTTGCGCGCGCGAAAGTAACGTTTTGTTTTGCAGATCAATGTATGACAATTTTTCTTTCCGAATATAATTTAAGATTAAAGACGAGTGAAAATGCATCTCAGTTGGTCTAAAAATGGATTAATTCTTGAATTTCATTCAAGGTTGCAGTCATTTTTTCTGCCATGTCTTTCAAGACTTGTTCGCCGGTGAAGTTTTTTTCACTGAGAATTCTATTGGGATTAACATTTTGTCGAACATAACTACTTCTTTGCTGCGAAAGCATTTCGCGTCCAGCCCAAGCTGTTGAAAGGCCCGTTGTTAATAAAAGTGTTCCTAAAATTAGTTTCATAATGACTCCTTTAAAAGATTGTTGTTTAACTTGAAATCAATTTACTGGAATCAAAAGATATTTATAAGGAACATAGTCGAACAAGATTTCGTCCAAAACTTCGACAGATTAATGCCTAATCAAACTAAAATGGAGCCCCAGTATCCTAAAAGCAGATTATGGACAAATTGCTCAAAACAATTCTTAAACTCTCGAAATGCCCGAGGGAAGCTTTCATCCCGAGTAATGAAGGCAATCACTGACAAGCAAAAAGGACTTTTTCCTCAAATTCATAGCTCATGAGTAATGGATAACGGTCATTTCCAAGCATAGCTTACCTAAATACTGAGTGCAAAATAGTCCAATTCGTAATTCTATTGTAGAATGAGAACTAAAACTTTACCAATTGTACTGATATTTTCCCTTGGGCTCTCGGCCTGCGATTTTTTTAAAGGAAAAACAGAGTTTCCTAACGAAAGTTTCAAGCGGCTAACGGACTCAGTATTTATCACAAAAAAGTTAGATCCAGTTGATATAAGGCATAAGATTGTAATCGTGAACTTTTGGGCGTCTTGGTGTGCTCCTTGCCAGGAAGAGACACCAGCACTCCTAAAGTTAGTTCACCAGTATCCCGAAAAAGTCGTTTTAATTTCAATAAATGCTGAAGCCGATATTAAAGAAGCTAAAAAATTTATGAAACTATTTCCGAATTTTAAAGGAGCGAATATTTTTGTATTGCACGATGCAAACAGAAACTGGAGTAATCAATACTCAGTAACGGGACTTCCTGAGACTTTTCTTTTTGATTCGAAATCTGTTTTGGCTTACAAAGTGACAGGGCTAATTGACTTTCAGGCCTTTAATAAAAAATTGCAGGAAGTTTTGACTACCAAGAAAATTGATTAGTGTGACATTCATTGCAACTGTTTTTATTCGGAAATAAATTATGATCTGGCACACTCGGCGCAGTATGACACTGAAAGCACGCGGTATTCAAACCTTTGTACGTGCCTGTCTTATGGCACTCTATACAATCTAAAGTTCTATGTGCTCCGCGTAGAGGGAATCGTGTCAGCGAGTGCTTAAACCCGGTCACTTCCCAAAATTGTTGGCGGTGACACTCTTGACATTGAGTTAGCGCACCGTTGTGGACATCATCTTTGGCATGGCAAGTGATGCACTGCTGACTTAATCCAGACAGCTTTCGATTGTCCTTATGGCATTCGGCGCATTCAAGTGAAAAATGGACACCAGTTAACGAAAAGTTTTTATGAAAGTTTTTTGTCACCCTCCAGCCTTTTTCGTTATGACAATCCTGGCATTTAACTCCGAATTCGCCGCGGTGAACGTCTTTGTGACAGGTTGTGCATGTTGCAGAGATCGGTTTGTACTTGGTAACTTGTCTAGTTTCTGATTTTAATTTTATATAGTCATCTTTGATGGGTTTATGGCACTCAATACATTTTACATCGACATGTTTGTGCTGAAGTATGAAGTTACTTTGCTTATTGTGATCAAATCTTACTTTTTTCCAAGAGTCTAAATTGTGACAGTCTAAGCAAGTTGGTCCAAGTTGTTTTTTGTGGTAATCCGTATGGCAACTTAGACAGTCGGATTTACTGACATGGGGAAATTTAAATTGTGCCAATGTTAATTCAAAAGGTTTTGTTTTCAGGCCTTGAGATTTTATATTTGGCGGAGAAATTAAGATTTTTGATTGTGAAGAAACATGGCATTCGCTGCACTTTAGTTTTTCGTGAGCACCTTCAAGCGGATACTTGGTTTTACTATGATCAAATGCCTTCAGATGCTTAAAAGTATCCGTCGAGTGACAATCAAAACACGCTTTGCTATTTATTTTAGTGGAAAACTGCTGAGTGTGAACGTTTTTATGACAGTCAATACAGAATTTATTTTCTACAGATTTAAATTTAAAAATTTGTTTTCCTTGCGGGCCGTGGCATGTCGCACAGCGAATTTTTTCATGGGATCCAGTTAACTGGAATCTGGTTTTTGAGTGATCAAAACCTTTACCATTTTTCATATCAAACCAACCAGTGGTCACATGGCATTCGGTGCAAGCTTTTTGTAACAAGGCTTTACTGAACTGACCTATGTGGGGACTTTTATGACACGATTCGCACGTTTTAACATTAAGTAACGGCCAACGATAAAGGGATCTTATTACTTTTTTATTCTTATCTTGAGATGTATGACACTCAAGACAATTAAGCTTTAAGTGTTCGCCATCAATTGGATAACGTGTGTGAATATTGTGATCAAACTTAGGAGTTGCCTTCCAATTGCTTTCGGTGTGACACGCTTGGCATGCCTTCGGATTACCAAAGTGTTTTGTTTTTAGCTGATCAAAGCGATGATAGTCCTGATGGCATGTCAGGCATTGCTGTCGCAAGCCTTGAAACCTGAAGCCTTTATCTTTGGTTAATATTACCGATTTTTGATTTTGTTTATGGCATTCGATACATGTGATTTCAAAATGTTTTCCCCGAAGTGGATATTTAGTAATTTTATGATCAAATTTAGGTATGGACCAGGTTTGTTGCGAGTGGCAGGTTAGACAGGCTCCATTTTGAAATTTTTTGCTGACGTTGTTTTTATGTTGGTCTTGATGACAGGTTAAGCACTGCGTCTGTTTTAACTTTGGCCATTTGTAAATACTGCTGATTTTGTTTTTAGTTTTGGTGACGTGACAAGCAGCGCATTTCAAATCTAAATGCTGACCTTTTATTTCGTAGCCAGTATCTTTCTGGTGATCAAATTTTATATCGCTTTTCCATGATTTTAGCGAATGACACTGCACACAGTCTTTTTTGGCATAAGTTCCTTTAAAAAAGTGGATATCATCCTTTTGGTGACAGCTCACACAACTCGCTTGCGTACCAAAGTAACGAGTTTTTCCAGCACGAACTGATGGCTCTTTTTGAAAACTTTTGTGACACTCTAAACATTTTATTTCAGCGTGTTTACCGGCTAAAGAATATCCGGTGAGTTTACCATGATCAAAATTTTTCTCGTCAATTGCTATCGAGTCATACTTTCTTCCCTTATGTTCAGTGTGGCATTCGCGGCAAGACTGAGTTACTAATCCGTGAAATCCACGCTTAAAATCTACGAATGGCTTTATAGGTTTATGGCAATCTAAGCACTTTGTATCTGGAACGCCTTTGCCGGCATCATGGCATTTAAGACAATCATTTTTCTCAAGTTGTTGATGCCCTTGAATTAATGGGCCGGGCGCTAGAAGTTTATTTAGCAAACCTTCCTGCGACCATGCCGCGAATGGAAAAAAGGAAATAATAACTAAAAATAATATTTTATAAATCATAAGGTACCACGGGGTGGGGCGCCGTCTCGAAGCGGTGATAATTCGCGGTTACCAAAACGGTAACCTAATTTAAAAAAGGCGCTCGCAATTTTTACATTTTCATCGGTCGCAGATTGTGCTGAAAAAGCGACATAAAGCCTACGGGATATCAAATAGGAAAGGCTTCCATCTATAATAAGTGGATGTGTCACATTGCCAATGTCATTTTTTTGTACTTGGGTTTCAAGGTCTAAATTGGTCTCCCATCGCCGATTAAAGTAGCCTAAGCCTAGGCGCGCTAAGCTATCTGTGCTAGTAAAATTTTTCCGTGCTCCTAAAGTTAAATAAATATCCCAATTTGGCCCCCAAAATTTTGACTTAATATAGCCGAACTCAACTGTTTGGCGCTGCAAATTATCCAGCTGACGACGCCCACTAGCAAGCTGCAAAAAAAAACGGTTCACTTCGATTTTTTCTGTTAGATTTAAGTTCAATTTAAGATTGGTTTCGCTGTAGGGACTACTGATTAAAGTTTCAAGAACGCTTTGCCTTCGATTGTATTCAATCACATCTATAGTCAGATAATTTAAATCAGTAAAAAAATAGCGACTCCATCCTTGTTGCCAAGTAGCATTGCCATTTTGCACATAGCCCCGCGGAACTAAATCATAATAAAGTAGTGAAATGAATCGGCTATCTTCGTTCCATTGATAGACTAAGTTATGAAATAGGTAATTGCGATCCGTGTGGCCAGAATACAACTCTTTCACGACACCATGGCTAACATAGGTGTTGCGATCCCAGCCGCTACTTAGGCTTTGATAGGTTAAGCTTGTTCCATAAATTTGCGCTTTGGGATTTGCTGTTAAATAACTGCGGTCTCGTTGTTGCGGGTTGAGTCCAGCAAAATAAGTGCATTGCCATTCGGGAGTCCAATAGTTTCTAACCTGCAGTCCATCAACATGTGCCGCGCCAACTTCGCCAACCGGGAAGCGGCCAAGCTGAAACCCCCAGAATTTTCGCGGATTAGTTAAGCCAATGCTGACTTGACGCATTTGAAATTGATTGCGGGCTTCAAGCGTCAATTTTTCTTTATTTAGTTTGTCGAAAAAATCATGCTTATCGCGAAGATCTGTAGTGGATTCCCATTGGCCTGGGCCAAGATTTTCACCTTTCAAGTAAAAACGTCCGGACAAAGTTTGAAAATCATTTTTACTAGAACCACTTCCGCTAGTTTCAGCAAATCGTTCGGTTGAAGCATAGCCTCCTAAAAAAACACGGCCGCTCCAGTTCCCTGAAAAACCCTTGCTTGCATACAAAACTGATAGCAACATCGCTAAAGCGGTGGGCTTAAATTTAAACATCGACAAGGTTTAACTTTCAGAAGGATTTCATGCATCAATTCATCATAACTACCATTACAAAATGGAATCAAAACATTTTTTTTAAATTTATATCGTCAGTAAAGTTAGCAGTTCCAGTAATGATTGCCTTAATCATCGCTGTCTCGGTGGGGACCGTTCTTGAAAGCATGCATAACGCAGAATACGCAAAGCTGGCTCTCTATAATGCAACTTGGTTTAACGCGCTCCTGTCACTCCTGGGATTAAATGTTTTTGCATCGATGATGTCACGGTATCCATGGAAGTTTTATCAAATGGGTTTTGTGATGACCCATATCGGGATCATCATTGTATTGATCGGAAGTTGGATTACAAAAATTTATGGTGTTGATGGTTCGTTACAAGTTCAAGAAGGTCAGTCGCAAAATATGGTAACTTTGCCGCGGCTCATGGTTGGATACCAATTTGACGGAAGCTCGACGTTAAGTTCAGTTATTTTTGATAAAACACTTTTTGAAAAATCAGAAAATCAGCTGGATTTTATAAATGAAAAAATTGGCCACGTGGTTAAAGTTGAGCGTTTCGTGCCTTTTGCCGAGATTGAAAAAGGGTTTACGACAAACCAAGACATCAGCGGTCCGGTCGGCATTAGTTTTGGTTTAAAAAGTCAGTTTTTTGATGTTAAAGAGTGGCTGCACAGTGAAGAAAACCCGGTATTCCAGATGGGGCCGGCAACCCTAAAATTGATTATCGATGACAGCGATAGTCCACAGGATTCTATAAAGTTAGCTCCCATAAAGAAAAAAAAGGAAAAAGCTCAAGGGCCTGGTTTGCAAACGCGAGATATAGCGCAGGTGGAAAATACGTTGGTGGTGCTCGATCAGAAAAATGGTAAAGAACTAAGAAAGTTAAGTTTGGCTGAATTAAAAAAAGGCATTTTGCAAAACGGCGTCAGCATAAAGCTAGTCAAATCCTATTCCCGAGCCATCGTTGCTGAAAATAAAATGGTCGAAAATGAAGACCCCGCCGGAGCACCAAATCCTGCATTAGAGCTATCAATTGAAAAGGGGAGCGAGAAAGTACGGGAAGTTCTTTACGGTAAATTTCCGGGTTTTTCATTGAATAAAGATGGGGTTTTCGGATTAAGCTTTAAATATCTGGCCGGAGTTGAAACTTCAGAAACGGTGCTGCCATCTGGTCACCCTAGAATAGATGGTCCGACGTCGCCAACTGGAACGGCTGACGGCCCAAGCCCGATGCAAGCCGCAGCATCAAGTATAACTCCTGGGGAAAATATTATTGAATTTCATGCAAATCGAAAGAGCCCGTCGCAGGTTCGTATTGTCCTCATTAAAAAGGGTGAAAAAATTGCCGAAAAGACGATGAAAGAAGGCGACATTTTTCAAACACCTTGGATGGGAATGCAGCTTTTTATTGGGGCTATAAATTTTGGTTCTGAAAAGCAAGTTGATGTCAGAGCGGTTCGGCCAAAACCGGGGAAAAATTTGCCTCCCAGTGCAGTGTTTGTGAAGCCACTGGGGCAAGAAAAAGGTGTTTGGCTCAGCCAAGGGGAAGTTAAAAACTTTAGTGTTTCTGGGCGAAGCGGTTATGTGGTTTTTGCAAATGAAAGTGTCCAGTTACCATTCGAAGTTAAACTAGATAAATTCACAAAAAAAGATTATCCCGGTACGGAAACCCCGTATAGCTATGAAAGTCTGGTCACACACTCTCGAACGAATGAGCAAACGTTAATATCTATGAACGAGCCGCTTAAGTCTGATGGATATACATTATATCAAGCCAGCTATGCCTTAAACCCAGGACAAGCCCCGGTTTCTATTTTATCTGTCAATCAAGATCCCGGCCGCGCAGTTAAGTACCTAGGAAGTTTAATGCTTTGTCTGGGTATCGCAACTTTTACTTTAATGAGAAGCCGCGTTTATAAAAACCGGCAGAATAGGAAAAGCATTTGAAACATCTTATAAATTTCGTAATTACGGTGAGTGGTATCATCTGTTCAGTTGATTTTTGTTATGCGCAGAATTTGATGCATAGCCAATCTCAACCTTTAACTGCGGAAAGGGCTCTTGACGAGTCCATTCAATTTGGAAAACAAATTAAAATTGATAAAATTCGAACCGCCGCGATGACGCAGAATGGGCGCATAAAACCCTTTGCAACTTTCTCTAGGGAAACGGTTTTATTTATCACGGGAAAGTTTAAGGGCTGGGGCTTAGGCTCGGAGCAGCTTTATTTAACTTTTTCAGCAAGTGAAGCCGCGCCGTATGCTCCTTTTATCGAAATTCGTGACGTTGAGCTGCGAAAAAAATTGGGATTCACTGCCGATAAAAAATATTTTTCATTGGCAGATTTAGAAAGCTCTCAACTTGAAAAGCTAGCGATGCCAATTTTTCAAAAAGAACAAGATGGAAATAAACTTGATGAAAACGATAAAAAAGTTACGGAGGCATTCTCGCAAATGAATGTATTTCGTCAGATTGCATTGAAAGATCACTTTCCGACATCCATAGATTTTTCATGGCTTGAAAAAAAGGCTGATCAAGTTACTTCGGAAAAAAATGAAATATCGCAAACAGCTAGTCGTTACTTAGAAGCTCTTAAAAGGAAAGATTTTCAATTTGCTTACGCAACGTCTGAAAAACTTAACGAAATGTCAAAAGCGCAGCCAACACCAGAGATTTTTCGCCATGCGCTTAAAAAAATTGATGTTGAAATTTGGTTCTTTGATTTTCGTCCGTTTCTTTGGGCAAGCATGATGAGTTTAATTGCGGCCTTATTGCTTTTGCTCGATGTAACCAAGGTTAAAATTTCTCCACGAATTGTGTACTGGCTATTTGGACTTTCAATGGCACCGACAATTATCGGCTTGGTCCTCAGGGTTTATATTACACAATTCGCTCCGATTACAAATATGTATGGCACCATGATTTGGGTGGCATTTGGCGTATCATTATTTAGTTTAATTTTGCACGCGCTTTACAAAAACGCAACGATGAGTGGTTTTATGTTTTTAGGCTCGGGTCTGATTCTATTGTTGACGGAAAATATCCCATTGGTACTAAGCCCTGATATGGATCCGATTGTTGCAGTCTTAAGAAGTAATTTTTGGTTAGCTACACATGTAACGACGATCACAATTTCTTATGCTGCTTTTACTATAGCTATGATTTTAGGGAATGTGACCCTAGTTAAAATTTTATTCGGTAGGATGGAAGCAAAACAAACTCAGGACTTCTATCATTACGCTTATCGCATGGTTCAATTAGGATGCTTTCTTTTAACTGTGGGTATAATTCTTGGTGGCATTTGGGCTGATTATTCTTGGGGCCGTTTCTGGGGATGGGATCCAAAAGAAACCTGGGCACTTATTGCTGATCTAGGTTTTATTGCACTATTGCACGCACGCTATATAGGCTGGGTTACGCCGATTAGTTTTTTATCTTGGTTGCCTGTAGCCTATCTACTAGTCGTAATGGCCTGGTATGGCGTTAATTTTATATTGGCAGCCGGTCTGCACTCTTACGGATTTTCTAGCGGAGGAGCTTCGGCTGTTGCAATTTTTGTCATATTTCAACTGCTACTTATAGGCCTAAGTATGCTGAGGCGAAAAAAGGCTCGTACCCCGGATGTGTGACCTAACCGTTACCTAAAAAAATGAGTGATGAAACAATGTGAATAACCGCTGCTACGTGCATAAAAACTGCGAACGGAAAATGAAAAGCGTGCCAGTATCCCATCAGTTTCTCGAATGACCCAAGAAACTGGGATTTTCTTTTATTAAGACTATAACTTGAGATATATGACCTTGCTGAAAGCGGCCACGCTTTAGGAATTGGCATTTCAAAAAAATGCAGTCGAAAATCACCAATAAAGGAATAGAAAAATGCGGATAATGGGTCGATTGTTTTGTTAGACAAAACAGCTCCTGAAAATGAAAGATTTGCATTCAGCACTCCGACCTTAAATTTTTCATCGACTTCCATTTTTCGTCGTTGAAAAGATTCATTGAGGCTGTTCAAAGCTGCGCTAGAGGCTTTATCGAAATCACTTTTTTGTGCTGAAAGCTGAGTAAAAAAATATTTTCCAATGATGCCACTGCTTAATGAAACCACCATGCTCCAAAATGAAATTCCTACGAGTCCTCGGACTTTTAGGCCAGAGTGAAAAAAAATAAGAGTTGGGCCAAGGAGACCACAAAAAATATGAAAGTTTAACCAGTGCGATAGTTTTCCAAGATTATTCATAAATTCAAAACGCTTTCGCATAGAATATACATTCATCAACACCATAAGGCTGTAGCCAATCCACCCAACATACAGACTTATGGTTCTACCCGGTGCTGTGCTGAATTTTAGTTTGGAATTAATTATTTGTAGTCTTTGCAGAGTTAGTAAGAGACTTAAATTTTGGTTATAGGTAAGTGCCCAGTATTCAAATCCAAGCAAAACAGTAAGTAAAATCCAAGCGCGTATATAAATTTTCATTTTGAAAATGTAAAGTGCAGCACCTTAATTTGCAAATAGTACTTGGCTAGACAATTTAATTCAGCCCTATCTCCAGCGTCCTGTTGTTCCAGTGGTCGTCGGCACAGTCATAGTTTGCTGACTTCCTTCATGGCATGAGAAAGTGGTGTTGTTAACTGTGCCGCAACCAACAGCAATGTAGGCCGTGCGTGCAGCTGAAGGGTACACGATACCATTTGCATTCGTAAATGTTGCCGCGCCTCGTGTTCTTGTGTGACAACCAACGCAACTTAAATTAGTGCCGTTAAATTTTGCCGTTGGATGATGACGACTTCCTACGGTTTTCATGGTTATTCCGCTTGTTGGTGCAATAAATGCCGCAACATCTGCCTTGGATCCCAGATGGCAACTAACGCAACTGTTCTGGCCAGCAGGCAAGCCCTGGTGGTCAAAATCAGTGATCACTTTATAGTTATTCGTACCATGGCATGAAACACAATTCGTATTGCTAGAGTGCACACCGGTATAGCCGGGAACCGTGATTCCACCTGTGGTATGACTAGGTATAGTGTAGGTTGCCGGCGCAGCGGTTCCGCCATCCCAATCAATTGCTGTGGGCAGTCGATTAGTAACACGTGCAATGGTAGCCTGATGACAAGTCGCACAGTCGCCAATATTTGCAACAGTCGAGTGATTAAAAGTAATTCCTGTCGTTGTTGAAGTTACCGAGCCTTTCGGAGCTATATGACAAGTATTGCAACTTGATGTCATTGAAACTTTGTTGTGAAAGGTATTTTTGCCCGGGGTTGACCACGCAACGCCGTCATCAGTGTGGCACGTTGCACACTGTTGCGAAGCCACAGTTGGCATGCTGACTAAACTTGTATGAGTAAACTGTTGTGGCACATGTGTACCCTTATAAACCGGCTGAATTTTTCGTGGCAAATTTCCTGCTGGCATTCGTTGGTAATGGCATTCAGTACAAGTCATTATTTGTGTTTGCGTGAATGTGGCATGAATTTTTGTAGCCGAATTCCAGTTTGTTGCCACTGTTGCCGTCGGAGCTGTATGGCACGTCGTGCATTGTTGCCCAGCGATCAAAGACACACCATGGTGAACACCTGCAAACGGAGCCGCACCAGTATTTAATTTAGCTAAAGATCCAACCGTACCAATGTTTCTAATTGTGGCTACATTAAGAGGACTGGTCGCAGGATCATGACACTTTATGCAGTTAGCAATATCGGTTGCGGCAGGAGCCGTCCAAGTTGCTGCACCGGTAGGGCGCGTGTGAAATTTTCCATTCGCAGCCGTTGCTGGACCTGTTCCATGGCAGTTTTGACAAGAAACTGCGTTTGCATTTACCGCGTGATCCATACCTTTAACAATTAAATTTGGAATTGCTGGCACGCAATTAGGAACGGAACCTAAAGTTCCTCTGCAGGTAATAGCGTTGGTCATTAATTTATCCCCAACAACGCCAGTTGGAAGTGTTCCACCGGTGACGTTTAATTTCCAACTTCCAATAACAGGATTTGGAAACTGGGTGGAAGCACCGGTGTGACACGAAATACAATTTGAATTAAAGCCAGTGTGGTTAGTCGACGTGATACCGCCCGCAGTATGACAATTTAAACAATTTAAATTTGCATTCGAGTGAATAAAATTTCCATTGGCCCAATTTGCAACTGTAGTATTCGCAACGCTAGGTGCTGTGTGGCATGTGGCACAATCAACATTAGGTGCATGCCTAGCTAAATCAAATGTCGTAAATGGCGGGCCACCAACATTTGTTTTGTTCCGCCAAACAGCATTTGTAAAATTCGCTGAACCAGCTGGCCGACTGTAAGCATGGCAATCTAAACACGATGCTAAGCTACCTGGAGTGGTATTGGCGTGAAAATTAGCTCCCGAAAATGGTTTAGAGTTTGGAATGGGATTAGCCCCAGCTAGTGGCATTGACGGCGCATTTAAATGACAACTGGTACATTCTGCTAGCACCATTGATGCAGTTCCGCGATTTACAGATCCGATCGAATTTGAAACCCAGGCGACCGCTTCGTGTCGCATGATCTGCTTTACACCAACAGCGCCGGTAGGCCTTGCATTAGTGTGGCATAGCACGCAACTAGCGGAAGCAGCCGAAATATTTTTATGAAATAATGCCCCCGCATACGAACCCGTTGTTGTGCTGACTGAATGGCAAGTCACGCATGCTAGCGCCGAAACCTGCTCATCAGAGTGGTCGATTTCTAGTTTTAATATATTTGAAATTGCTGGTGGTCGGGTCATGATAGAACCCAAAAAACTAGGTCTAATGGTTTGAATGGTGAACGATTTGCTACCAACCAAACCCGTCGGATCAGCAAGAGCTGGGCGCCAATTTGCTAAAGTATTAAACTGCGAAGTGTTCGTATGGCAGGTCGCACATTCAACACCCGCAGTATGCAAATAGGGCTGTGCCGTATTGTTAGCAATAAAAATATTAGACTTCGGCATTTGATTTGTATGGCATTCAAGACATGCACCCGGGAAAGGATCATGCGCATACTGACCACCACTCCAGGTTGAACCCCATGTTTGTTTGTCGGTATGACAAGTTATACAATCTTGCGCGATGAAGGTCGAACCACTGTGACTAAAATTATGATTAAGTGTGCGAACCAAAGGCCTAGATCCCTCGTGGCAGGTGGCGCACTTGGTATCAGCGTTAAGTGTTTGATGGGCGGCCGAGTTCATTGCGCTAGAAGGGAACTCAACCCGCGGTTGTTCAATACCACAATTTTGAAAAAACAATATGATTACGATAGCCAAGCCGACTAAGTCGATATAACGACGAAAAATAGAAAAACCGCGATTCGACATTATTTAAAGTTCCCCACTACCAATTTGGCCAAAACCGTATTGTGCTAATGAACTAACGGTGAGTTCATTTTATCGGTGTTTTCACTTAATTACGATAAACTAAGTTACTAAATAGCTAAAATGATACAGTTGCAGTTTGTTCTTTACGACAATCGTCGCGCTTTGGAAATGGTGACGAGACTGTCGAACTTATGGCTAGGCTTAAAGCCAGACTAATTTGTTACTAAGTAGGCCAGAATTCATTTAATTACTTTCTTAACTTATCCGATAAATTTAGATATGAAACCTGAACGGCTATTAGATTTTATAACCAATCACCTTTATTTCACTTTTTTTTTAATGGCCGGCATTTTTGTATTGCTACGAATTCTTAGACGCGAAAATCAACACAAAGTGGCCGTAAAAATTCTAGACAAAGCAATTAAGTCAAACATGAATGAGCCGCTGACATTGCATCCCGAAATTGATCCAGCGCTTTGCGCTGGTTGTAGTGCCTGCACGAAAGTATGTCCAGAGGGCGACATCATAAAAATGATTGATCACAAAGCGGTGTTGGTCGGTCCGACGAAATGCGTGGGGCATGGTGAATGCGAAAGAGCCTGTCCGTATAATGCAATTAAATTAGTTTTTGGAACTAAAGCACGTGGCATGGATATACCACGCGTATCGAAAAACTATGAGACTAATGTTGCTGGGTTATATATTGCCGGCGAGCTTGGTGGAATGGGCTTAATTCGAAATGCCATCAAACAGGGGATCATGGCGGCTCAACATGCGCTCTCGCAGTTAAGCAATGAGAAATGTGATTACGATGTCATCATCGTTGGTGCGGGGCCAGCGGGTTTGGCGGCGTCGCTCACTGCGATTGCAAATAAAAAGAAATATTTAACCATAGAACAAGGCGGCTTTGGAGGAACAGTTTATAATTTCCCCCGCCAAAAAATTGTCATGACTCACCCTTTCGAATTGCCGTTAGTGGGAAAAATGAAGTTTGAATCCAACAAAGTTTCCAAGGAACAACTTTTAGAGTACTGGAATGATGTTAAAAAGAAAACCAATCTAAAAGTGACTGAAGAAACCCAGTTTATGGGGTTAGAAAAATTTGGTAAAGGATTCAAAATAAAAACAAATAAAGGCGAATTCAGTAGCCGAAAAGTAATCCTAGCAATGGGTGTGCGTGGCAGCCCCAGAAAGTTAGGTGTTCCGGGTGAAGAAAGTTCTAAAGTAACTTACAACTTGCTAGATCCAGAGCAATATCAAAACTGTGATGTAGTTGTTGTTGGTGGGGGCAATGCCGGAGTCGAATCCGCACAGATGCTTGGTGAAGCCCGCTGGAAAAACCGAGTCCATCTATTAGTTCGCACCTCCACTTTCGATCGTTGTAATGAAGACAACATTAAGCGCATTACAACCATGGAGAAAAAAGGACTTGTTAAGATTTGGTACAATTCATCGGTTTTGCAAATTGAAGAATTAGAAATTAAAATTAAAAAAGAAAACGATTCGGTAACTATTAAAAATAATTACGTATTTGTTTTTGCCGGTGCAGAGTTACCACATAAATTTTTAATGAGTCTTGGAATCGAAATCGATAAAAAATTTGGTCAAGCAAAAGCGAGTTAGAGGAATTTGGGATCAAATGGGGAATCAGCCGACTCGATGGTTTTACGTTGGGCTTTGTGATCTCTTATAAAGTCTGGATTCTTAAGAATAATCACTAGCGCAAAAATTTAAAGATTCCAGCGCTAGGATTCTGTGATTTTAAGTGGCTGCTGTTTCTTCTGTAGCAGTTTTCTTAAAAGAACCTTTTAAAACTTTGGCATCGAGCAAAAGTTTTTCTTTTTCGGGGCCATTTACATTTTTTCCTTTGGTCGTAACAACTTGATAACGGCCAGATCGCTTTTGCGTAATTGTATAATCTTTGAATTTAAGAGGTGCAAATCCAGTTGCGGGTTTGGCTTTAGGTGCCTTTTTTTCAGTCGTGCCGGTTTTAGCTTTTTTAACTGCCATTTTTTCATTCTCCGTTTTTTGTGAAGTTCTGGTTTTGATTGGGTTGATTTTTAGACTGCGGCCCTGCAGGGGTCAATCAATTTATAAACAATCAGACCTAAATAAAAAAATTTCCAGATTTAACCAGATATGCTAGGACAGCGACCTGAGGGGAGAAAATTAAGTGGTCGAAATATACACTGATGGAAGTTATAAACAGGGTCGTGGCTCGTGGGCTTTCGTGATCGTCAAAAATGGAATAGTTACTCAAGAAGCCAGTGGACGATCCAAAAAAACATCAAGTCACAGAATGGAATTTCAAGCCGCCATTGAGGCGATAAGAAGTCTTGATCTGGGAACACAAGCTCAACTATATACCGACTCAAAAATTCTAGTAAATACCATAAATGTTTGGATGCCAGAATGGCATATGAATCGTTGGCTTAAAAAGAATGATCGTCCTATTCCAAATTTGGACCTGGTTAAAGCTCTCTATGCGCTTCATCAAATGCACTCGATTTCCTGGGAATGGGTTAAAGCTCATTCGGGGAATACTTTTAATGAGCGTTGTGATCAGCTCTGTCTTTTGGCTCGAAGTTAAGGATTCAGCTTATTCATGACCAAGGTCGTAGTTTTTATTAGTATAGAACCTTAGTTTAGATGGAGCTAGAATAAACCGATATCATCATCGAGGAATTTTATGGGATTAACCACCGATTACCAAATATTTGATTTATTTTTAGAAAGCGTTCTCGTGATTGACGAGGCGGGACATTATCTCTATGCCAACACTGTGGCCATAGATCTGCTAGGGCTTCGGGTTCAAAAATTTAAAGAGACTGCGTTTCCCGGCAATATTCAGTTTTCACCAAGGCTTAATTGGGAACCAGGATTTCTTAAGACGCTCACAGCAGCCACTCCTTACTTGGAGGTGCAATTCGCTAACGGTAAAAAAATGGGAACGGTTCAAATTTCTGTGCAACCTCAGATTGGAACTAATGACAAAAAGTATTTTGTAATTTTAATTTATGATAAAAGTGCTGAAGTTAATCTGCACGAAAAATATCGACTTCAAATTGAAAAAAAAGAAGAACTTTTGCAGGAAATTAATGAGCATCGTGCTGATTTGCTTTTAACCAACAGTAAATTAGATCGAAAGCTTGAACACATTTCATTTTTACTTGATTTTTCGGAATCAACACGATTTTCATTAGATGAAGAATCAATTATTCAGGTTTTTTTAAACCGAGCAATTGAAAAAATTGGCTTTTCTGCCGGATTTTATTTCAAGTGGAATGTGGTTCAAGAAAAATTTTCAGTTGAAGTATCAACCTCGTCTTCAGTCACAAATCGTATCGAGCTGCCAGTGAATTACAACAGCTCGCAACTGCTTAAACTTGAACAAGCTGGTTTACTGGTCTTTTCTAATGACCAGTGTGAAGAATTAAAAACTTTTTATGCCCCCTTTTATCCACAGCAAATATATAATGTAGCTAGTTTGTGTTTAAAATCAGGAAATCAAATTTTGGGTTTTGTTCATTTAATTAATTTTATGCAAAACCCTAAAATTGACTCTGATACGATTGAATTTTTAGAATTTTTGATGAATCCACTTGCTATCACTTTAAAGACAGCAAAACTTTATCAAACATCAATCACTGATGAGATGACGCAGCTAAATAATGTGCGCTATTTTCACTCAAGACTAACAACTTATTTTTCACAAGCCACTCGCGAAAGTAAAACTTTTGCTGTTCTTCTTTGTGATGTCGATCATTTTAAAAAAGTAAATGATACTTTTGGTCATCCGGTAGGGGATAAAGTTCTTCAGATGGTGGCAAAAAGTTTAAAGTCGCAGCTGCGAACTTTTGATTTAATTGCTCGATATGGTGGCGAGGAAATGGCCATCGTTCTTTTTGATACAGACGAAAAAGGGGCGCAAGTCGTGGGAGAAAAACTGCGAAAAGCTGTTGAAAAAAGTAGTTTAACCCACGCAACGGGTCCTATAAAGGTCACTATGAGTGTGGGAATTGCGGTTTACCCCAGACACGCGATGACGAAGGAAAAGCTGATCGAAGCTGCGGACCAAGCACTTTACAAAGCAAAGGCAGCCGGTCGAAATAACTGTCAGACCTATAAGCCTGAATCCACTGAAAGCTAAGTTTTAAAAGATAATGGTCGACCAGACCTTGGCCTAGACCTTCTTTTTTGAATCCAAATGATCTTTAAGTATCAAGTCAGTATTAAAAACTTCCGATGTTTACAATGACGTGAAAAAGTCCCTTCGGAGGAATTTATGAGCGATAACAATGTAAAAATTTTAGTAGTTGATGATTTTGAAATGGTCCGAGTGATGTTAAAGAATGCTCTGAATGACTTGGGATTTCATAATGTTGAAGAAGCCGAGCATGGCAAGTTAGCCCTCAGCATGCTGCTAGAAGCCGACGTGGTTGGCGAGCCTTTTGGAATCGTATTTTGTGATTGGACGATGCCAGAAATGACGGGGATAGAAGTCTTAGAAACCTGTCGGAGCACCGAGGCTTTCAAAGATTTGCCATTTGTCATGGTGACGGCTGAGTCTGAGCAAGAATCAGTAGTTAGAGCTATCAAGGCTGGCGCTACAGATTATTTAATTAAACCCATTTCGCCAGAGTTGCTGGAAAAAAAGGTTTATAAAATTCTTTCCAAACTGTCATCATCCGCAGCCTGATCATCATAATATTTATTTTTCCGGGGGAAAAATGTCTGACATTAAAAAATTAAAAGTTGAGTTAGACCATCGATTAGCTAAAGAAATCGACTACGGTGTCCATTCCACACTAGCTAATATGTTTGGCATGAAATCCGAAGTGGGTGCTTTTAATATTCAGAAAAAATGTTCAGTTCAAGGCGATGTTTCGGGTCTGATCACACTGACTCAAGAAAGAAGCGAAGGAACTTTGATCGTAAGCTTTCCCAAAGCCACTATTTTTGGTTTACTTTCGAAAATGTATCGAAAGCCTTTCACCGAAATCAATTCATCTGTCACTTTAGGCGTCGGTGAATTAACAAATATTATTTACGGAGTTATTAAAGCCAACCTCAACAAAGATGGCTTTGAATTTAAGAAGGCTGTTCCCAATGTTGTGATCGGCGATCAGCATACAATCCTGACTTGCGATTCCGGTCCCACCATGGTGGTTCCATTTACAACAGAAGTAGGAAATTTTTATGTCCTTTTAAGTTTTCACGCTCAAGCTCAGAGCGTAGACGCCGCATAGTTGAAAGTAGGCTTTGTGCGAAGCAAAAAAGTTTCCCGGCAATTAAAAAAATCTTTTGAATCTGAAATAAGTGAACAAGATTTAATCCGCTATGCTAATTTAATCCAAAGTCTTCCTGAGAGTCCTGAAAAAAATGAATTGTCCAAATTAATCAGTGGTTTCCCAACCCTTTTGAGAATGATTGATGAGTCCTATGTTCAGATGGATAAAAATGTAGATATTGCTCGACGAAGTCTTGAAATCAGTTCTACAGAACTGATGGAAGTTAATAAATCGTTATTTAATATCAATCAAACATTTGATGCCATGGTCAACAGTTTAGGGCAAGGGTTTTTTCTTTTTGGAGCCGATGGACAAATATTTTCATTGTGCTCAAAAATTTGCGAAACTTTACTGGAAGGAAATCCAGCTGGTAAAGCAGTCGTTGATGTTCTTAAAGTTCCTGTTGAGAAGCGAAATACATTTGCAGATTGGATATCAATTCTTTTTCAAGAAATGTTGGATTTTGAAGACGCTGCCATGGTCGGACAAAAATTTTTTCCGCATTCGGGTGGTCGAATTGTTGGTTTGGAATATAAACCTGTACGGGACAAACTTGGGAAAATTCAGTTGGTGGTTGTCATTGCCACAGATCGTACTCGTGAGATAGAGGCAGATCGAAAAGCACAGGGAATGCAAGCTTATGCAACCTTAGTTGTAGCGATCTTAAAAGATCGCACTCGTTTTCGTCAGTATGTTATGCACTCACGAAGGTTTTTTCAAGAGATGCGTGAGCTGCTAAATCTAGAAGTATTTTCTGCCGACGCGCTGACTTTAATCAAAAGACATTTGCACACGCTTAAGGGAGCTGCCGGTACTTTTGGAATGATCTCTGTTAAAGATATTTTTCATCAAGTTGAATCAGACTTGGGAAAACAAGATCAATTGAAAGATGCCCAAATATTTTTGCGCAAAGCCACCAGCCGATGCGAAAATTTATTTGAAAATATATTGGAAGAACATCGAGATATTATAGGTGATATCATCAAAGAAAATAAAGCGATTCGGGAAGTCAATTTAGATAGCCTGAATAATTTTGCAGGACATTTAAAAGACCCAGATTCATCTTTAGATAAGGCGTACAGTTCTTTTGTTAATGATATTCTTTGTGTTCCCATTTACACAGTCTTACAGCAATTTGAAGGCTTGGTTCAGCTGACGGCTAAATCGCTTCGTAAGAAAGTTGCGCCTCTGCAAATTTCCGGAGATGACTTGAGAATTCTACCTGAGAGATACGGGAATGTGTGGGAAAACTTAGAGCATTTGTTTAGAAATGTCGTTGATCACGGAATTGAAGTTGATGTATTAAGAAAAAAATTAGGAAAACCAGAATCTGGTCAGGTGAAAATTTCTTGTAACAAACTACAGGATACGCAGCGACCTATGATGGAAATCAAAGTGACTGATGATGGAAAAGGGATTGATTCAGAAATGATCCGTCAAAAATTAATAAAAAATGGTGTTTTAAACTCAGCTTCTTTAACCGAAGGTGAACTGTTTAAAAAAATCTTCGAACCAGGCTTTTCAACGGCTCAACAGGTCACTGAGACATCGGGCCGAGGAGTTGGTTTAGACGCTTTAAGAAGTGCCATTGAGGAAATGGGTGGACGAATTGGTGTTGAGTCGATTAAAGGTCAAGGCACCACCTTTACATTGATCTTGCCTTTGTTAAATGAGCCTCACTATGTTATTGATCTTGTTTCTTAGTGGCGGACTTATAAATTTGAGTTTCTTTCGTAAGACCGCCAACTAAAAATTGAACTTTAAAATATTACATATACTGACAACCTAAAGATCGGCACTGGAAGGAATTCTGATAACAGTTCTCGTTGGCTCTTAACTGTGCTTTACGAGGCGAAGAGCTGCTGATACCTCGATAAAGTCGACCATTATAACCCTCTGCATAGCAGGCAATATTAGAATTGTATCGACCTCCATCATAAGGATAGCGTCCTTCGTAGTGTCGATCCCAAGTGTAATCATCGTTTCGAAAGACCGCATCAGCAATACCTCCAATTAAACGACGAACAATATTTTGGTCCCTGCGGGTTCGCCGGCGATCCATTTGTGCATCTAAGCCAGGTTCAGTGAGGGGCTGAAGCTGAGTCATTGTTGATGGATATGAGTTTACATTTGACTGTACATTTGTAGTTGCAGGGTTTTTAGCCCAACAAAAAATACTGGAAAAAATAATACTTGCAGTCAGGGCTAGATTTCTAATTTTCATAACTACTCCTTTGCGTGTGGCTGCTAAGTTTAATTGCAGCGTTATTAAATAGGGAAAAAGCTCATTTCGAGTTTTATTTGAGCCATGGGAATTGGTTGCAACTCTAAAGCCATAGGTAATTGGGACTTTAAATCTCAAAATTTATGATTTTATTTTGTCTGACAGTGTATTCTTCGAACGTGAGGGGCAGAAAAATCTTTTTATAAAAAATTTGAAGTGAAACATAAGCAATGTCATTCTAAGCTTAATAAGAGGTCATAAATGCTTACAGGTTTTTTACAGTCAGCCGTTGGTGGAACTCCATTAATTAAAATTAAATCCTTAAGTGAAAGCACAGGTTGTGAAATTTTTGGCAAAGCTGAGTTCTTAAATCCTGGTGGAAGTGTCAAAGACCGAGCGGCCTTGGGAATTTTAACCGAGGCCCAAAAAGAAAAAAAAATAAAGCCGGGCAGTGTGATTTATGATGGGACAGCCGGAAATACCGGTATTGGTTTAGCAGTTCTTTCGGCCCAATTGGGTTACCGAGTTAAATTAGTCTTACCCGATAATCAGGCTTTAGAAAAATATCAAACTCTTGAAGCGCTTGGCGCAGAGGTGATCAAAGTCAAACCTGTCCCATATGCAGACCAAAATCATTTCTATCATACGGCACGAAGGGCTGCGGAAGCCGATCCACAAGGATATTGGGCGAATCAATTTGAAAATCTAGCTAACTATAGAATTCATTACGCGACAACGGGACCCGAAATTTGGCAGCAAACTAAAGGCCAAATTACTGATTTTTGTGCAGCGATTGGGACGGGTGGAACTTTTTCTGGGGTGTCACGTTTTTTAAAAGAAAAAAACCCACAAATTCACACCACGGTTGCAGATCCGATGGGGTCGGGAATTCATAATTACATCACGACAGGAGAGATGCGTGCCGAAGGAAGTTCCGTGACAGAAGGAATCGGGATCATGCGATTAACGGCGAACTTCCAAGAGTCAAAAATTGATGGAAGTTTAAAAGTCCAAGACCAAGAAATGATCGATATGCTATATCACCTGGCAAAGTATGAAGGCCTTTTGGTCGGCACTTCGGCGGCTTTAAACGTTTGTGCAGCTTGGAAAATAGCAAAAATTGCAAAAAGTCGTGTGATCGTGACAATTCTTTGCGATGGTGCTCAAAGATATCAATCAAAAATTTTTAATCCTGAATGGCTTAAGGAAAAGAATTTAATTCCACAGCCATTAAAACTATAGCTTATAAAAGGTTGAAGTGATGATTCAAATTGGAGATTTTAATTTATTAAAGGTCGTAAAACATGTTGATTTCGGTGTCTACCTTGATGGCGGCGAAGATGGCGAAATTTTACTGCCTCTCCTGGATATGCCCAATGAGTGTGAAGTTGGTGATATCGTAAATGTCTTTATTTGTTTTGATTCCGATGACAGGTTAATTGCTACGACTCAAACTCCTTTAGCCCAAGTCGGCCAATTTGCCTGTTTAGAAGTTGTATCACTAGAAAATGTCGGAGCTTTTTTAGATTGGGGACTTCCTAAGGATTTATTTTTACCATTTCGCGAGCGAACTCGTCCAGTAAAGGTGGGACAAACGGTTGTGGTTTATATATATATTGATAACACAAATCGTATTTGTGCTTCGATGCGACTGGATAAGTATGTTCAAGCTGAGTCCGAAAAAAAGGTTGTGGACTATAATGAAAATCAAGCTGTAGAACTTTTTATAGCGGCTCGCACAGATCTTGGATATAAAGCCATTATCAATGGAACCCATTGGGGAATGCTATACAACAATGAAATTTTTCAACCTCTAGAACATGGTGACAGACTTTCAGGATTTATTAAAAAAATCCGTGAGGATGGAAAAATTGATCTGAGCCTCCAAGGAAGTCAAAAAGAATCTTCGAACGATCTTGCTGCAAAAATTTTAACTCTTTTAAAAAATGAAGGTGGCTATTTAGCGATCAATGATAAAACCCCTGCCGAAGAAATTTATCAGATGTTCGGTGTTAGCAAAAAAAAATATAAAGTTTCTCTCGGTGGACTGTATAAGCAAAGACTCATCACTGTTAATGAAGATGGCATCCGTCTTATTAAGTCATTTGACAGCTGATTTTTTGGACTCTTAAGGGGTTTTTTTGCCACAATTTATTTTTTAATGTTCGACAACTCAAAAATATAAACTGAAAAGATATGGCTAGATCTTTGCACAGCTTGATTCGCTGACATTGAGTCAGCGCAAAAAATATCATGACAAAAATGTTATGCTTATAACTTTATCAGGAGGATCTATGAAATTAATTTTATTCAGTCTGTTATTAACCAGTCAGGCCTTTGCTACGGGCTTAAGATTAGGAACCCCCAGTTATGGTGGAAGTGGTTGTCCAGCAGGTACTGTGGCTACTATTTTATCACCTGATGAAGATACACTTTCACTGCTTTTTGATAGTTATATTGCAGAAGCTGGAGGGGACACTGGCAAACGGATCGATCGAAAGGCTTGTGCTTTAGCAATTCCAGTCAGAGTTCCTCAAGGTTATAGTGTTGCCGTTTTTAAAGTAGATTACCGAGGTGCTAATATTATTCCTCAAGGTGGGTATGCAAAATTTATGGCTGAATATTTTTGGGCTGGAGTCAGAGGGCCTACGATTCAAAGAAATTTTACTGGTCCTTATAATAATGATTTTACATTAACTGATGAGTTAGTGACACGAAATGTCGTTTGGGCGCCCTGTGGACAAAGTGTGACTTTACGAGTGAATTCTTCTGTTGTTGTTCAATCAAATCGTTATCGTCAGCAGGCGATTTCAAGTCTTGATAGTGCCGACGTTTCATCAGCCGTTATTTATCATCTACAATGGCGTCGATGTTATTAATTATTATAGTTATCCATAATTCCTTAGGAGTTAAAAATTTCTCCTAGGGAATTATCAATTCAGATTTTGACATGTAATAAGAACACATCAAATATAATGCCCTCTTGCAAAGCCATGACGTGAGCGATATGAATTGGGGCTTATGAAAACTGATTTTTCTTCTTTATCCCTCTCTCCCGATCTTTTAGCCGTCATCAGTGAACTTGGGTTCGATAAAATGACACCCATTCAGGCTGAAAGCATCCCGCCTTTATTGCAGGGAAAAGATCTGATTGGGCAATCAAAAACGGGGAGCGGAAAAACAGCGGCCTTTGCTTTGCCCATTTTACAAAAAACCACCACGCACAACCGTTACCGAGATTTACAAGCTTTGATTTTATGTCCCACCCGAGAACTTTGTACGCAGGTGGCACGTGAAATTCGCAAGCTGGGACGACGTCATGTGGGACTTCAAGTTTTAATTCTTTCAGGTGGATTGCCACTGAGGCCTCAGTTGGATGCTCTCTACAAGGGAGTGCATATTGTGGTAGGAACTCCAGGCCGTGTGTTAGATGTGATCAGCCGGGGAAAAATTGATTTTAGTCGCGTTCATACTTTGGTGTTAGATGAAGCAGATACGATGCTTGATATGGGTTTTGAAGAAGATATCGATGCCATCATTCAAGAGGTTCCTGGCACTCGACAGACTGTCTTTTTTTCGGCCACTTTTCCTTCTTCGATTGTGGCGTTAACGAAAAAATATCAAGATAAGCCTGTTAAAGTTAAAATTGAGGAATCTCCTGAAACAATTCCATTAATTCTGCAAATAGCTTACGAATCAGAATCTGAAAATAAAGTGGGAACTTTGATTCGAGTTCTTCAGCAGCACAATCCAAAATCAGCTATTGTTTTTTGTAATCGCAAAATGACTGTGGCAGAGCTTGCCGAGACTTTATTAGAAGAAGGCCTTAGTTCGGATTGTTTACACGGGGACCTTGAGCAAGTGGATCGAGATAAAGTCATGGCGCTGTTTCGAAATGGCAGCACGCGAGTCCTGATAGCGACAGATGTGGCAGCGCGTGGATTAGACATTAAGGATTTAGATTTGGTGGTGAATTTTGAACTTCCTCATCAGCCAGATATTTATGTTCACCGCATTGGGCGCACAGGGCGAGCAGGTCAAACGGGCACCGCCGTTTCACTGGTTAGCCCTGATGAAGCTTTAAGAATTCGCGAAATTGAAGAATTCACGGGACAAAAATTTGAACACAATATTTTGGGGTTTAAAAATCAAGAGGGAATTAGTAAAAGTTCAACTTTACGGGAATCACCAATGCAAACCATTTCGATCTCTGGTGGTCGAAAAGACAAACTTAGACCTGGGGATATTTTGGGAGCATTGACCGGTGAATCAGGCGGTCTCAAAGGCTCTGATGTTGGAAAAATAGAAATTCATGATCGCATTGCTTATGTGGCTGTGTCTTCGCATCTTGCATCGACAGCCATGCAAAGTCTTCGAGATGGAAAAATTAAAGGTCTTAAATTTCACGTTAAATTAGTAAAGTGATTACCTGATTTGTCCTGTGCCATCTACGACCCAACGTAAAGACGTTAATTCTTTAAGGCCCACAGGTCCGCGAACATGCAATTTTTGCGTGCTAATCCCAAGCTCTCCTCCTAAGCCAAATTCATAGCCATCTGTAAAGCGAGTCGAGGCATTCCAATAAACGACGGCGGCATCAATTGAGTTTTGAAAATAGCGCGCGCTTTTTTCGGAGTTTGTGATAATGCACTCAGAGTGTCGAGAGCCATGTTCTTCAATATGTTCAATGGCGGCCTCAAGGGAAGGGACAACTTTACAATTGATTTTAAAATCCAAATATTCCGTATCAAAACTTTCAATGAGTGCAGGGTGAATATCTGCTTTTTGACCCAATGATTGAAGGGTTTGAGAACAGCCAAACCATTCGACATTAAATTTTTTAAGCTCCTCATAAATTTTTGGAAGTAATGCGATTTGATTTTCGTGAATTAAAAGAGTCTCGGTCGCATTGCAGACGCCAGGTCTTTGAGTCTTGGCATTTAAAATAATCTGTAATGCCATTTGGGAATCAGCGTCTTCATGAATATAGATATGGCAAAGACCGCGGTCGTTTTTAATCATCGGTATGGTGGCGTTTTCAGTGACATACTTGATCAGGCTATCGCCACCACGGGGAACTAAAACATCGATCATTTTATTTTGCTTCATCAAGCCTTGAATCAGTTCACGGCTTGTGTCGACAATTCCCCAAAAAATATTTTTATTCAAACCTACCGCAGCGATAGCGGAGTGAATAATTTGATAGAGCACACGACTGGTTTCTAAAGAGTCTGAGCCCCCACGAAGAATCAAAGCGTTACCAGATTTAAAAGCCAAAGAAAAAGCTTCCGTAATAACGTTGGGCCTTGCTTCGAAAATCATTAAAATAACGCCCAAGGGAGAGCGGACTTTTTTAATTAACAAACCATTTTTAAGATATTTAGCTTCCTGAGGATCACTTAAAGGATCTGCTTGAGCCATCACCTCTTTCAAACTCGCTTGCATTTGACCCAAGCGTTGGGGCGAAAGCGTCAGTCGATCACGAAAGGACGCTGTGACGTCAGGTTTTAAATTTCCCAAATCTTTTAAATTCGCCATAAGAATTTCAGATTCCTGAAGACTGAGGCGAGAAATAATTTCTTGAAGAACCTGGTTTTTCGAAACCACTGAGGTCAGGCGTAAACCCCTTGCAGCTTTGCGAATATCTAAAAGATTTTCAAATGAGGCGTTATTTGCCATGAAGTTTTGGTCCTACATAAGTGCCAATAGATTCATGGTTAGCCACTTTTAATAAATTATGGGCTAAATCCCCTCGTAAAATCCAAGTGGGAATGGCTTTTTTTTCCGCCAGTGCCGCCGCTTTTAATTTAGAGGACATGCCGCCTCGGCCCACATTGGACACCGCCGTCGAATCCATAGAAGCTAGAAGTTTAGCTGTGACTTTTGGAAGATGTGAAATCAATCGGGCTTTCTTATTTTTAATCGGATTACTGTCATAAAGTCCTTCGACATGAGTCAGAATAATCAAGCGTTCGGCCTGCACCAAACAAGCAACTTTGGCCGAAAGTAAGTCATTGTCACCAAACTGAATTTCTTCGGTCGCCACAGCATCGTTTTCATTTAAAATGGGAACGACTTTCCATTGCAAGAGGGTCGTCAAAGTATTTTTTAGATTTTCACGATGTTTTGGTCGAACCATATCGTTATAAGTTAATAAAACTTGGGCCCCCATTAAGCCTGCGGAATGGAGAGCTAAGTTATAAGAATCCATCAGCATCGGCTGGCCAATGGCGCTCAGAGCCTGCTTTTCAGTCAGTTTTTTCCACTGTTTATGTGTCCTTGAACGAGCCGATGCGATCGCTCCCGAGGTGACCCAAATCACATCAACTTGATGTTTTGATTTGAGTTCTGCCACTTGTTGCATGAGGGATTTTAGCAAAAGGGGGCCCCCCTCAACAAAACTGGCACTGCCAATTTTTATCACCCAGATCGGTTTTTTTCGGCCTTTGATTGTTTTCATCAGGATTTAGTTAATCACTGTTAGTCTTGCCTGTACAGAATCCTGCAGGATCTAGGGCCGGTATCACTCCATGTTAAAGGTGAAGGTATAAAGTTTAAAAACCTCATTTTTTTGAAAAATAACTAACATTCAGGAAGAAAAGTGTTATCTTGAGTCAAGAAAGTTTAACTAGAGAGGTTTTTTAATGAGCACAGGTACAGTAAAGTTTTTTAACTCGGGCAAAGGTTTCGGATTCATTACACCAGACGATGGGAAAGATTTATTTTTTCACATCTCTGAAGTTCAAGGAACTGAGCCAAAAGATGGCGATAAAGTTGAATTTGAAGTTGGACAAGGAAAAAAAGGTCCTTGCGCAACTAACGTTCGAGTCAAAAACTAAAAAATAAAATTTAGATTTCAGGGGTTCTTTTGGGAACTACAGACGGCGCCAGTCGCCGGCAAAGAAAACCAAAGAGCCCTTGTTTAAAATGTTTTTTGAATTCAAGTCTCTGCATCTGCTCCCTTCTTCCAGCATTAGATCTTAAAACAAAAATCAGTCTTATCATTCACGCTAAAGAACTTAAAAGAACCACCAATTCAGGTCGTCTGGCTTTGCATTGTTTAAAAAACAGTGAAATGCGTATCCGTGGAGATTCCAAAACTCCATTAGATCTCAGTGATTTGCTGACTCCTCATTATCAAAGCTTATTATTTTATCCTTCTGATGATGCATCCGAGCTAACGCCATTATTTCTTAGCTCCCTATCCTCACATAAACCCCTACAGTTGATTGTGCCTGATGGTAACTGGCGACAAGCTAGTAAGGTGCAAAGTCGTCATCCTGAGCTTAAAAATATTCCCCGAGTGATGATAAAAATTCCGAACCTGGCTCAATATCATTTGCGAGCTGAAAGCTCCGAATTTGGCATGTCCACTTTGGAAGCAATCGCTCGGGCCCTAACTGTGATTGAAGGCGAAAAAGTGGGAGCACTACTGCTGGATGTTTACCATGCTAAGCTTGAGCGAACCTTGATTGGTCGCGGGATAAAACCTGCTTAAAAGATTGCAATTTAGATTTGAATTTGGCATTGAAACCTAAAGTATTTCCATAACTTAGGTTTTATATTTCGAGGTGTTTCTGATGAAATTTTTTTTGGTTATGATCCTATTAAAAACAACTCTGTTGCAGGCAGCTCCCTTAACTTTTTCTGGGTACTTACGAAGCAGTGCCGGTAGTAATCTTAAAGGCGGTCAGCAAGAGTGTTATAATAATCCCGGATCACAAGGGAATGAATTTCGTATCGGCAATGAATGTGGCATGTACGGAGAAGCTACTTTCAATTCCGAGCTAACGGATAAAAACAAATTACCCTATGTCTATTCGGTCGCTCATTTAACTTTTTCTTATGTTTATAACAACCGAACCGATTATGAGTTAACCACTCAAAATTGGGTGGTCCGCCAAGCCTATGTCGATTTGGGAATTTATCAAGATCTACCAGGCATTTTTTGGATGGGAAAAAGATATTATAGATGGGGAGATATTTTTGCTCTGGATTTTTTTCCAGTGCAAATGAATGGAGTCGGTGCGGGCTATGGGGAATTAAGAAAAGGGCCAGGGCTATGGAGCTTGGCGGTGATTCAAAATTCAGAATCACGTGAAGTGAGTGGTTCAGGAGCCGTGATCACAACTGAAAATAAAGTGGCTTCTAAAACAAGTCTGCATTTGCGATTGGAAGAAGTTGAGCTGAACTCTCAAAATAAATTTTCTTTGTGGCTCACGGGAGCTTCGACGTCTTCGACGAAATCAACTCCATCACCTGCCACAGATTATAAATCAGGAACGGGAGGATTCTTAGCTTTGAAAGAGGAATTCATTACCAGCGGCTTAAAAAATGAAATCGGTTTAGCATTTGGCCAAGGTGTTATGACTGATATGGGCGTCAGCGGTGAACTTGTTAAAGATTGCAGCGACCAGAGTCTGAGTGTTTGTACTGTGCAAAAATCCCACAGACTTCGTTTTTGGAATGCATTGTTAATTGAAAAAGATCGATGGTCGGGGCAATTCAGTTTTGTTTATGAAGATCTGGATAAAAAGACATTAGCTGATTCAAGAGTACGTTGGATCAGTGTGGCGGCTCAGCCTATTTATTATTTCACGGATCATATTCATTTACTTTCTGTTTTTGGTCTGTCCAATGTGCTTGATGACTCGGATGGTTTAGGAACTAGAACGCTTTCGCAAATCACCGTGGGGCCGCAATTGACCATCGGGAAAGATTTTTTCTCACGACCTGTCTTAAGAGCCCTTTATTCAACTCGGTTTTGGAATAAATCCAACCAAACAAGCTTTGCGACCAGTTCAGCACAAGGAAAATTGGACGCTCAGAGCCTGGTGGCCCAAGTAGAGGTCTGGTTTTAAATTTTTTTTTGCTCCTAAGCCCTTCTAAATCTAAACTTATCTTATGCGACTAGCGTTCATGATTTTATCGCTCTTATGGATATTGCAGGGCTGCACGACAGAAGGATCTCAGATTCAAGATGTCGCGGTGGATGAAGCAAGACTGCAGCTAAAAACTGAAATGTCTAAAGCCCTGGATGAGCGGATGAATGGAAAAGCCATTCTTAAAGAGAACTACTTACAAAAAATTCTTGATCGCACAGAAATTGAAGTGATCGAGACCGAAAAGTCAGAAGCCTTGGCTAAGGTGCAAGTTAAAATAAAGACCGTGCCCTTAAAAGTCCGCGAAGCTCTGACGGATATTATGGTTAAAATCGATCCCTCTCAGGAAAATAACTTTAACGTTCCCGATGCACTGATTTTAATTTTTAAGCAATACAAGATGAGTCCATCTGCGGTTCAAGAAATCCAGAAAATAATAGTGCTTAAAAAAGACGGCGTCTGGAAAGCACAGCCCGTTACATTGTAAAAATCGCTAATCGCGTGCTTTCAATTTTTACTTTTATTTTAGATTGCCCAGCTAGCCAAGTTAAACTTTGCTCAGAAAAAAAACAGACATGCGAGGGATCCCGCGTGTAATGCCAATTTTTTAAAATTATATTTTTTTGAAATAAATCAGTCATAAGAACTAAAGTTCCATTTGATTTAAGGAGACTAAAAATCTTTTTAAACTCGCTGCCTGGATGATAAAAATGTTCTGCCGCTTCCGTGCAAGTGATAAAATCTAATTTTTCTAAAGCGTTGAGATCCATAGGAAAAAAATAAGGATCATAGAATTGCATTTTATAGTTTTCACGAACTAATAATTGGCTAAGGACGGGATTGGGTCCGCAGCCGTAATCTAAGCCTTGCGCCATTGGGGCTTTTATTTTCTTTATCTGCTCCACCACAGGCCAAAGAAATTTAACATAGGCAGGATCTTCAATGTGATTTTCATGCATATTGTAACGTTCTTTTTCTTCTTGGGGATTTAAATAAGTGGTGTGATCTTTAAAAATTAAACCACAGTGCTGGCATTTAAAAAAAAGAGGATCTTGAAAAACTGAAGTCTGAGGATTTTGGCAAAGGGTGCAGTGCAATTTCATATCAAGCTTCATATCAAATTTATAACACAGATTATTTAATGTTTGAAAGCTTCATCATCATAGGTGCCAATAATTGAAAAACCAAAAGACGACTCTCCTGAATCACGGAGAAGGGGAGGCAACTCCGTGTTCAGAAGAGCCGCATTTTGAACTTTGCCCAATAAGTTTTGTTCTTGCTGGGCCCCTGCTTTTAAATACCGAATTAAGTCTACGGGTCGGTATTTAAATTCAAGTCTTTGAGTTAAAAAGGAAGCGGCGGCTCCTGTGGCAAGAGCCGTCGCCTGAGAGGTGCCCGTCATAGGGCCGAGGTGGGATCCGGGAAGCCACGAGATTTGATTTTTTCCAGGAGCTGCTAAATGAACAAAATGAGAACTAAAGTTACTGGTTGAAAGCAATTGATTGGTGGAATCAACAGCTGTGATTGATAAAATATTTGGGAGTGGATAATTGGCAGGATAAAATTTCTTATGAGTTAAATCGCGGCCTTCATTTCCAGCCGCCGCGACCACCAGTAAGCCCTTATGAAAAGCGTCTTTTAAAGCCAGATATTCAAGACCGCTAGCTTGCGATCCACCACCGGAATAATTAATGATATCGGCTTTCATATGGACCGCGTAGCGAAGAGCTTTAATCGTATTTTCTAAGGTACTAGTAGATAAAAAATCCTTGTCATAATATTTTAAAATCATCAGCTTTACGGAGGGTTTTAGAGGACCACTTGATATTTTTTTTATTTGAGATAAGATAAGACCTGCGATGTGACTGCCATGACCATGATGATCTTGCGGCTGAGAACCTCGACTGACAAAATCCCAACCATGAATATCATCAACAAAGCCATTTTGATCATCATCGACACCATTGCCTGCAATTTCACCTGGGTTTTTCCAAAGAAACTGACTGAGCTCGGAGTTTTTAAAATCTAAACCAGTATCAATGATGGCCACAATAATGGGATCTTGTGTTTCTAGAGCCCATGCGGCAGTAGACATAAAGCAAATGATAAAACTAAGTCGGTAGAAAAGCTTACTCATTGGTCACTCCATTTTTTACAGCTATGCGGGAATTAAGAATTAGATTCTTTGAGAAAGTTTTAACCACGCGGTAACTTCCACCTAAATTTTCTTGAAGCTCGTAAGTGTATAAAATTTGAGATTGGACTTGGCCACTGCACTTAGTTTCAACAGCGGTTTTAAAAAAGAGCTTTTTTGTACTTTCAAAATTATATGTGTAAAACTTTTTGCAATTTGGTTTAGAGGAGGTTTCTATCAGCCAATCTTTTGAGTTATCATAGGACATGGTTTCTGCGGCTTTATTTTCTTCTTGAATTCGAATTAAATTGCGTGCCCAGTTGTATTCATACTGAATATTAGGTCCGCTGATCGATGAAATAGTAATTAGATTTTTATCTTTGAATTTGTAAACAAAGGCAGCCTTCCCTGGCGCCGTCACTGTGAGCAGATCTCCATTCCATGGAGTGAACTTCAGGTAAATCATTTGATCTTTATTAATTTTTATATGGCTTATTTTTCCAGAGGCTCCATAAAATATTTCAAGGGGCCACTTATAGTATTTCAGCTCCATCAGTCGGCCTTCTGAATTAAAGATTTGTTTCATCAGACCTTTTTGTCTTTGAAATTGATCGGCCGCGCTGATTATTTTATCTTTTGAATTTAAAGTTGAAATATAATCTTTTCCCACTTTTCTAAAGAGCAAAGCTCGTTCTTCTTGGCAGTCATTAAGGATTATTTCTTGAGAGCTTATAATTTCCAGATTTTTTTCAAAATCTGTGCACCAGCCAAAGCCAAAAAGACCTTGGTGAATAGATCTTGAGCGATAAGTTCTTTGAAATGAATATTTAAGATTTTTATTTTCAACCGTAAAATCAGTCCATGTCTTATAGTAGGAAGCTTGTTGTAAATTAACTTCCGCTTGCGTTGAAGTTGTTGCGGCTAAGGTGGCTAGGCATATCAGTGTTGAAGTCAGTAAAGAAGCATTCATGAGCTTCTAAGAAAGCAAAGAAGGGACCAGCGCTAGCGGCCTTTAAATTTGAGCTCAGCTGTTAGGTTTTTAAAGGTGTCTAAGGATCAGTGGTCACTAGGAATTTTTAGACAGGTGTTTAGGAAAGTGTAACAGTGATACTTCTGCGACACTAAGCTACGTTCTCAATCTTTGCGGGGTCGGCGGCAATGGTGTATTTGTTCCTTCCGGTATTCTTAGAATGATACAGGGCTTGGTCAGCTCGTTTTAACCATTGCTCAACCGTCTCGGTGTTTAAAAGTTGGGCGATGCCCATAGAGACAGTAAATTTGATTTCAAGTTGCCCTTGGATAAAGACTTCGCGTCGAATTTTAGCCATTCCTTCTTCGGCTTTTCGAACGGCGTCTTCGATTCTATAGTCTGGAAGTAGGATAACGAATTCTTCGCCTCCCACGCGCGCCACGAAGTCTTCTTTGCGTTGAAAGACCTCTTGTAAAAGCTTGACCGTTTCTTTAAGTACAAAATCGCCAATATCATGGCCGTAGGCATCGTTGATTTTTTTAAAAAAATCGATATCTAAAGAGATCATGCAAACAGGAGTTTTAGCGATGGTGAATAGGCGATGGTGATTTTTTAATTGTTCATCAAAGCTTTGACGATTGTAGGCTTTAGTTAAATGATCAACTCGCATATTGTGATGAGCTTCGACCAGTTTCTTCTTGACCACCTGTAAGTTTTTTTTGACTCGAATCAGTCGTTTGCTACGGCGATCGTCACGATGATTTTGCACTTCAACGTAATAATCAATAAATTCCCGAGCTTTTGATTTAAGCACATGGATGGAATTGGATTCAACCGCTTGGCGCAGCTGATCTAGGTTCAAGGACACTTCATGATCTTTGTCTTTATCAATCACTAGGTCTTCACCCAATTGATCAGCAAAGTCCCAAATGATGGCTTTAAAATCATCAAAGGTTTTTTGCACAAAACTGTATTCATCAATGCGATAACCGGAAAGAAATTGGCGCAATTTAAAAAGAACATCACCAAGATCAGATTCTGGAGTTTTTAAAATCAACTTTGAAAAGTCATCTAAGGTCTCTCGGACTTTACGAATCGGGTGCCCATCAATATCTAATAAATATTTATTATAATTATCTAAGATAAATAATAAAGTCGCACGATCATCTGCGATGTTTAAGGCCTTGTCATCAGCCGAGCTGTGCGAGCCCCAGTCGATATCTAATTGCTCAAATAGCTTATTTAACCACGCTTTCAATCAGCCTCCGGTCACCATAGCCCATCGGTTATAAGAGGCCTTTTCTCAAGGTCGGATTTATAAGATGAGCAATAGGATCAATTTGAGATATTCGGTCTAGCCTAAAGTCGATAAGTTATTTTATAACGCCTGAGATTGTTTCTTTTCTAAATAATAATCCCAGGTGCCTTCGGTGACGAGCAGCTGATGACGATCTAATTCAAAAACTTTTGTAGTGATGGCTCGTAAAAAATGGCGATCATGGCTGACAATCATCACAGTGCCAGGAAAATTTTTGATGGCATCCAGTAATACTTCTCTTGATGTGATATCTAAGTGATTTGTGGGCTCATCAAGAACCAAAAAATTCACCGGTCGGGCTAGAATAGTTGCTAATACTACTCGGCTTTTTTCGCCACCCGAAAGAAGGGCAATTTTCTTTTCGACATCATCGCCAGAAAATTTAAGGGCTCCTAATAAACTTCGCACCGAGCCTACGGTGGAATTAGGGATGCGACTGTGGACCTCTTCAAGGATGGTCATGCGCGGATCTAGAACATCTAAAGAATTTTGACTAAAATATCCGACTTCAATACTTGCGCCAACATTGAATTTCCCTTCACTGGGTTTCGCTTGTCCGGTGATAATTTTTAAAAGAGTGGATTTGCCAGCGCCATTCACGCCAACCACAGCGACGCGGTCTTGTCTTCTGACTAAAGCATTGGCTTTTTTAAAGACTAATTTTTCTTTACCGTCAGTGGTCTGCCAAGTTTTCCCTAAATTTTCTATTTTAACCACTTCATCACCACCGCGGGGAGGGACGGGCCATTCAAATTGAACGGCTTTTTCTTCCACAGGGATTTCAATGCGTTCAATTTTTTCTAATTTTTTAACTCGCGATTGCACTTGAGCTGCATGCGATGCTCGGGCGGCAAATCTTGCAATAAACTCTTCTTCTTTGGCCAGCATATCATCTTGTCTTCTTGCGGCTGCGACCAATTGCTCTTTGCGAATCTGTCGTTCGCGGTCATAGAAATCATAATTTCCAGTGTAAACAGTGACGGATTGATGGGCAACTTCAACGATTTTAGAAACAATTCGATTCATGAACTCGCGATCATGGCTGGTCATGAGAAGCGAGCCTTTGAAACTCATCATCCATTGCTCCAGCCAAATAATGGATTCTAAATCCAAGTGATTGGTGGGCTCATCCATCAATAAAACATCAGGGTTTAAAGCTAAAATTTTTGCCAAAGCAATTCGCATCTTCCAGCCACCGCTAAAAGTTTCAGTGAGGCGATGAAAATCATCAGGTCCAATGCCTAGGCCGGTTAAAATTTCAGCCGCACGGTTTTCAAGGTCATAGCCCCCGAGTCTTTCGAAGTCCCCCTGAAGTTCTCCGTACTCTTCAAGAACTTTTGCCATCTCGTCTTCTGACAGAGGTTCTGAAAGTTGCTGCTCTAAAATTTGTAAGCGAGCTTGAATGGCAGTGACTTTGCCTGCCGCAGATTTGACTTCTTCTAAGGCACTGCGACCACTCATCTCTTCGATACTTTGCGAAAAGTAACCAATAACGGTTCGTTCAGATTTGGACAGCTGTCCTTGTTCAAATCCTTCTTCGCCCGTAATGATTCTAAAAATTGTTGTTTTCCCAGCGCCATTAGGTCCGACAAGCCCAATTTTTTCTCCGGCATTAATTTGAAATGAACCATTGCGGTAGAGAATTTTGCTGCCGTATTGTTTTGAAATATTGGAAAAATGGATCATCCAAATCTTATAAACTATGGTCACGTTTTTGTCACAAATCTTTGCCACAAGGATGGAAAGAAGAATGCGATAATTTATTTGCTTAATTGATAAGCAAATAATGGAGTTTTAAAGTCAAGACAAGGATCCAAGTGGGGCAGTTTCTGAAGTGATTAGGATGTTTTTGTCAAAAAAATGTACTGAGTTACATTTTTGTTGTTGTACTAACATTGTAAATTAGCTAGCTACCTAATTTTAATATAAGGGGGACCTAATTTTTATGAAAAAACCAACTATGCCAGGTGACATATTAGACTCAAAATTTATTACCCCTAAAGGGTGGACTCAAAAAGAAGTGTCCGATATGATCGGCTGTGACATTAAGGTTGTGAATCGTATTGTGAACGGTCGTCAGTCCATTTCGCCATTGATGGCGATCAAGTTAGGTAAGTTAACCCAAACAAGCCCTGAGTTCTGGTTAAGTCTGCAAAACAAAGTAGATATTTTTGAAGCCGAAAAACGTATGCGGAGGAAAGACTGACGCTGTCTTTAGCTCATATCCTGCTAGCTCATCAATATGAAGCAGAGGATGTTCAGAAAAAACTGCAAGAAGGAGTGGCTTTTGAACACCTTGCAAAAAAATTTTCCACATGTCCGTCGGCCGATAAAGGTGGAAATTTAGGTATTGTCGATTTAAGGCGATTGGATGCGACTTTTGCTGAAGCCGCTAAACTCTTAAAACCACAAGAAATATCACCTATCGTTAGAACCACTTTTGGCTATCATTTAATCAAAAGACTAAGTTAGGCTCTATAGTTCAAGCTTACTTTTTCGGGGGAACCTATGTTTAAAAAATTCATTTTCATTCTTTCTTTTTTGTCTTTTTCTGTAGCCACAGCCGCGACCAGCTTTACAGCTGTCACAGCTTCTGATTTGGATACGATCACAAAAGAATTTTCATCTAATTTTGCTCATACTTCAGTGATGGGTGCTGCAACACTGGGAAAAATTTTTGGTTTTGAATTGTCGCTCCTGGCTGGCCAAAATCCAAGCCCGGGACTTGATGGAATTGTTAAGGCATCGTCTTCAACGGACTCTTTTCCAAATTTGTATCATGCCGGTGTTTTATTAGCGGTCAGTGTTCCCTTGGGCTTTACGGGAGAAGTGATTTATATGCCTAAAGTCAATTCAAGTGGAGTCGAATTCCAGGCCACTTCTGCCGCGCTTAAATACACGATGGATGAATCTTTGGTGCTTCTTCCTTTTAATTTAGCCTTTAGAGCCTTTATGTCGTCCTCAATTTTGACGTTCACTCAAACAACTCCGAGTGTGACGGGTGTTGTTGAGAATAAAAATACAGTGAACGGATTTCAGATTTTAGTAAGTCCTAGTTTGCCAATAGTTGAGCCTTACGCGGGTGTTGGTTACTTGCAAGCTAAAGACACATTAAATTTTTCTGGAACAGGAAATCTTTTTGGTAATTCATTTCCTTTGGGCACAACTTCTCAGAGTACAAGCTTGAATTCGACCCAAGTACTTGTGGGTGTAAATGCTCACTTGCTTTTGATTTCTTTAGGAATTGAATATGCAAGAGCTTTTGATTCCAATCGCTACACAGCTAAATTAGGTTTTGTATTTTAATTTAAATGACCCTCACTCAACTTGAATATATTTTAGCGGTTGAAAGCCACGCCTCTTTTGTTAAAGCGGCGGCGGCTTGCCATGTGACTCAACCTTCTTTAAGTGCTCAGATTATAAAATTAGAAAAAGAATTGGGAATTCAAATTTTTGAAAGATCCAATGTTAATTTTAGAGTCACCGATGCCGGAAAAGAAATTTTACAACAGGCAAGAATTATTATTAGCCAAACGGATCAAATTATAAATCTTTGCCAAGTTTATAAAAAAGAAGTTCGGGGAACTTTAAAGTTAGGCATTATCCAAACGATTAGTCCTTATTTAATTCCGCATTTTATTAATGAAATGGCTCGATTATACCCCCACCTTAAATTAGAAATTCACGAAAATAAAACGGAAAGTTTGATTGGCGAACTTTCTAAAGGGCTTTTGGACGCGGCTATTTTATCAACTCCAAAAGTAGCGCCTGCCAATTTGATGGAAAAAGTTTTGTACTATGAGCCTTTTGTTTTTTTTGCGGGTCTTCAGCATCCACTTTTAAAAAAGAAAAAAATATCGACTCAGGACCTGAAAGAACATTCTCCCACTTTACTAGATGACACCCATTGCATGCGGGATCAGGTGGAGAAAGTTTGTCAGCAGACAAACACAACGGGAAAGCTTGTACTTAAAAGCGCAACATTAGCTACGCTGATTCAAGTGGTCAGTCATCAAGACGGGTATACCTTGCTTCCCTTAATGGCGTTAGACAGTCTTGAGGCTCATATAAAGAAATCCCAGGTGGTAAGATTCAATGAGCCTATTCCCACGCGTAAAGTCAGTCTGGTTTATTTAAAGTCTTTAGCAAAAAGATCTTTAATTGATGCTGTTCAGTCTGTAATTATGCAAAATCTTCCAGAAGGAATAAGAACAAGGTCAGAATCTGGTATAAAAGTTCTTTACCCTGAGGCATCTCATTTTTCGTCAAAATAAAATTTATAGATAGCACTTAACCTCACACCCAAAGGAATTAAAATGAAAATTGAAAAAGTACTTTACCGCGCTAAAGCAACCGCGACAGGTGGACGAGAAGGTCGCGCCATTTCAGATAATAAAGTTTTAGATGTAAAATTAACGACACCCAAAGAAATGGGCGGCAGCGGTTCTGAAGGAACTAATCCTGAGCAGCTTTTTGCAGCTGGTTATTCAGGATGCTTTTTGGGCGCCATAAAAGCGGTTGGAATGCGTGATAAAATGACCGTTCCGAGTGATGCCAGTGTGACTGGCATTGTCGGTTTTGGCGCTGTTCCACAGGGATATTTAATTGAAGTTGAATTGCAGATTACACTGCCAGGAATGGACCGAACCCAAGCTCAAACTTTGATCGACAATGCTCACAAAGTTTGTCCTTATTCTAATGCCACTCGAGGAAATGTCGATGTGACATTGAAGTTAGTTTAGATTTTTAGATTAATTTTATTTTCTCAGACGTGGTCTTTTTTTTAAGACCACGCTTTTGAGGGAATCACAGTTACAAAGTTTGCCGGATCAAATAAAGATTAAACTGAGATTTCTGAAGCTCGATCACTTCCAAAGATTTTCCATTTAAAAAATCCTGTACAGTGGCTTTAGGTAACTTTAACCCTAGCTCGCCCTGAATTTCAGCTTGAAAGCTTATTGTTTGAGTTGCATTGGAGCAGCGATAGTAAATCTGTCCTGAAAAAGGAAGAATAAATTCATTGAGGCTCGTCCGTTTAATATCAAGCCAATGAAAGTGATCCAAGGCTTCAATTCTTGAAGGCCTCATCCCCACGGGACAGTTTAAGGCAGACATTAATTCAGTCTTTAAGGAATAGGGTTTACCGCCACCATAAAAATTAAATTGGGTGTCTTTGTTTGATGTAAAGAGCAAAAGACCTAGATCAATATAGCCATAACTTTTAAGACTCCACTGATCACTCTGCAAATCAGAGGAGTGAGATACTTTTATTGCCAGCGAATGAGCTAATTTATTATTGGCATAAGACTTTGCCGTAAATTGCAAAATTAAAAAGAGGGCCTGCTGAACAGATAAGGGCTCATCATTAGGATAAATGGCTTCTTGATTTACATCCACAGTTGTAGAAGAGGTCCATTTAAAAATGGGGTCGATATTTTTCGCAGAATTTTTAATAAATTCAGAATGACTCACAAAAAATAAACGGAAAGGGTCCGAATTTAGAATTAATTTTGCAAGCTTCAATTCGCCATTAGACAATTGACAGACTTTTTGTGTGTAACAACTATTTAGCAATCCCCGGGAATAAATAACTGCATATTCAAGATTAAATTCTGAAAGACCGCCACCATTTTTAACAGTAAAGCCACCAGCTTCTGCCAACATTCCATAACAAATTAAAATCGCAATAAAAATTCTTTTCATTGTTATTCCTTTGATGCAAATTTTGTTTGGGAAAAGAGCTGCAGGTTTAGCTGGTACACTTCATTAGACTCAGGACTTTGAAAGCGTTCATTAAATTCTTCTACAAATTGGCTGATGAAGTCTTTTGCTTCATTCATGCGATCGCTATTAAACCGAAAAGTATGACCGGTAAAATCGCGGTCACTGACCAATTGTTCTTTCAGTGCCACTTCTGCAAGGCCTAGCATTTCTTGATGATATTTTTGAATAGCCAAAGAAGGGACATTTTGACCGACCATCAGATTTTCAGAAACTTCAAGGAAGGTTCCACTTTGTTTATCAAAGGTCAGAAGTTTTAAGGCTAATAAATTATCAATGGCCTTTTCGACTTCCATTTTTGACAAAGGCTTGCGAATTTTATTTCTTAAATTTTCAACGGAAAGGATTTTTTTACCTTGTAAAAGTTGATGCAAAAGAATGTGTTCAGTTTTTGAAATTAAAGAAAAAACTCGTTCGTCGATCGTTCGAGTTTTATACTTCTTCGTCATCTTTTTAATTTCTTGCTGCTGAGACGTGCTGTCGACCAAAGATTTTTTGTTTTTTTCAACTGTGGCTAAAAGCTCAAGGTAAACATACTCTTTGGGTGTTAGCTTAACGGCCACTCTGATTTTTTCCATTAAAGGCTTGCTCAAAGTTCTTTGACCCTGCCAAGCCATGGCAACTGTGCGTGGTGAATTATAACCTAGGACATTGGCTAATTGATTGTAAGAAAAGCTACGCTTGCGGCCGCCAAAGTGCTGCTTTAAGTGCTGTAGATAATCATTCACATTATCGAAGTTAAATATGGAAGTTTGGCTCAAAATGATCTCCAAATAATGATCCCTAAATAAGGACCCGAGAGTACCACAGGCTACTAAAAATGACATTCTTGGTAGCGTGACCAAATCGTAGACAGCAAAATTTTCACCATCTTTTACCTTATTAGGGTAGGGGGTGCTTGCTAGGGCTTCTAAATTGCATCTTAAGTCTGCATGAAACTAGGATTTAGAAGCTTATTAATAGCGGTCGTGCTTTTGCCTGTCTCGGTCCTAGCCAAGGAGATGTGCAGTCAGCTTTTTATTACAAAATACCCCCAATTAATCTCAATGAAGGATTTCCAGGAGGGTCAAATTGAAACTCTGCGAACTCTTTATAGCCTGTATCGAAGACGGCCTGATTTTAGGCTTCAAAGTTTAGAAGTTGTCGGAATGAGTTTAAAGATATCACCCGAAGGTCGGGCCCTAAAATTAGAAAGTCAGATTTCAGAAAAAGAACTAGAAACAATTCCTGAAAATGAGCAGCGAGAAATCCATCAAATGGCAGAATTTTACCGCTGGCGCAGATCCACAGGAACTTCGCAGCAGTTTGCCAGACAATCGAAATCAGTTATCCATTTAATCCCAGAAGCAAAAAAGTTTGGTCTTCCTGATGACTATTTTGAAATCGGAGTCAGTGATGGATTTACAAGTGCCAAAGTACCTGGATCTATCCGTAGAAAATATCCAGAGTTATTTATCAATCGAAATCGATTTTTGGGAGAAACAAGTTTTGAACAAAGCTGGCATGTCGCTTATCAAAACTTAATGCAATATTTGAAAGTGATCCTACAAACACCCGCGGCCGAACAAAAAATTAAGATTGATCAGGAACAAAGAGCCATACTGCAAAAAGTTTATCAAAACAGGCAGCATATCAGTGCCTTTAAATTTGTCAGTGGAAAGGCTCAGCCCAAATTATTTGAAAGTGATAATCTGAGCCATCGTTTAGCTATCACAGGGGATAAGCTAGGCTCAGAAATTTGGATCAATAGCGATCAGGCCAAAGGGCCCATTGACATTGCTTCTTTAACAGGTTTAATGCTGCACGAATTGGGTCATCATGCAGGTTATAAAGATGGAGTCGGTCGTCCCCTTGATAAAGTGGCCGCTCTTTTAACTGACTTTATTCGACAAACAAGTGCGGTGAAAAAATTTAATGGACCGACAGGAGATGTTGAAATTATAATCCTTCGACCCCAAATGATGACGCAGCAAAAATTAAATGAAACTATCTCGCCGATTGATATGTGGGGATCGCGATTATTAATCAACGACGGAAAAAAAATATGGGATATGACAAGTGAGCTATTTTCTGCCATGGCTGATAATTCTTATGGGCCTGTTTCTTTTTTCTCAATCAAAGACTTTAATATTGATATTAAAGCTATTAACGGAAATTCTTATAGCGATAGAAAAGGTTATACTTTCTCTCTGCCAGTTCAGTTAATTCTAAAAAATAATCAGACAAAGACATTAGAGCCAATGACTTTAGATTCACAGGTTTCATTTTGGCTAGGAACAGAAAAAGAAAGGGCTGGAATTCTTGTTTGGCCGACTCTTCAAGCCTCAGTTTACCCGAAAAGAATGTTGCCGAATGAGTATGTTGTAAAAAGCCCACTTTCATACAAACCAAAACCTGTACCTGCAACAATTCTTTCATCCGCAGTTTCGCAAAATATAAAAGCCGGTGATAAAATTGAAGTCACTGCAATTGTCAAAATTCCTCTTGGCGCAGAGGTGAATTCTGCATGGATTGATTTATCTTCACCGCAAATGATGAATATGATTGAAGCCATGCCGACCCAGGCGATTCAATTGAGCGCAGGTACGGGCATTATAAATATAGTAAAAATCTCTAAAGACCAAGTTCAGATTAAGGCTGAATTTCATTCATCAGATTACACAAATTCAAAACAACTGATTCTTGAATCTGTAAATTTAATCTATCGCGATGGGAATTATAGTTATTCAAAGCCACCTATTGAGCAGATTATAAATATTCGGAGTCATAAAGAAAATAAAGGAATTTCAGTCGCCAATTTAAAGTTGGGAAATGGCAAATTTATTATGCCACCAGGCTTTAATTTTAATCACTATGAAGGGAAACCTGCTGAAATTTCATTAGAATTATCTGGAGTGACAGCATTAAGTCATATGATTTTAATCGGTGATGTTCAGCGGATAGACAATAAAGGGATTGAAATTAGAGAAGGATTTTCTGTGAACCTATCTGCCGGCGATTCTCCTATCGTTAACAATATTAAATCGGATGCAAGATTTAATAATACAATAGTTTCTGCAGTACCCATGAATAATATGACTCTTGGATTTTCTGTCAGCACCCAAAGGGAATTCTGGGGCGCTGATGCGAAAATGATTCATTTAAAGGGTATTTACGTTAGAGATTTTAATTTAGAAGAGCGGTTTATTCAATTTGGTGCAAATTTCGCATTTTTTATTGATCAATAATCTTATGTCCTTAAATTCTAAAAGCGCACAAAGTGTGCTCTGAATAATCTTGTTATGCTCAAAACATCTTAAATTTTATAGAAAATCCAGAGGCTTTCTTTTTAATCAAGAAAACCCAAACAGGAGATTCTATGAAACAGTTATTATTTTTTATACCTTTTATTTATACCATGTCGGCACAAGCCGAGATCTGCGATGGTTTTACTGCTGAATCTGATTGTCAAATTCAGATCAGATGCACAGAAATCGATCCCTTAAGTATTTTTACCGAAATTGAAATCGGAAAAACTTCTGCTGGGTTTACATTATTTAAATATCAACGCAGTAGTGCTCAACAGCGAACACTGATGCTGATGACTTCTGTTGTGAAAACAGTTCATTCAGATCAAGTTCAATACTTAATAGATGCAAACGCATCGTCAACATCACTCACTTATAATTCGACAGATATGACGGGTCTTTTTCAGGAAGATGTTAATGGTCGCGTATTATCAACAGATCTAACTTGTTTAGTTATTAATTAAGGAAAATAAATATGAATAACTTTAAAAACCTATTTTTAATTTCGTGTTTAATTTTTGTTGCTTGCTCGCCTCAAGTGCCTTTGGAGAAAAGTGAACCAAACCTTCAAAGCAGCGGACTGATGGGAAATTGGCAACAACTTCAAGGTGGTACTACAAACTGTGCCGTGGCTTTTCAATTATCGGCTGAGATTGCAAATGAGCGACAATTTTTAATCGTCAATCAATTTGTAACTTCATGTCGCTTTCAAGGTAGGGCCTCTGGAATTTACTTTGATTCAAAGTATGAACTTGTTCCTATTGCTAAAATTGGTGACTTGCCAGTTCCTTTCCGCGAATCGATGCCGGCATCTGCCAAAATTTTAATAAAAGTAGATACTCATCGACCTGTGGGTTGGTATGATTTGGCCAGTGAATCCATAGCTATTAGTGATACTTCAACCAATTATATGAATGGCTTAACTCTGCTGGCAAAAGTCGTCAGTGGTCGACTGCAGATGTCAAATATTCGCTTGGAAACTAAAGCCGGAGTCATTCCTCAAGGGGCCTTACTTGACGCTGTTCAAGTTCAACCCAGTTATTTAAAACGAGAAGCATTGTGGGATGGAATGGTTTTACCATCCCATGCCATGATCTCAAGCCATGTTTCAGAAAATAACTTTCTCTATTGTGTTGGAGTCGAAGATCCCAGTGATATTACGATGGTCGATTTCAAAGGCTATAAATACAAAGTGAACGATCGAAAAATTGGCGAAATTGGTTCTATTGCCAAAGATAACAGAGGTTCACAAGTGTATATGGCTCGCACCGATCATGGCTCCTACCAGGCCGATGGTGCAAGGCTCATGTACTCACTTTCCCTCACCTTAGTGGGTGGACGAAATTCAAGCGCCTCCATTATTACAGATCAAAGCAACTTCGGTTTTCTGAACTGGAATAGTTTTAACCCGATGTTATGTCGTTTTTTAAAAAATGATGTCTTCAGCGGAATTCCTGGATGGAATCCATAAGTTTTAAAAATAACAAACACTTAACCAAAGGAAATTTTATGAAAAATATTTTATTTGTACTGACAGGACTCATGTTGATTCAGATTCAAACTCAAGCCCAAACAAAAGAAGGAAGCTCTCGAGCTAAAACACCGGACGTTGCCACACCCTTAAGAATATCTCCGCAGTTGGGAATTTCTAGCTTTGCTATAAAAACCGAAGATTTAGAAATCAGTGCTAAAGATGGACTGACAGTTGGGCTTAATTCTTATATGGAAATTGCACCGGAAGTTGATTTTGAAACAGGTCTTCACTATATGACAATGGGAGGCCAGCAAAAGGGCACACTTTTTGGTGAAAGTATTTCTAATACGTTAAGCCTTTCTTATTTAGCGATCCCTTTAAGTGTTCGATATAAGTTTCATCAGATGGAAGGACCTGGGGATCCACGATTATATATTAAAGGTGGAATGACCTTGGCATTTTTAACTTCTGCCACGCAAGACCTTACTTTAGGTTCTGTCAGCGTGAATCAGGACATTAAGCAGGAAACAAAAGGTTTTGATTTGCTTCCGTCCATCAGCTTGGGAGGTTCGTACAATTTAGGAAACTTTCAAGAAGTTTTGGTCGACATAACTTATATGCGTGGAACGCAAAGTGTTTTCTCTGAATTTCAATCATCAAATGAAGGTATGATTGGAACCATTTCGTATTCTTTAGAACTTTAAAAATTATGAAAAACGTGGTTTTAACTTTTTAAGACCACGTTTTCAATCAAGATCAAAATAATTCCAATAATAGATCCACCCGCAATAACACCAGCACACAAAGTTTCTTGATTATCCACCAGCGCACGGTAACCGACGCTAGATTTATTTTTAAACTTTATTCGACATCCCCAGAAAAACAGAGCACCTAAGGCCATAGCTAAAGAATCAGAAAATCTTAAAACAAAAGCCAAACCTAAGCCCACTCCTGAAATAGGAAATCGTCCGCGCGTGCGTTTACTTAAAAGTTCGCAAAGAACTCCCACCACAGCACCGACAAGAACTGCAAACTGAGCCGTCGGGTGAAGAGTGCTTAAGCCCTTCGTTAAAACCTCGGCAACACCTTTCCAAATCGCAGCCCCAGGCAAAGGCAATTTGTCGGTTGTGAATAAAGTAATATCATTATGAAAAATCGCATAAAAAACAGGAACGGCAACAAGCGATCCTGCAAACACGCCCAAAATATGTCCCAAAGCCTGATGTCTTGGTTTTCCACCTAACATATAGGCAGGTTTTATATCCATTAAAAGATTGCTAGCATTTAATGAAACTTCAGAAGTAATTCCCGCCGTCATTAAATTTGTAGAAATATTTCCTGGAGCTAAAACCGAATAAGTGATCTGGGTTAATTTTCCTAAAGCTCCGCCCGGAGTGATGGCAGTTAGGCCCGTGGACGTCACTGCGATCAAAGTAAAAACAAAAACTAAAGGAATCGCAATAATTCCTAACCAGTAGTGAATGCCAAACCAAGTATGACCCAAGTAAACGGTGAGGGCTCCCATGATAGGAATTCCTACAACAAAAATCCACATAGGAAGTTCGATGTCTTGTAAAAGATCTTTTTTCTTGGGGTCTTTTTTACTGAATAAAGTTTTAAAAGACTCGATCAAGACTTTTGGTTTTGAAAAGAAAGAATACAAAGAAGCCGTGGTCATCATCGAGGCCCCGCACCACAGCGACCACATCGTGATATTTTTAAATCCAGGTCCTGCAATAGCGCCTTGTTGAATCATGGCGGGAGCGAGCACCCAATAATTAATAAAAGCACCCATCAATAAAGACATAGCCGTTTTCATGTTCATCAGGCCGCCCGTGCCCAACATAACAATCGAAGTGTCCATTTGAATGGTTAAATCTTTTAAAGGAGTGTTTAAAATTTTTGGAGTTGCAAAAGTATAAATAAAATCATCCCAGTAATCAGGAAGTTTTAAAAACTTTAGATGAATGGCTGACATCACCGCACTGCTTCGCATGGTTTCAATGAGTGCTGAAAGACCAGCTCCCCACATTAAGATTTTAGCTTTAAAAAATCCGTCACCAGTATCGCTGTGCAAATTATCTAAAACAATCCCAGCGGCACGGCCTTCGGGAAAAGGCATTTGCTCATCATTGATAAATCTTTTTTTAAGAGGAAAGGCAAAAAGCACACCCAATAAAGACAAACAAATAATCCACCAGAAAGTCTGCCACATGGGGACCACTTGACCTGTCACCATCATATAAGCCGGCATAGAGGCCATCAGCGGGGCCGTCATATAACCAGCACTGGTGGCGATGGATTGCATGGCGTTGTTTTCTAGGATTGTCATTTCGGTGCCAAGTTTAAGTTTTGAAATAATCTTAAAAAAAGCAAAAGACAGAATCACCGAAGAGATTCCAACTCCCAAGGTCCAACCGGTCTTAATCCCAATATAAAGATTGGTCAAACTGAGCAGCCCACCTAAAATCATACCGGTCAGCGCCGATCTTAAATTAAGCTGGGGCATATCGCCCTTATAAATATTCTTAAGCCACCACTCGTCCTTTTCGGCCAAAGTCATGGTACGGATTTGTTCATCAGATAGTTCGTGTATTGCCATAATAGCGTCATGCCATCGTCAAAACTGGTTGTCACGTCTGAATTAAGTAACCCTTTAAATTTTGGCTAGGAATTTGCTTCAAAGAACAAAGAGTTCCCCTTAAACAAATCGAACTCAGAAGGAAATTTATGAAAAACAAAAAAAGTGTAGCTTCGAATTATAAAACCGCTCCTGCTAGTAAAAACGCTGTTCACAATACAACAGGCGCCATGATGCCAGATTCACAAAAGCGTCAACAGATGCACAGCGAAAAAGACGTTCAAGAAGCTTTTGGCGCGGACTCAAAGCAAACAAAGAAAAATCGATAGATTTAAATTACAGTTGAAAATTACAGTGGCCAGACCCAGTTATATGGGTCTGGCCTGGTTCCGTACTGGATTCCCACCAGCGCATCATATAATTTTTGTGTGATAGGTCCTATTTTATTATTGTTAATCACGCCATTGAATTGGCTTGAGGCTAATTCTCCAATGGGCGTGATCACAGCGGCCGTTCCTGTTCCGAAAGCTTCTTGCAGGCGACCAGATTTAATTCCGTCGGTGATTTCTTGCACAGAAATTTTTCGCTCAATAAGAGGGCGATCGTAAGATTTTAATAAGGTCATCAAGCAATCTCGCACGCCGCCGCCAAGGATCGTTCCATCTAATGCCGGTGTGATAATTTCATGATCAAAAATAAAAAAAACGTTCATGGTCCCAACTTCTTCCACATATTTTCGACTGACATCCAGCCAAAGAACCTGGGAGTAGCCCTTTTTTCTGGCTTGAAATGCAGCTTTTAGGCTGCCCGCATAATTAGCGGCGGCTTTCGTCGCACCTAAGCCACCGGGAGCCGCGCGAATGTATTCTTCTTCAATCCAAATTTTAACTGGGGTGATGCCCCCTGAATAATAAGAACCAACAGGGGATAAAATTACAAAAAATAAAAGTTCTTCGGCAGGACGCACGCCTAAAAAAGATTCAGTTCCAATCAATGTGGGGCGAATATAAAGTGAGCTGCCCTGTTCAGAAGGAATCCAGTCTTGATCCACTTTTACAAGTTGATGAATGCCTTCTAAAAAAAGCTCTTTGGAAGGAACTTCCATACAAAGACGATCAGCTCCCATTTTTAGGCGATCCCAATTGAAGTCAGGCCTAAATAAAATACATTGATTATTTTTTTGACGAAAGGCTTTCATGCCTTCAAAGAGAGCTTGTCCATAGTGAAGGACACTGGCGCCAGGATCAATTTGAAGTGATTGATAGGGAATGATCTCAGAATTATGCCACCCCTTGGCGGTAGAATATTTTGATACAAACATATGATCTGAAAAATATTTGCCAAAGCCTAATTTTGAAACATCCGGTTTAGTCTTCGGCTGAGAAGTTTTTGTGATAGGTATCATTGATGTTTTTTGTGGAAAGTTTTTAATATCTAAATGATTTTCTTTTACAAAAGGCAGCCACATTGTTTTCACAAGTTCATCAACCAGGGGCCAAGAAATTTGTTCAAAAGCAGAAACGCCTTTTAGGATTTTTTCCATCAGCTCATCTTGCTTAAGGCCTGCTTTTTGTGCCAAGGGATAAGGCACAAGTGTATAAGTGATCAAGCCATAACGAGATTTATAAAGTCCTGGATATTTTTCTTCAATGGCCGCTTCTAATTTTTTACGTAGAAGAAATTTTTGGTCGCCCACTTTATCGCGCATTTCGGTCCAATTTTCTAAAGCCATATCAGCGATAGCTTTTGCACTTGGCTTTTGCAGGTCTTCAAATTCTTTTAAAATCAAGGGCCAAGCGCCAGCGTGTTTTTCAATCAGCGAAAATAAAGTGGTGCAATCTTCAAAGCCGCTGTTCATGCCTTGCCCAAAGAAAGGAACAATAGCGTGGGCCGCATCTCCCATCAGGGCAATGCAGTCTTTAAAAACCCATTTTGTACATCTGACAGTTCCCAAATGACCTTGAGGATTTTCATTAAATTCTTGTAAGTACTCGGGCATCAAAGGAATGGCATCAGCAAATTCAGATTCAAAGAGATCGACAATATCAGAATCTTTTTTTAGTTTCTCAAAAGACCAAGTTGAATTTTCTTTGGGTAAATAACTTGTCACCGTAAAGCTGCCATCGCGGTTGGCTAAGGCCATCATCATATGAGCACCTCTGGGCCAAATATGAAGAGCATCGGTTTTTAAAGCGGGAAGGCCAGTATTGGTTTTTGGTAAAGTCAGTTCTTTGTAATCTGCCTCAAGCCAATCGGTTGTTTCCGTGAATTGATCGGGAAAAAGTTTAGCCAATTGATTTCTTAAGCGACTGCCGGCGCCATCAGCGCCAAATAAAATATCGTAAGAAATAGAAACAGTTCCTGCCAGGGGTTTTTTAAAATGCACTTGTTTATTTTCAATCGATAATTCTTGCACTTCATGTTCGAAGTGAAATTTAACTCCGGCTTTTTCAGCTTCGCTGATCAAAAAATTATTAAGTTCTCCGCGAGAGACCGAGTAATTGCATTCTTTATCTTGGCCGTAAGCTTGGTAAGTTAAAGTGCCGTTTTTGGCGTGAATCATTCGACCATAAACAGGAACCGCCAATTCATGAATACGAGCCCCAAGGCCTGCTTCATGTAGACCTTTAAGACCTCGCGAAGTAACCACTAAGTTGATGGATCTTCCGGCGCCCATTTTTTGTAATCTTGGATCTGAGCGCTTTTCATAGATCGAAACTTTGTAACCTTTTTTTTGTAAAAGAAGTCCCCACAAAGATCCAACCAGTCCAGCCCCTACAATTGTCATCATTTAAGTGACCTCATCAAAAATTTGAACCAAGCGATATACATCAGAAAAAGAATTGTACAAAGGCGCCGGCGTGGCTCGAATAATATCAGGTTCTCTGAAATCCACATACACATCTCGGGCTCTTAATTGCGGCACCCACTGCTTGGGATCACTGCGAAAACGCAAAGATAGCATCGAGCCTCGGTCCGCTGTCTGAGGCGTAATGATATCCACTTTATTTCCCAAACGTTTTTTTATTAAAGCTTCAAAATAGGAAGTTAATTGATCGCCTTTTTTTCGAAGATTTGAAATTTTCGCTTGATCAAAAAGTTCCATCGAAGCTCTAAGGCTGGCTAACTGAAAAATGGGAGGATTGCTTAACTGCCAAGCTTCAGCCGTGGGAAGGGGATCAAAATCAGGACCCATTTTAAAACGGCTGACTTTATTATGTCCCCACCAACCGGCCAGTCTTGGAAGATCTTTTTGACCTAGATGTCTTTCATGAATAAAAGCACCGGCAAGGCCACCAGGCCCTGAGTTTAAATATTTATAGCTGCACCAAACGGAGAAATCAGGGCCCCAGTCATGTAACTTTAAATCTAAATTGCCAGCTCCGTGGGCTAAATTAAATCCAACAAAGGCACCTACATTGTGACCAGCAGAAACAATTTTTTCGAAATTAAATTTTTGGCCTGATAAATAATTACAATTACCAATTAAAATAAGCGCTAATGAATTTCCAAGTTTTTTAATTTGCTCTTGAATGTCTTCTTGGGACACAGTCATTTCGCCAGGCCGAGGTTTTAATTCAACAATCGCTTCTTTGGGATCAAAGCCGTGGAATTTGGCTTGGGAATCAACGCCGTACTTATCGGAAGGGAAAGTATTATTTTCGATCAGAATTTTAAATCGCTCTTTGGTCGGACGATAAAAACTAATCATCAGCAAATGCAAATTCACTGTTAAGGTGTTCATGGCGACCACTTCGGATTCTTTGGCGCCAACCAGTCTTGCAAAACTGCCGGTGATATTTTCGTGGTAGGGAAGCCAAGGATTTTTTCCTTCAAAATGGCCTTCAACGCCGTACTTTCCCCAGGCGGTCATTTCTTCTTGCACATATTCTGGCGCATTTTTTGGCATGAGGCCCAAAGAATGTCCCGCAAAGTACAAGGGCTTTTCGCCACTGGTTGTTTGTGGAAAAATAAATTCATCGCGAAATTTTTTTAAGGGATCAGCATGATCTAAATCTTGCGCTTCTTTTAAGCTGTCGACCAGATTCAGCATTTAAGATCTCACTTGCACGGACACGGGCTCAAGTCCTTGCACTGTAAGTTCAACATGCAAACCTGGACTTAATTCAATCGCAGCTGTGGCGGCACCGGCAAGGACAATGCTGCCGCTTTTTAAGATCTGACCACGCTGAGCAAGTAGTTCACAAAGTTGAATCACAGAAATCACGGGGTCTCCGGAAATATCTTTTGAAATTCCTTTTTGTGAAACTTTTTTGTCGGCGGACATTTCCATAAATAAATTGGTGAGATCTAAATTTTGAAAGTCTTCTCGCCAAGGACCTAAAATAAAATCAGAAGAAGATGAATTATCGGCAATCACATCTTCCATGGAAAAATATTTAAATTGCTCATATCTTGAGTCTAAGATTTCAAGGCAAGCGCAAACTCCTCGGCAGGCTTTTAAAACTTCTTCTCGAGTCACAGATCCTGAGAGATCTTGACCAATCCAAAAAGCCACTTCGGGTTCAATTTTTGGGTGAATTTTTCCTGAAAGAGAATAGGACCCGCCATTTGAAACTTGCATCTTTTCAGTCAAAAAACCATATAGCGGAGAGTCAAGATTCATCTGCTTTCGTTTGGCTTCAGACGTGAGGCCCATTTTCCAGCCCACTTGCTTTTCACCCAAGGATTGTCGCAGTTGAAACTGCTTTTCTTGCATGCTGTAAGCCTCGGCCCGCGAGAATTCTTTAATCTGCTGACTGATTTGTTGAATTGGCAGCCCGGTTTGTCTGGCTTGGTTCAACACACTTGCCCATAAATCGACCTTGTTCTGTTCCAGATAAACCTTCCTTGAAATAAAATTCCTTTTTATGATTAACTCTCTCCTTGATGAGAATCAAGGGTGGAGACCAAAATGCAAACATTGGATAAAATGGAAATCATTGATATCACGCCCGTGATTAATTCTAAAATGGCGGTTTTCCCAGGGGATCAGCCGTTTAAACAAGAATTTTCCATGGATATGCAGGGTGGAGATCATCTGACCTTGTCGTCAATCCATACAACCGTACATTTGGGCGCTCACACCGACGCGCCTAATCACTATTCAAAAGCCGGCGTTGGAATGGAAGCGCGATCCTTAAGTTATTATTTAGGGCCGGTTCAAGTGATCACAGTGCCCTGCAAAAGGGGTCAAAGAATTTTAAAAAGTGATATAGAGGGAATTAAAATTCAAGCTCCCCGAGTTTTATTTAAAACCGGATCCTTTCCCGATCCTTACCATTGGAACACTGATTTTATGTCTTTATCGGCAGAATTGGTGGAGTATTTGGCCCAATCTCAAGTCAAGCTTGTGGGGATCGACACACCTTCGATTGATTTATCGGAAGATAAATTTTTGCAAAGCCACACGGCTGTTGCAAAATATGATATGGCTATTTTAGAAGGTATTGTTTTAGATCAAGTTTCAGATGGACTCTATCAACTGGTGGCTTTGCCATTGGCTATGGAAGGGGCGGATGCCAGCCCAGTTCGAGCCATACTTTTAAAGTAAGGAAGACCCTAGGATGCAAAAGATTTTAAATTTCATTGGCGGAGAATTTGTATCCCCCGTTCATGGAAAATTTTTAGAAAATATTGATCCTTCTTGCGGCAAGGCATACTCTCTTGTTCCAGATTCTAGTGCTGAAGATGTTGAGCGCGCAGTGCTAGCCGCGCAAAAAGCTTTTCCCGCATGGAGCCAAACGCCAGTGGCTGAACGGTCGGCCGTACTGATCAAATTAGCAGATTTAATTCGCAGAGATTTAGATTTGTTGGCGGCGGCAGAAAGTTTGGATAATGGCAAACCCGTCCATGTGGCAAAAAATTTAGATATTCCCAGAAGTGAATCAAATTTCCGTTTTTTTGCTTCAGCCATTTTGCAATTTCATGGCGAAACTTTTATATCAGACGATGAAGCTTTAAACTACACCGAGTCCTCTCCTTTGGGTGTTGTGGCTTGTATATCACCTTGGAATTTACCTTTGTATTTACTCAGTTGGAAAATTGCACCCGCATTAGCGGCTGGAAACACTGTGGTTGCAAAACCTTCTGAAGTAACACCCATGACCGCGTATCTGCTTTGCAAATTAGCACAAGAAGCGGGATTTCCTGCTGGCGTTTTAAATATGGTTCATGGTCGTGGCCCCGAAGTGGGTGAGCCATTGGTGAATCAACCACAAATTAAAGCCATCTCTTTCACCGGCAGCACAATGACGGGTCGAAGAATTGCTGAAAGCACGTCCGCAAAATTTAAAAAATTATCTTTAGAAATGGGCGGAAAAAACGCCAATATTATTTTTGCTGACGCTGATTTTGAAAAGGCTGTGGCGACAACGGTAAGATCTAGTTTTTCAAATCAAGGTCAGATCTGTCTTTGCGGTTCAAGAATTTTTGTTGAAAAATCAATTTACGAAAAATTTCGCAATGAGCTGATTGCACAAACTCAAAAACTGCGCTGTGGAGATCCGAAAGACGCGACCACAGATCAAGGCGCTTTGGTTTCAAAAACTCATTGGGAAAAAGTGATTTCAAGTCTTGAGACAGCAAAAAAAGAAGGTGGCCGAATTCTTTGCGGTGGAAAACCTCCACCACTTTCAGGCGAACTAAAAAATGGCTATTTTATGGAGCCCACTTTAATAGAAGGCATTGGGCACATGGGTGTGACCAATCAAGAAGAAATTTTTGGACCCGTTTCAACTTTGATTCCTTTTTCTAATGAAGAAGAAGTGATTGAAATGGCTAATTCAACTCGTTATGGACTGTCAGCCAGTGTATGGACGTCTGATGTAAAGCGTGCCCACCGTGTGGCAAGAAAACTTGAAAGTGGTCTTGTCTGGGTGAACACCTGGATGTTTCGAGATTTAAGAACGCCTTTTGGCGGAGTGAAAGAGTCCGGAGTGGGCCGTGAAGGTGGCGCCGAGGCTTTAAAGTTTTTTACTGAGACAAAAAATATTTGCATCGCTTTAAAATAACAAAATTGACGGAGAATGTATGAGCCAAGAATTTAATTCTCAAAAAGCACCCGAGCCCACAGGACTTTATCCCCATGCTCGTAAAGTAGGACCGATGCTTTATTTATCAGGAGTGGGTCCCAGAGAGCGCGGAACAAAAAAAATTCCTGGTGTTGAATTAGGAGCTGATGGAACTATTTTGTCATATAATATTGAAGCTCAGTGCCACAGTGTTTTTAAAAATGTTAAAAATATTTTAGAAGACAGTGGTTACGCTTGGACAGACTTAGTGGATGTGACAGTTTATTTAACCAATATGAAAAATGATTTCCCCATTTATAACCGATTGTGGGCGGAATACTTTAAAGAAAATCCACCATGCCGAACAACGGTTGAAGTGAATTGTTTGCCAACCCCCATTGCGGTAGAATTAAAATGCTTGGCTGTTAAAGGATCGGTCTAAATATGTTTCAAGCTCTTTCATTTAAAAAATGGATTGATGAAAATCGACATCTCCTAAAGCCTCCGGTAGGAAACAAAGTGATTTGGAAAGATCATGAATTTATTGTGATGGCTGTGGGCGGACCGAATGCCAGAACAGATTTTCATGTGAATCAAAGTGAAGAGTTTTTTTATCAAATCGAAGGTCAAATGACCTTAAAATTGATCGAGCCATCAGGAAAAATGAACAATATGCGAATCACTGAAGGGGATATTTTCCTATTGCCTAAAAATACACCGCACTCTCCGCAACGAGAAGCGGGCAGTGTAGGACTTGTGATCGAGCGAAGACGCAGCGAAAGCGAGATCGACGGGCTTCAGTGGTACTGCGAGAAATGCCAAAATAAACTTTATGAAGAATATTTTAAGCTCACAAATATAGAAACTCAATTTCCTGAAGTTTTTGAAAGATACTACAATAGCGAGCATGTGAAGTGCAAAAAATGCGATCACGTGAACGGTCGCCAGTGGCAAAATGCTTAAGATAGATATTCACACGCATATTTTGCCGCCAGAAATTCCCAAATTTAAAGAAATGTTTGGTTATGGCGGATTTATAAAGCTGCAAGATTGCCCAGGCTGCAAAGCCAAAGACATGCTAGATGATTCAGGAAAATTATTTAGACGAGTGGAAGAAAATACGTTTAATCCCGATCTTAGATTGCAAGAATATTCAAATCTCAAAGTGCAAGTGCAGGTGATCTCTACGGTACCTGTGATGTTTAGCTACTGGGCAAAACCCAAAGATGGCTTGGTGGTTTCACAGTATCTAAATGATCATATTGCCGAAGTGGTTAAAAAAAATCCCAAACGTTTTGTAGGACTTGGCACCTTGCCACTGCAAGCCCCAGACTTAGCCGCGAAAGAAGCAGAACGTTGTATTCAGCAACTAGGCTTAAAAGGTTTTCAAATCGGCAGTCATGTGAATGAGATGAATTTATCAGACCCTGCTTTATTTCCAGTTTATGAAGTGTGTGAAAAATTAGGCGCATCAATATTTGTTCATCCCTGGGATATGATGGGCCAAGAAAAAATGAGCCGCTACTGGCTACCATGGCTTGTAGGAATGCCAGCAGAATCTTCACTGGCTATCTGTTCAATGATTTTTGGTGGCGTCTTCGAAAAATTTCCAAAGCTTCGCGTGGCCTTTGCCCATGGGGGAGGCTCTTTTCCTTTTACCTTAGACCGCATTCAACACGGCTTTGAATCAAGGCCTGATTTAGTAGCCATTGATTGCAAAGTGGATCCAAAAAAATATATCGGACACTTTTGGGTGGACAGTTTAGTTCACGGCAAAGAAAGCTTAAAATTTTTACGACAACTTTTTGGCGCCCAAAAAATTTGTATGGGCTCAGATTACCCTTTTCCCTTGGGTGAAGCCATTCCCGGAAAATTAATTGATCAAAGTGGTTTTACAATGGAAGACCAAGCTTGGATGAATCACGGTGCGGCTTTAGAGTGGCTAGCGATGACAAAAAATGATTTCTTAGGAGGATCTTAGTGGATCTGCAATTAAAAGGTAAAAAAGCATTGGTGATGGGATCTTCTACCGGACTGGGCCGAGCCGTCGCCGAATCCTTGATCGCTGAAGGTGTCGAAGTCATTTTGTGTGCAAGAACCAATGATAAATTGCAGAAAGCCGTTCAAGAAACAAAAGCTCGCGCAGGTTTTGCGGTGGATTTAACAAAACCTGGAGCCGCAAAAGATTTGGTTGAAAAAGCGATTCAAACTTTAGGTGGTTTAGATATCTTAGTCACCAATACCGGCGGCCCACAAAAAAATAATTTTCAAGATGTGAGCTCTGAACAATGGGCCACAGATTTTCAAAGTTTATGGATGAGTGTGGTGGAATCGCTAAATGCAGCCTTGCCTGGAATGAAAAAACAAAAATACGGACGAATTTTAATGATCACTTCGCTCGCGGCCAAAGAACCTTTGTCAGGATTAACTACTTCAAATGGATTTCGTGCCGGCCTTGCTGGTTTAGCAAAATCAATCGTGAATGAAGTGGCAAGCGAAGGGATTACGATCAACTTATTACTACCTGGCTACACGGCCACAGATCGTTTGAAAGATTTAAAACTAACCGAAGAAAAAATTAAACAGTTAGTACCTGCAGGAAGATTGGGAGATCCTAGGGAGCTTGCAGATTTAGCCTGTTTCTTATCTTCGCCAAAAGCTGGTTATATAACGGGCCAAAGTATTGTGATCGATGGCGGCGCGCTTCGCGGGGTCTAATACACGAGATCTAAGAAATGATAGGTTGACCTTTCAAAAATAGTAGGTTAACCTATCAAATATGATAAACGTAGTAAAACTCAATTTTATCAATAAGTTAGAGTTTAACTTAAATCAAAATAATGGACTTATTCAGGTTCTCATTGGTCCTAGACAGGTGGGAAAAACCACCACGGTCATTCACTTTTTTAAGACTCAATTTAAAGATCAATTTATCTATGAAAGTGCAGATGAGGTATTTAACAGCACAGCTCAGTGGTTAACTGAGCTGTGGGGCAAGGCCATCAGTCAAAATAAGATCTTAGTGATTGATGAAATTCAAAAATGTGAAAACTGGGCTGCCGTTATAAAAAAACTTTCAGATGCGAGTAAAAAAGAAAAGTTAAATGTCAGATGTGTGTTGCTTGGATCTAGTTCCTTAGAAATTCAAAAAGGACTTACAGAAAGTCTCACGGGAAGGTTTCAGTTAATTAAGGCGTACCATTGGAATTTTAATGAATCTAGCGACGGCTATCAGCTAACCTTTAAAGATTATTTAAAATTCGGAGGTTATCCAGCCTCTTACCAGTTTAAAAATCAATCGGAATGGGTCAATTACGTAAAAAATTCGATAGTAGCAACTGTGATTGAAAAAGATATTTTACAATTTCAAAATGTTAAAAGTCCTTCATTGTTCAAGCAAGCTTTTGAAATTCTTGTTTCCTACCCAGCTCAAGAAATCAGTTATACAAAAATTTTGGGACAAATTCAGGACAAAGGAAATGTAGATTTAGTAAAATATTATATTTCACTTTTTGAAGGATCTTTTTTAATTAAAGCCCTTGAAAAGTATTCAGAAAAGAAAATTAAAGCAAAATCCTCGTCTCCAAAAATTTTACTGCTTGCACCTTGCTTGTATTACTTAAATATCTTAGATGATTATAAGCCTGATGAAGTGGGAAGAGTTTTTGAGCTGATAGTGGGTGCTCAGCTGAATCGAACAGATCAAAATCTGTATTATTGGAGAGAGGGCAGTGATGAGGTCGATTTTGTCCTTAAGGAAGGTCGGCGAATTTACGCCATCGAAGTCAAAAGCGGAAGAAAAAAAAGTTCTAAAGGTCTAGTGAAGTTTAAAGAAAAATTTAAAAATTCTAAATCAGTTATTATTACTCTTGAAAATTATTTTGATTTTGAAAAAGATCCACTTGGGTTTTTACAAAGGAATTCTTATTAAATCTTCGTTTATATTATTTGGATGAGCTAGCTGAGGCGCTAAAAAGTGCGTTCATTCCAACTTTTTTTACTTCCTTGTAGCCGAAATCAGATAACATTTTTTGAAGGTCTGCGGAGCTTGAATTAAAAGCAGCTAAGGCCGGATCATTTAATTCGCAAATGATATGTTTTATTTTCTGAGCCTTTAAGGAATTCTTGGCTCCCATAAGCACTTTAGCTTCAGCGCCTTCCACATCAATTTTTAAAACGTCGACGGTTTCGATTTTATTTTGATCAATATAATCATCAAGAGTGACGCTTTTGACTTCAATTCCATTGGCTTGGTTTTTATTCTCTTGATTTGACAGGCGTCCCCAGCCGGATTCAAAAATATTTTCGCTAGAATAAAAAGTAAGTGTTTGGTTAGGAATATCGCTCACGGCTTTTTGATGATAGGAAATCGGATCTAATATATTTAAAGCTAGATTTCTTTTAAGTTCAGAAAATACTGCAGGGTCAGGTTCAAAAAGATGGCTTTCAGTTTGTTGCCTACGAGCTTTCACTTGCAAAGTTATTAATCCAATATTTGCGCCAACATCAATATAAACGCCTTTTTTATTTTCATGAAGAAGTTGTAGACAGGTAGAAACTGTTTCTGGCTCGTACAAGCTAGTTAGGTAGAAAATTGCCTGCATACGATCGGCAAAATTTATATCAAATCGGACTCCGTTATGACGAACAATCATTCTGTGATTAATGCCACTTAGGAAATTGATATAAAAATGATGCGCCAGCGTCTGCTTACCTTTTGAAAAGGGAATAAGCATGAAGAGAGTTTTTATGGATCGCGCGGCTATGAGCTGAAAAAATTTCTTAATGTTCATCTGATTACACTAACATTGAAAGACCTGTACCTCACTGGTCTATTGGCTAATTTTAAACATACGTTGTTACTAAAGATCTATAGTCTAGTTAATTAAAAGACTTCTTTTAAATCGAAGCTATTCAGAGGTTTGCTTCTTATGCAAATATAGCCTAAATTTAGTTTATGGCTTTTAAAAATTTTACTCAAGTTCAAGAACAGTATTCAGCGGATGATTCAGAAGTTCGAGCTCATTTTGGTGAAGATCAAGCAAGTGCAGAAAACTATTACCGACGCTACGTAAATTTTATTCGTGAAAACGTAGATCTAAAGAATGCCAAACTTTTAGAGATTGGATGTGGGAGTGGTTGGAGCACGTTGATGTTAAAAAAAAGTGGGTTTTTAGTTCAAGGATTAGACTTGCACCCAGGTCCCTTAGAGTCTAATAAAGTTGATCCTGAACTCAAATATTCGCAAGGAGATTCGCAGAAAATTCCATTTGAATCCAGCTCATTTGATGTGATTTCGATGCACGATGTACTGGAGCATGTACCAGAACCTTCGCTTGCTCTTAAAGAGTGTCTTCGCGTTTTAAAATCAGGAGGTCGACTGATTATTGTCGGTCCAAACCTTCTTAGCTTTTTATCTAATCTTTATTTTACATTTATTCTGACTGTACAAAAAACAAAAGCAGGAAAGATTTTTGAACAACGTACTCCAACTATGGCTAGTCATCCTGGAGGAAATACTTTATTTGAAGGATGGTTTTATACTTTTCATCATTTATTTTATACTTTGAAAAAACTTTTATTCGAAAATGAGCCTAAATATTTAATGAGAGAGCCTGATAACAAGCCACCTTTTTTTGCAGATAATGATGCTTGTTATTTTTTAAATCCCTTGGATTTAATCAACTGGTCTAAAAATAATAAAAATACGATTCTTGTAAAATGGTATTCAGGCCATAGGATATTTTCTAAATTTTTATGGCCATTTTTAGGTGGTACATGGATTGTTATTCAAAAAAAGTAAAAATACTCATACTTACTTTAAACCGCGAATAATTAATTCCGCCGTAGCAGGATTCGTCGCCAGCGGAACATTGTGAACATCGCATATCCTTAGCAGCATAGAAATATCAGGATCATGGGGGTGCATCCCCAACGGGTCTCGTAAAAAAACCACAGCATCACACTTCCCGGTAGCCACAGACGTAGCAATTTGAGCATCTCCACCCAAAGGTCCCGAGAGAAGTCTTTTAATTTTAAGCCCAGCGTTTTGCACCAATCGCCCTGAATTCCCGGTACCAATCAGATTAAACTTATTAATAAGATCCATATGGTCTTGAACAAAAGCGACGAGAAAATCTTTTTTACCGTCGTGGGCAATCAAAGCGATGGTTTTTTTTGCTTTCTTAGAAGTCTTCATTCAAAGATTAGAGCGATTTATCTTAAAGACTGCAAGAATCATGTTGAATGACTCTTGGCTCCTACGGCAAAATTCGGTGATGAAAAAAAATAATCTAAAAATCATGTTGTTAGGCTCAGGAGAATTAGGCAAAGAATTTGCAATTTCAGCCCAGCGCCTTGGATTAACAGTGATCGCCGTTGATCGCTATGAGGGTGCCCCGGCAATGCCAGTTTCTGATGCTTTTGAGGTCATTGATATGCTGGATGCGTTAGCTTTAGAAAAAGTCGTAAAAAAGCACCAGCCTGATATCATAGTTCCAGAGATTGAAGCCATTCGAACCGAAAAATTAAAAGAATTCGAAGCACAAGGTATCCAAGTAGTTCCAACAGCAAAGGCAGCTTATCTGACCATGAATCGCGATGCGATTCGAGATATTGCAGCAAACCAATTAAAATTAAAAACGGCAGCCTTTGCTTATGCAGAAAATTTAGAAGATTTAATCAAAGCTTCAGCTCGCATTGGTTTTCCAAATGTTATAAAGCCCGTAATGTCTTCGTCAGGAAAAGGTCAGTCTGTTGTAAAGAAAGCCAGTGATGTGCAAAAGGCCTGGGACTTTGCAGTGACTGGGATGCGAGGCGATCAAAAAAAAGTGATTGTGGAAGAATTTATTCCCTTTGAATCAGAGATTACGCTCCTTACGATCAAACAAAAAAAAGGCCCTACTATATTTGTAAAACCTATCGGGCACCGGCAAGAGCGCGGCGATTATCAAGAATCCTGGCTGCCGGCAAAGCTGACTCCGGCACAATTAAAAAAAGCACAAAAGATGGCTAAAAAAGTGACTGATTATTTAGGCGGAGCAGGTCTTTTTGGTGTGGAATTTTTTGTGACTAAAAAAGAAATATATTTCTCAGAACTTTCTCCAAGGCCCCATGACACCGGTATGGTGACTTTAGCTTCGCAGGATTTAACAGAATTTGATTTACATTTAAGAAGTATTTTAGGTTTGCCGATTCCTGAAATTTCTTATTGGGGCCCGACCGCATCAGCTGTTATCTTAGCTGAAAAAGAATCAGAAAATTTTTCGGTGGAAGGATTAGCTTTGGCCTTAAAAGGAAAGCAAACTGATCTTCGTTGGTTTGGAAAGCCTCTGACAAAAGCCTATCGTCGTATGGGTGTGGCATTAGCCCGTGGAAAAACCACTGACGAAGCTCGTAAAAAAGCACGAACGGCAGCAGCTTCGATTAAAATAAGATATTAGGCTTTTTTCTGTTCTTCTTTTTCTTCAGATTTTAAAAACGCCGCAATCATATCTCGACGAGAAACTATTCCCACCAAATTCATTTTTTTATCAACCACCAGCACGCGACGTACAGGTTTAGTTAAAAAGCGCTTAAATACTTCAGAAAAAGGATCTTCGGGTTGAACTGTGACAAGTTGTGCGGCCGGCACAAGTTTTTGGATAAAATCTGAAAGAGGTTGATCCAAGCCACCGAGTGCGGCAAAGCGCATCAAGTCTGATTCGCTGACAACACTGAGGACTTTAAGGGATCCTCGCTCAACAATCGGAGCGCCACTTATTTTTTTTTCAATAAATGTTTTAATAATCTCCCGCAGAGTAGCGTTCATATTCAAGGAGAAGGGGTTTGGAGTCATAATTTCAAAGATATGCAGAGTCGATACGCCAGATTTTTTCATTCTTTTATTCTAGGTGAAAAAAATGTTTTTGAGACTTAAATATTCTAACGTCAAGGGCTGCTTCCAGCCCTTTGACGAGGGGTCAGGCTTAGGTTATTCCTACTTAGGTAAAGGATGGTCTATGAAAACAATAAAATTAGTTCTTCTTAGTTTGACTCTACTCAGCACCCAAATGAGTTTGGCCCTAAGTAAAGATGTTTTAACCATTGGTATGAGTGCGGAGTTTGAAAACTTAAATCCGCTGATTACAACCACCGCAGCCACCAAATACATGCTCTATCTTGCATGGCGGCCCCTGGTTTATTTAACACCAGATAATGAGTGGAAGCCTTTGATGATTAAAAAAATTCCTAGCCTTGAAAATAAACTGGCTAAAAAAAAGGGAGCCGGGCTTGAAGCCACCATTGAAATTATTGAAAAAGCAAAGTGGGGGGATGGAACCCCTGTGACTTGCCGAGATGTGGAGTTTGCATGGCAGGTTGGAAAAAGTAAAAATGTTTCCAATCCCAATCGCGAACCCTATGAAAACATCACAAGCATTGTTTTAGATAAAGCCAATCCTAAGAAATGCACCTTAACTTTTGCAAAAACTAAATATGATTATACAATGACAATGCCGGATCTACTTCCGGCCCACCTTGAGGGCGAGGTTTTTAAGCAATTTGAAAGTAAGCCAGAAGGTTATGATCTTAATTCTTTGTATACAAAAAATCCTACCAACCCTGGTTTGTATTTTGGTCCTTATGTAATTTCAGAAGTGAAGTTGGGAAGCCATTTGATTTTTACTCCCAATCCGCATTTTTATGGAAAAGCGCCTGAGTTTAAAAAAATCGTTTTTAAACTGGTTCCTAACAACGCAACCTTAGAGGCCAATTTGCGTTCTGGAATCATTGATATGATCAGCTCAATGGCAGGACTTGGTTTAGATCAAGCCGTGATTTTTGAGAAAAAAGTGAAAACAGAAAATCTGCCTTACAATGTCGTTTTTGAAGATGGCGTGGTTTACGCGCACATTGATATAAATTTGGATAATCCTATTTTGAGTGATTTAAAAGTTCGTAAAGCTTTACTGATGTCATTTAATAAAAAAGAAATGATTCAGACTTTGCTTGAAGGACGGGGGCGACCTGCGCAGCATTTTGTCACAGAAAAAGATCCTTGGTTTACAGATAAAGTGGCCACTTATAATTATAGTAAAAGAGAAGCTTCGAAGATGCTAGAAGAGGCTGGCTGGAAAATGGGTCCCCAAGGGATTCGTGAAAAAAACGGTCAAAAGCTCAGTCTTAATTTGCGAGCGGCTTCAGGGGCCAAGCTGAATGAAATGATTGAAGTTTACTTGCAGGAAAAATTTAAAGCTGTGGGCATCGAGTTATTGGTAAAAAATGAACCTCCTAGAGTTTTTTTCGGAGAGACTGTCAGTCGTAGAAAATTTGATTTAGCGATGTATTCTTGGGTGTCAGTTCCAGAAAACAGTCCGCGCTCGACTTTGCATTCGACGATGATTCCGTCGGCTGCCAACTCTTGGGCTGGTCAAAATTATCCCGGGTACAAAAATTTTGAAGTCGATCGCTTGATTGAAAAGCTGGAAGAGGAATTAAATCCTAAAGGGCGAGCCCAATTAGCAAAAAAGATAGTTGAGGCTTATGTGGCAGATATTCCCGTGATTCCAGTTTACTATCGCCCGAATAATACGGTGATTCCAAAAGCGATGAAGGGGTTTCGACTTTCAGGGCATGTTTTTTACGAGACCTTAACCGCCGAGAACTGGTCGCTGTAAGATTTAAATATTAGACTTAGAAGCCAAAATTAAGAAAAGGGGACACAACAAAAAGTCCCTTTGTATTAAAATTAATCAGTCCAATTTGCAAACCATGCAAATTATTCGTCACATTCACTAAGCCAATTTGAAGTCCATAAACTGACATGGCTTTATTATAAAGTCCCACTTGAACACCGTAAACATCAGTAAAAGGCGCTAAATTTCCAAGCAGCGCCAGTTGAACCCCCACCACTTTAGAAGTCGTAGTATTTGAATTTAAACCTAAGGCCATTTGTAAACCATAAACACTAGTTTTACTGGTATTAACATTCACCAAGCCAGCCAATTGAAGACCTAAGATTGTGGTAGAACCTTTTGTGTAATTAAAAATTCCCGAAGCTGCGATTCCACTAAATTCTTGATCTGTGATATTTCCCAAAAGACCTAAATCAATGCCGTAAAGATCCCGATGGTGTCCCCAAAGCAGACCCAATCGGGCTCCGGTCACAGAAAATTCCTTCGAGGGAAATTGAACAGGCGGAATGATGGACACCGCTAAAGGTGAAACGGCTGCTTCTGCTAATTGAGCAGCTAGAAATATGGCTGAAAGAAAAAGGAACTTAGAAAGAATTTTTGGCATGCTTAATTTTGACATACCCCAGTGTTAACTAAACTTTGGCAAAATGAAAGTGCCACCTGGCTCTTGGTCTTGAAGTTAGATATGATATTCTTGGAGAGTAAACTTGGTTATGGAAAACGCTTGGCAGTTCGAAAAAATTCCAATTTTTCAAGATAACTTTGTTTTTGTTATACATAATACTAAGGACGCTATTGTTGTTGATCCCGGCGAGCCTTTAGCTGTGATGGAATATTTAAATAAATTCCAATTAAAGTGTCAGATGATTTTAATCACCCATCATCATGCAGATCATATTGATGGAGTTTTGGAACTTAAAAATAAATTTTTATGTCCGGTGTATGCGCCTCTAAAAAATCAATTACAATTGGATCAATTGGCAACTGATTGGGTCAAAGAAGGCGATGTGGTAATGTTTCAAGATCTTAAGTTTGAGGTTCTAGAGCTGCCTGGACATACGCTGGGTCATATTGCTTATTCACTCCTTCAGCAAAAATGGATTTTCTCGGGAGATGTGTTATTTGCTTTAGGCTGTGGTCGATTATTTGAAGGAAGTTTTGAGAAAATGTTTAAATCCTTACAAAAGATCAAAGCGCTCGATAATAGGACTTTAATTTTTTGCACTCACGACTATTTTTCAAACAACCAAAGATTTTGTCTGAAAGAAAATATTTCTTTTCAAGGTTACCGGCCTGTTCATCCCTTGCTATTAGAGCAAGAGAAAAAATTTAATCCTTTTCTTATGGCCGCAGATGTTCCAAGCTTTCAGCGAGTTCGTGAAAAAAGAAATCAATTTTAAGAACACTGGTCCTAGATTTATGTCATCTTCGATGCTAGCATTTATTTTGTGGCAAAAATAAAAGGATTTAAAGCGGCTATTGATGCATTAAGAGGCTTAGATGAAAAGTCTCAGAAGCGTATATTATCTGAAATTATGAAAAAAGACCCCAAGATGGCCGAGCGGTTAAGTAAAAATCTGGTTATTTTTGATGATTTACTAAAAGTAAATACGCAAGGGATGAATAAACTTTTTCAAGAAATTGCAGAACCTACTTGGGTTTTAGCCTTAAGAGGAAAAAATAAAGAGTTTGTGACTTTGCTGTTAAAGCCTTTTTCAAAAAGAAAAGTAGAAATGATTCAAGTGGCGCTGGATCATTTGGGACCGCAATCGGCGGCCAAAGTGGAAGCGGCCCAAAAATTAATTTTAGAAAAAACTTTAGAGCTTGAACAAAAGGGTTTACTTATTTTTATCAGTGGAGATGATCCACTAGTTTAGGGGTTTTGATGGCAAGCGCACATTTTAAAGTTTTAATTTTAGGAGCCGGTTCAGGTGGAGTTTCCATGGCCGCTCGATTAAAAAAATTAATTGGGGCTGAAAACGTTGGAGTGATTGAGCCCGCAGATTTTCATTATTATCAACCCTTTTGGACCCTTGTAGGCGCAGGAATTGTAAAAAAAGAAATAACCCAAAAGAAAATGAAGGATATGATTCCTTCAGGTGTCCAGTGGATTCAAGATCGGGTTCAAACTGTTAAAGTTCAAGATCGCCGTGTTGTTTGCACATCAGGGCAAGTGATCGGGTTTGATTATCTGATTGTTGCTACAGGATTAAAATTAGATTGGACCATGATAAAAGGTGTTGATGGGAATTTAGGTAAATCAGGTCTTTGCAGTATTTATCAGTATGAAGAGGCTGAGAAAACCGCAGAGATGATACAAAATTTTAAAGGTGGAACAGCTTTATTTATTATGCCACCAGTGCCGATTAAATGTGCAGGAGCTCCACAGAAAATAATGTACTTGGCGGATGAGATTTTTACTAAAAATAATGTACGAGAAAAATCTAAGATTATTTTTGCTATAGCAGGAAAAGCTATTTTTGGAATTCCAGCTTTTGCAAAACCACTTTTAGCGGTGGCCTCTCGAAAAAATATTGAGCTTAAGTTTTCGCATAAATTAGTTGAAGTCTTAGCCAAAGAAAAAATAGCCATTTTTGAAAAGACCATAGAAGCATCCGTTGAGCAAGAAAAGATATCTTACGATCTTTTACATGTTGTTCCGCCGATGAGTGCGCATCAGTATATCAAAGAGTCTGGATTGGCTTTTGAATCTGGGCCGCAAGCGGGTTGGTTAAAAGTTGATCAAGGAACTTTACAACATCAAGATTTTAAAAATATTTTTGGAATCGGCGATGTTACCGGAGTCCCTAATTCAAAAACCGGGGCGGCTATTCGAAAACAAGCTCCCATTGTTGCGCAAAATATAGTTGATTTGATGGCAGGACGTGAGCCTTCGATGAAATATGATGGTTATTCCTCTTGTCCCTTAGTCACGGGAGAAGGAAAAGTTATTTTGGCAGAATTTGGTTATGATGGAAAGTTACTGCCGTCATTTCCCATGGATATGACCAAAGAAAGAACTAGTATGTGGATTTTAAAAAGATATTTACTGCCGCCTTTGTATTGGTTTGGAATGATGAAGGGGCGCCTTTAAGCATTATCGAGAGCCTTTTTTAAAGACTCTCGATTTTCAAATTCTTACAGATTTATAAAACAGGCAGCAAGGTGATCATTTTCTCGTAAAAGCTAGGAGGAGAAAGTTGACCTCGGGCTGCCATTTCTAAGAAGCCTTTGTCTAAGGCCATGGCTTTTTTCTCAGCTGCCGTGGCTTTTTCACTTAAAGGAGCTCCGGTGCTTTTGAGTTTCAAAATTTCCATCAATTGTTTAGGACTGATCGCACTGATAATTTTTGAAATCTCAAAAAACTGGATGATATTGGCGGCCATTTGATTTTTTCCAGTGGCTGCGTAAACATCATCACCAATTGTTGTAGAAACAGTGCCCTTGGGAGGTTTTCCAAGACCAAAAATCTTTTTAGTTTTAAAAACTCCAAGGTTTTCAATCATGGGACGATTTTGTTCTCTTTCAGCAGGATTTTCAGGAGTTCCCACATTGATCGCTTGTAAAAGGACTTCCTGAAGATATTGATCGCGATGTGGCAATCCCAAATCAGTCATCACTTTTACGTCCATTGTTTTAGTAATAAGCTGACTTTCAAATAAATCATAATAAGTGGGAATGCTAATAGATTGGCCAGAAGGACTTTGAAATTTAATGCTGCGACCACTTGTATTAAGTAAAATCGATTTCATGGCCTCCATCATTGGCTTTTGCAAATCTGGAATATCAAAGTAATTCATTTTAATCTTATCAAAAGAAAAATTTTCTTTATCTTCTGTCATTCCCATAGTTCTTGAGAGCAAATATTTAATAGCGAGCACTTTATCGATCCAAATCCCGCGAACATCGATTTGATCCATATAAGGATTTGTTGAAAGCTTAGATTTTATAGATGAAAAAGATTTTCCTGCTTGGCCTACAATCATATATTCACTTTTAAGGCTTACATCGGAGCAATTGATAACTTCTTTATCAATTGCTGAAAGGGCTTGAATACCTATAATTTCTGAAGGCTTTGAAGTGGCGCTTACGGCACACTGAATATCTGGAGTCAGAATAACTTGGAGTAAAAATTGACCAGATAACGAAGCTGCGACTTTAAGATCTTTCAGAAAAGCCTCAGTCTCCCAATCTTTCATAGTTAATGGGTAAATACTGACGATTCTTTCATAGGTCTCAAAAAACATTCTTAGATTTCTGAATGTACTTTCAATTCGAGTGGCGTAGCCTTTGTCACCGTTATGTCCAAAGTTATAAGCTTTATTTCTAAAGTTTCGACGTAGGTAATTGGTTTCATAAAGTTCAATTAAACTTTGAGCAATTTCGGTTAAAGAAGAACCTTGATCAAACTTTTTGCAACCCGCATTGACGTCGACGTGTTCATCCGAACAATACCTATATGTTTTAAGTTCAACTTTTTCCTTTTTTAAATCTGCAATTGTTGTTTTAACGCTAATAACACCGGATTTTGTTTCAACTTGTCCCGCATAAGCATATTTTAAAGCAGCAATATCGTATTTTCCTAGAATAGGGAGAACACTTAACTCGCTAGAGCCATAATCCATCACTGAGCTGTAATTGACTTTGTGATTAAGCCCAATTTTTTGAAGTTCTTCCGTCGTGTAAAAGTTTTCTTTGTCTTCAGATCCTCCGAAATTATGTCGAAGTCCAAGGTTGTGACCCAGCTCATGAACTAATGTCACTGACCAAGTTTCAGGAAGAATAATTTGGATGGCTTTCTGTTTTTCAGATTCTGTTAGTTCTTCCCAAGATTTTAAATTTTGACCAAAGGCCAAAGTTAAATTTTTATCAATTGTAGTATTGATCGATGACATTTCACCAGACAGTGCGCAGGCATTGTGCTGAGCTAGGTAAATATCAGGATTAGATTGAGAATTCGATACGTTTTTTGTGTAATTTCTAAGTTCATTTTTAACATTTGCAAGCAAATGCACGGGAGCTTCTTGAGTAAATGATAAAGCTTTAGCCGTCGGCGTTGGTTGATCTTTAGCTGGTGGAGCTGGCGGAAGTGTTTCCACTTTTGGAGCTTTAATTTTTTGCGCCAAATGATGACGCCTTACTTCGTCATAAGAATTTTTGATATATCTTTGGATTGTTCCTAAGTACATCACAACACGAGCGCCTAAAATTTCACCAGTTCGAGGATCGGCAATGGAGGGACCATATCCAATAATACTTGAAGCCACAGGGTCTTCAACCATCACGATCATACTGTTACGAATATCACCGGGCTCTTTACCAAGGCCGTCTTTAAGATTTAACTGAAATTGGGCTCCGGCGTCTTTTAAGCCACGATTTACTTTTGCAAAAGCATCAAAAGTCGCTTCTCTGATACTTTTGTGCTCGGGTTTTGCAAATTCATCACTTAAGTAATAAACAACTTCACTGCGTGTCGGATTCCAGCGATTCATTAAAACTTTTTCGCTCTCAGAGGTCTGATTGTTATCAATATCAAGTTGCTTCAGTCTTGTATCAAAAAAGCCAAAGGTGTTTTGATCTTCTCGAGGATAAGAAGCCACTTTATAATTTTTCGTAGCTAAGCTATTAATTTTAGCAAAAGAATAATGATAAACGGCGGTTGAGTTAAGATCTGCGAGGGATTCAATATTGTTTAAGCCTAAACATTTTGCATCCACTTTGTAAGAACGCTCAATTTTAAAATTAACAGTCGTATCAGTGATTTCAAAATTTAAAGGCCTTGAGCCCACTTCTGTATAGCAAGATTGACCTAAAAGAGAGTCCATTTGCATGGCAAGTAAGCTGACTTCTGTTAATCTAACACCTGAAAAATCAGGTTTAAATTGTGCTTTTTGGCTCCAAGAAATCTCTTTATTTTCTTCCTCTTCGTTTTTGCATTCGCCGTATTTATCTTTGGCGCACTGAAACTGCAAATGGGTCACAGGAATTTCAAGAACTAATTTGCTATTTGAATTATTTGAACTAAATCTTGAATCAGATTCAATTTCTAAGACTTGAAGTGCTTTATCAGTGAATAGAAACTTAACCCGCTTTTCTTGACCCATCCAAAAAGGCCTTGCGACTTTAGAGGTTCGGCTGGCTGATGCCATCGAGGGGACATAGAGATACTCAGATGATGTGTCGATGTTAGCTTTAGACACGACGTCTTCTTTATACTGTTCTTTATAATTTAACTTCTTGGTGCAACCTGCAACCAGTAAAGTGAGCGTAAAAAGTGTCATCAAGTTCTTCATAGTCTCTCCCTATATAATGTAAGTTAGCCCTGCAAAAATTTCTGAATGGTTTTCGTCAAATAAACTTATATTTGAATCACTTCCGTTACTTTTAAAGGCCGCGCGTTCACCAAGTGAGGTTCCGCCGTAGAAATTGAGTTTTTTGCTGAGACTGTAGGCAAGGTTTGATGATGAAATAAAACTATTACGGATTGATTCCTCATAAGTCTGAGCTAGTCGGTACGCCGCAAATACTCCAAAATTTAAATTGGAAGTCAGTTGCCAGCCAAAAGCTAAACTTGTTCTTAAGGAATTTTGAATATTAGGAGAGCCTTCCGCGTTTTGAGTGTACTCATGAAAATTTCTGTTTGCAGATAATCCCAAAGTGACTGAATTTGGTAATATCCCGTTCTGAGTTGCAATTGAAATATCGGTGCCGAAGCCGAGAGAGCCTTTATATTTTTCTGAATCCCAAGATTCTTGACGGGTAGGAAGTGTCCCTAAAAGTTTATTTTTTAAATCAAAAATTCCAAGTTTGTAACCGGTGTAAGAAAGCGAAAGAGAAGTGTTTTCCAGAGTGGTTCGGGAGGGAGAAGCAGTTTCTTGCGAAATTGTGAGAGTCCCAGACGTCTGCCAATTTTTTGCCAATGTGTAATTAGGGGAGAGGCTTAGTCTTTGTCCTGCAGAGCGGTGATACTGTTTTTCAGCGTAGAGGTTGGAGCCTGCCTCAATTTGTGTGGTTATAGAAAAGCTTTGAGCTAGTGTGAATGAAGGTAATACGAGAGAGCTCACAAGAAGAATCAAATTTGATTTTATTATAATTTTCTTCATATTCACTCCTTTTCTAAAGGCTGACATGCAATACATTGCAGCTTGGATGCCAAGTAATTCTGATACATTTCGATCTTACGGATCTCATCATGGGGGAATTGAGCTGAAATTTGGCTCACCTAACATTGATTCAGCATGAATAATGTTTATAAGAGATGATCAGTTTGTAAGCAAAAAGCCGCATAATGTCTCCGGAGTTGAGCTTATGGCCGCTATCAGCAGTGCTTAAAAGCGATTCATTTGCTGCGATTATTGATTTGCCGCGACAGAGATTTTAAATTACTGAAACCCCTACCATTCTATGAATAATCCATGCACCATTTTAACAGGTGATCTAATCCACAGGGGGGCCATGGATATGAACGCTTTAAAACGAAAATTGTTGATCCTTTGTCTCCCGATTTTAATTTGTGATATTGCTGCGGCAAAAATAGAAGTTGTCCTTGGAATCCCGTTAGCTAAAAATTTAAATCTTCCTGGAATTATCCCCGATGCCACCACCTCTGAAATTATTGTTTCACGCGAGCAGTATGTTTTATCTTACAATAAAGAACGCAGGTCTCCGAATTGGGTGGCTTGGAAGTTAGAAGCTCATCAAATGGGAAGCTCGGGACGAACCAATGATTTTCAAGAAGACAAAGATCTCGAACATTTTTTAAATCAAGCTCATTCAACTTATGAAGTGGTTGCACCGGGAGAGTTTTCGGGCAGTTGCTATGATCGAGGTCATCAAATTCCATCTGCGGATCGAACAGATACTTCTGACAATAACCGAGCGACTTTTATTATGAGTAATATTGTTCCTCAGACACCTTTTTTAAACCGAGGGCTTTGGCAGCAGCTCGAGCAGCACACAAGGACTCTTGTGAAACGTGATCACAAGAAGGTCTATGTTATTGCGGGTCCTATCTACGGAAAAAATTATGGAAGCATTGGTCCTAAAAAGGATATTCCAATTCCTTCTATGAATTTCAAAATCCTTCTTGTCTTAGACGCAAATCAATCTTTAAAAGATATCAATGAGAAGACTCCCATGGTGGCTGTTATTATGCCGAACACGCATCAAGATGGGACGGTTCTTGCCGAAAGCCCTTTTGGAAAATGCCCCACTTTTTCTCCCGAAATAGTGGCTAGTGATGATTGGAAAAAGTTTAGCTCAAGCCTTGCCGAAATCGAAGCGTCTTCAGGTTTACGAATATTTTCACAGCTGCCCGCAGAAAATTTGCAATAATAATTTTGATTTTAAGGTCTTAGTGCTGTCTTAAAAATTGAGCTCAAGCACAAAATTTCATTCAACCTAAAAAATATATTTCAAGGGAACGTAGGATCTCATTTTGAGACATTTATTGACTGATCTTATCGAGTTTCCAAACTAAAAACTCATTATTAACCTTCAAGGTGTTTAAAGTATTTTACTTTTCCAAATGCTCTTATCTTATTTTGAGATTTCTATTTATGTTATTAGATTTACGGGTATTTATCATTTAGTCCTGTCTAGCTCCTACCGATAAATTAAATATGAAGTACGTTGCTGGGATTATATTTTTCATGTCGTTTTGCACGACAGCTTTTGGTGCCGGGGTCGGCTTGACCTTGCAAGGTCGCATCTTAAAGGC